>JBKDVK010000232.1:0-3179 GCA_046338875.1 Cyanobacteriota bacterium | reverse complement strand
ATGCAGCACAAGAAGGCGTTCTGGCGGGAGGCAAACAACTCTGCGGTCGCTCTCTTTGCGTCCGAGACGTGATAGTGCGTACCATAAATAGCGGCACCAATGGTCATACCGACGCGAGATGTATCATGAGCGATGTCTAGTGGCTATTCTTTGAAGTAGTTAGCGGCAAGCCTTGCCAAGATAATTGTCGATCCGAGCCCTTACAATTCCAGGGCCTTTGACTCATCGAGTCGTCATGAACATTCGTCTGGCCGCCACCTTCAGCACTTTGGTGTTGCCCCTGCTGGTTACGGGACCCGGTGCCGCTTTGGCCGACAGCCAGCCGATGCGCATGAACAGCAACATCACCGAAGAACAGGTGCTGAATGCCCAGAAAGGCTGGTGCAATGGCCTGCTTGCGATCAGCAAGGCCTACGCCACGGGCGGTTTCGCAGCGGCCAATGCCACGGCTAACAAAATCCTCGATCAGGCCTATGGCTACCAATACGGGGCTGTAGCTTTTAAACCCACTCTAACTCAGCAACCGCAGACCTTCCGTAGCACCAAGGCCGGGGCGCTGGCCTATTTCGTCGGCGGTAATCCTACCTATCCCAACGATAATGGTTTTGCCATCAGGCCTTGGCAGACGTGCGCCATCCGCAATCAGGTGATCCAGCTCCATGGTGAATTGGCAATCACCATGGGCAATGTTGATCTCACCGACAGCAGCGGCAAGTTGACCAGCGTCGACAAGACCTGGGCATTCGTGAGGGAAGCGGATGGTGAAATCCGCATCGTGCTGCATCACTCCTCCCTGCCCTTCATGGCGAAATAACACGCCCATACCTACACTTGCGCCCACGCTGCCGATGGCCATGCCTGACTTCTCCCCGCAGCGGCGGCGACTGCTCGGAGCCGCTGCAGTGGCCACCAGCGCCGGGGTGCTGGCCTCCTGCCGCATCCGCCGGGCGGACGATGTCAAGGCGGGTTCGGCCCTGCCCCTGGTGCGCTGGCGGATGGCCACCAGCTGGCCCCACTCCCTGGACACCATCTTTGGCGGGGCGGAAACGATCAGCCGGCGGGTGCGCGAGATGAGCGCTGGCCGCTTTCTGATCCAGCCCTTCGCCGCCGGTGAACTCGTGCCCGGCCTGGAGGTGTTGGAGGCGGTGCAGAACGGCTCGGTGGAGTGCGGCCACACGGCCAGCTACTACTACCTCGGCAAAAACCCCGCCCTGGCCTTCGGCACCGCCGTGCCCTTCGGCCTCACGGCCCAGCAGCAAAACGCTTGGCTTTACGAGGGCGGCGGCCTGGAGGCCATCGATCGGCTCTATAGCGATTTCGGCGTGCGCAGCTTCCCGGCGGGCAACACTGGCGCCCAGATGGGCGGCTGGTTCAAGCGGCCCCTGGAGGGGCTGGCCTCCCTGCAGGGCCTCAAGATGCGCATCCCCGGCCTGGGCGGCAAGGTGATGGCCGCCTTGGGGGTGAACGTGCAGGTGCTGCCGGGCGGTGAGATCTTCCTGGCGCTGGATCGGGGCGCCATCGATGCCGCCGAATGGACCGGCCCCTACGACGACGAGAAACTCGGCCTGAACAAGGCTGCGCGTTACTACTACTACCCGGGCTGGTGGGAGCCGGGCCCCACCCTCACCGCCCTGGTCAACCTCCAGGCTTGGCGCCGCCTGCCCAGCGAATACCAGGCCATGTTCGCCGCCGCCAGCCAGGAGGCCAACGGGCTGATGCTCAGCCGCTATGACGCCCTCAACGCCACGGTTCTGCAGCGGCTGATCAAAGGCGGCACCCAGTTGAAGTTTTACGGCGAACCCATCCTCCAGGCGGCCCGCGAGGCCACCGATCAGATCCTGGCCGACAGTGCCAAAGATGCCACCTTCAAGCGCGTGTACGAGCAATGGCGAACCTTCCGCCAGGACGTCTTTGCCTGGAATCGGGTGAATGAGTTTTCCTACGCCCGCTTCGCCTTCGGCGAGGCCAAGGGGGCGCCATGAGGGGCTGGCTGCGCTGGGCTGATCGCATCGATGCCCTCAACCGGCTCGCGGCCCGGCTGGCCCGCTGGGCCCTGCTGCTGATGCTCGCCCTGGGCACCTGGAACGTGGTGGGCCGCTATGTCGGCCTGGCCGTGGGCCGCAACCTCAGCTCCAACGCCTTGATCGAAGGCCAGTGGCATCTGTTCGACCTGATGGTCTTGCTGGGCCTCGGCTACGCCCTCCAAACCGACGACCACGTGCGGGTGGATGTGCTGCAAAGCCGCTGGAGTCCACGGCGGCAGGGGCGGGTGGAGCTGGCCGCCACCCTGGGCCTGCTTCTGCCCTTTGGGCTCGTGGTGCTGATTACCTCGGTGGCGCCCACCCTGCGCTCCTGGCAGCTCTGGGAGGTGTCCCCCGATCCGGGCGGCCTGCCGCGCTACTGGGTTAAGAGTTTGATCCCCCTGGGCTTTCTATTGCTGGGGCTGCAGGGGGTGGCCCAGGCCATCCGGCTGCTGCACGGCCGGCCACCGACCAGCCACGATCACGGCGGGGAGGGCTGAGGGATGGAAATCGAATTTTTGGGCTGGGTGATCACCCTGGAGCCCGGCGAGATTCTGGGCCCGGGCATGTTTCTCGCCCTGGTGGTGGCCCTGCTCAGCGGCTACCCGGTGGCCTTCGGCCTGGGGGGGGTCGCCGTGGTGTTCGCCGCCCTGGCGATGGCCCTTGGCGTCATCGACGCCTCCTTTTTGGCGGCCTTGCCCCAGCGGATCTTCGGGATCATGGGCAACCTCACCCTGCTGGCGATCCCGGCGTTTGTATTCATGGGCGCCATGCTCGAGCAATCGGGCATCGCCGAGCGGCTGCTGGAAACCATGGGCCGGCTGATGGGGCGCCTGCGGGGCGGCCTGGCCCTAGCGGTGGTGATCGTCGGCACGGTGTTGGCTGCCACCACCGGCGTGATCGCCGCCACGGTCACCACCATGGGCTTGATCTCCCTGCCGGCCATGCTGCGCGCCGGCTACGACAAATCCCTGGCCACCGGGGTGATTGCCGCCTCCGGCACCCTGGGCCAGATCATCCCGCCCTCGATTGTGCTCGTGGTGCTGGGCGACCAGCTGGGGGTGCCGGTGGGCGAGTTGTTTGTCGGCTCGCTGATTCCGGGGCTGTTGATGAGCGGTGCCTTCGCCCTCTACGTGGTGGTGATCAGCGCCCTGCGGC
>JBKDVK010000231.1:0-7504 GCA_046338875.1 Cyanobacteriota bacterium | reverse complement strand
TATCTCGGCAGGGAGTCCTGATTCCATGCAGCTCGACCACGACCAGCTCCGGGAACTCCTGACCTTCCTGGGCGAGAGCGATATTCAGGAGTTGCGTCTCGAGGGCGAAGACTTTCGCCTGGTGGTGCGTCGCAACCTGCCTGCGGCGGCGCCCTCTGCCCAGGCGGCCCCGCCCCTGCCTGTTGTTGCCGCAGCTCCCCCAACCCCTCCGGTCCCGGTTGCGGCCGTCCCTTCGCCACCGCCCCCCTCCAGCCGCAGCGACCTCCAGCCCCTCACGGCGCCCATGGTGGGCACCTTCTACCGCTCCCCAGCGCCGGGTGAGCCCGCCGTTGTGGAGGTGGGCAGCCGTATTCAGGCTGGCCAACCCGTCTGCATCCTGGAGGCGATGAAATTGATGAACGAACTCGAAGCCGACATCAGCGGCGAGGTGGTGGAAATCCTGGTAGAGAGCGGTACCCCCGTTGAATTTGGCCAGGTGCTGATGCGCATTCGCCCCGCTTGAGGCAGTTCCTGCTGCCTTGGGGTTAGCCCAGCTGCCAGGCTGCCTCAAGGGCGGCCACCATGCTTTCGGCTCTGGCCACTCCCCTACCGGCGATCCCAAAGGCGGTGCCGTGGTCTGGGGAGGTGCGCAGGAACGGCAGCCCCAAGGTGGTGTTCACCGCCGCATCGAAAGCCAGGAGCTTCACGGGAATCAGGCCTTGATCGTGGTATAGAGCCAGATAACCGTCTGCCGCCGGTCTGCCGCCTCGCCAGGCGGTCGCTGCTTCCAGCCAGCAGGTGTCTGGGGGTAGGGGCCCCTCCAGACGCACCTCGGGGTGCTTGTGGCTCCAGCCCGCCAGGCAATCCCGTAACCAGTCTTCCTCTTCTCGCCCCAGCCGGCCGGCCTCACCGGCATGGGGGTTGAGGCCCGCCACCACCAGATGGGGCCTCTCGCTGAAGCGCCGGCAGAAGGCCAGGAGCCGCTCCAGTTGGGCCTTCACCAGCTCCGGGGTGAGTTGCCGGGGCACTTGGGCCAGGGGGATATGGGTGGTGGCCAGCAAGGTGTTGAGCCGCCAGCCCCCCCTGGGGGAGAGGGCGGTGAACAGCATCGAGGCCCGGGGAACACCGCAGAGCTCAGCCAGCCGTTCGGTTTGTCCCGCATAGTCATGGCCGGCCAAGTGCCAGCTCGCCTTGGCGATCGGTGCTGTCACCAGAGCATCCGCTGCACCTGCCAGGACCATTTCGGCGGCCCGCGTCAGCCACCGAAAGCTGGCCGCGCCCGTCGCCGCGTCGCTGTGGCCGCATCGCACCGCTTCGTCCAGGGGCAAGTTCACGACCTTGAGCTCGGCCGGGTCGGCCAGGGGAGCAGCCCCCTGGTGCTTGAGCTGGACATAGGACTGTTCCAGCCACTGGCGACAACCCACCAGCGTGATTTCAGCGCCGGGGGGCCAGGGCCGGGCCAGGGCCTTGAGGGTTACTTCGGCCCCGATGCCGGCGGGATCGCCGAGGGCCAGCACCAATCGGGGTGGATTTACGCTTGAGTTGACTTGATGGGCAGGGGAGGAATCCATGGTGAGGTGGTTTTTGCTGGCATGTTTGCTGTTGTGGTTAGGGAGGGGGTTTCAGCAGGGCTGGCTAATAGTCCGCTGGGACAAGATGGCCGAGGATCTCCACATACCAGTTGAAAAGTTTGATCCTGAGCAATATCTCAAATGAGGTTGATGCTGGCGCGAAGTCCTTCTCGATAGGAGGGATAACGCAAGCGGTAGCCCAGGCTGTCGCAGAGGAGTTCGCTGCTGGCACGCCGGTTCTCACTCCAGAAGCTGCGGGCCATCGGACCCATTGTGGCGCTGACGTCTTGCCAGCGCTGCCAGGCTGGCAGCTTGCAGCCCAACAGGTGGGCGGCGAAGCTCAGGGTTTCACTGGAGGGGCAGGGCTCCCGGTCCGCCACGATCACCGTTTGCGGTCGTTCTCCCGCCGGCATCGCCAGGCAGTGCAGCAAGGCTCCGACGATGTCGTCCACATGCACTCTTGAGAACACCTGGCCGGGTTTGTGAATCAGTCGGGCCGTGCCGTTGCGAAGGTTGTCAAAGGGGGACCGTCCCGGCCCGTAGATGGCCGGCAGCCGGAACACTTGGACCGGCAAGCCGCTGCAAAGCCAGGCCCGTTCGCAGGCCAGACGGGCCTGGCTGCGCTCCAGTCGGGGGCGCAGGGCACTGTCTTCGCGCACCCAATCGCCGCCGTGATCGCCGTACACCCCTGTGGTGGAGAGGTAGCCGACCCATTGCAAAGGGAGGCTTGCCAGGGTGCCGGCCAGGGTCGCCAGCACGGGATCAGCTCCTTGGGGGTCGGGGGGGATGGTCACCAACACATGGGTTACCCCTGCCAAGAGGTGCCTCTCCGGAAGGACGCCCTCTTGCGGATCAAAGCGGAGCCAATCGCCGCTCTGCTCCTCTGGTGGGGGGCCGCGGCGGTCCGTCAAACGGACCCGTTGCCCGCGGTTGCGCAGGGCTTGGGCGAAGCGGCGGCCGGTGTAGCCAGCACCCAACACCAGACCCTGCAGGGGCTGCCCACCACCAAAGTTGACAGCCCCTTGGGGATGCAGTACATCTGTATCAGTCCCTGAGGATTCCACCGTGACCGTGTTCCTTGGTTCCGCTCCGATCTCTACTGCATCCGCCCCCGTCCCCGCCCCCGCCCGCAGTGGCGCCACTGGGGGAGCTGGGACCCCCAGCTCCCCCGCCATCCGCTCTCGCCATTTGGGTCATGGGTCTCGCTTGCGGTCTGCCCGCAGACGCCACGGTTCAGGGCCCTGCCCATCCCGTTTCGGGGTGGTGGCGGAATCCTGGAAAGATGCCAGTCCCATGGGCGCCCCCCTGGTCTTGGCGGCCTTTCTGGTGACAGTCGCCCTGTTGCTGGCACCGGAGCGCCCTGAGGCTCAGGAGGCCATCTGCAATCGCCATGCGGGTGTCGAGGCCTGTCGGGTCTGGTGACCCCTGGGGGAGGGCTGGGCGGTCGGTCGGACCCACTCCAAGAGCCGAAGCGCCAGTTTCATATCTCCTTCCCCCCAGGCTCTCAGGGCCATGGCCCGGCGCGGGTCGTAGAAGGACTGGCTGCGGTACCAGATGAAAATATCCGCATCTCCCTTCTGGCCATTGCAGGACAGGCAGGCGGGCACGCAGTTTTCGGTGACGCTGGACCCGCCGCGACTGCGGGGATGCATGTGATCAATGGATTCCGACCGTTGCCCGCAATAGACGCAGCAATGGTCCGTCAGTTCATGCAGGGATTGGCGCCATCGGCGCACACGCAATTTCGGGCAGAGGTCTTCAAGAAACACCCCATCCCTCAGCGGCATGCCTGCTGTGCGATTGGGGAGACTTTGACAGTGCTTTGCCGCTGTCATTGTGTCCTGGACTGCACTTCCATGGCTTGGCCGAGGCGGCGATCCAGATGCGGCTGGGCCCCACCGGCTTGATTGAGGTGGTCAGCCCCTTCGATGCGGTCACCCAGTCCCAGCTCCGCGCCCTGCGCCCCAGCGGTCGTTGGCTGCCGGCCCGGGGTTGTTGGGAGTTTCCCTTGGAGGCTGCCGTTGCCCTGGAGAACCAGCTGGCGGGGCGCTTCCCGATCACCGAAGAGCTGGCCCAATGGCTGCTCTGGCTGCACCAGCCGTTACCACCCCTGCCACCGCATCGCCAGCTGGTTGAGGCAGCTGGTTTGACGGATTCCCTGGCGGACGGGCGGTGCCTGCTGGGGCACCAGCGGCTGGCGGTGCGGTGGCTGTTGGCCCGCCGCGGTGCCGTCCTTGCCGATGCCATGGGTTTGGGCAAAACGCTCACGGCCCTGGCGGCGGCTCGCGCCATGGTGCGGCTGGCGGAGTGCCGGCTAGTGGTGCTGGCCCCGGTGGGTCTCCATCTGCATTGGCGTCAGGAGGCCGCGGCCCTGGGGCTGCGGTTGGAATTGCACAGCTGGGGCCGGATTCCAGCCGCCCTGCCTGGGGCTGGCACGGTCCTGATCGTCGATGAGGCCCATTTTGCCCAGTCCCTGCGGGCTAGGCGTACCCAGGCTTTTCTGCGCCTGGCGCGCCATCCCCGCTTGCGGGCCCTGTGGTTGCTTACCGGCACCCCGATGAAAAATGGCCGCCCCGTCCAGCTCTTCCCCCTGCTTGCCGCCATCGGCCATCCCCTTGGCCGTGATCAGCGGGCCTACGAGGAGCGTTATTGCCAAGGCCACTGGCGCGAACAGGGGGGAAGGCGCCTCTGGCAGGCCCAAGGGGCCAGCCAGCTCGACGAACTGCGCCAACTGGTGCGGCCCCTGGTCTTGCACCGCACCAAGGCCCAGTGCCTGGATCTCCCTCCCAAGGAGCGTCTTCACCACGACGTTGACCTGGGGGAGTGTGCCGCCAATCGTTTTGATGCCCAGCTGCAGGCCGTGGTGCAGGCCTATCGGCTGCGGGCGTCCCGGGGCGAAGTGCGCCGTGATGCCGAGGCCCTGGCGGTGTTTACGGCGATGCGGCGCCTTGGTTCCGGCGCCAAGGAAGGGGCCACCATCACCCTGGTGGCCGATTTGTTGCGTCGGGGGGAGTCGGTGGTGGTGTTCACTGCTTTTGTGGCTACGGCCCAGCGGCTCCAAGCCGGGCTTGCCAGCGCCAGTCCCGGGGGGGCCGCCCTGTTGATCGGCGCCGTGCCGCCGGCGCAACGCCAGGGTCTGGTCGAGGGTTTCCAGGGCGGGGCACAGGGGTTGTTGGTCGCCACCTTCGGCACCGGCGGTCTGGGTTTCACCCTGCACCGGGCCCGCCATGTGGTGCTGGTCGAACGCCCCTGGACCCCCGGCGATGCCGAGCAGGCGGAGGATCGCTGCCACCGTCTGGGGATGGCAGCCAGCCTGAGCTGCCACTGGATGCGCTTGGGGGCCACTGACCGCTTGGTGGATGACTTGATCGAGAGCAAGGCAGAGCGCATCAGTGCCCTGCTGCGCCCTTCCCTGGAGCGGCAGCGCCGTCAGGCATTCCCGGCTTTAGTGCGCCAGTGGCTTGAGGACTGGTGAGGCCCCCGGGGGCAGTGGGGCAGTCGGCCAGCCTCAGGGCCAGATCGTGACGCAGCTGCTGGTCCATTTTGCCGGCGGGCAGGGCCCGGGCCAGGGCGGCGGCCTTACGGATGTCCTGGCAGGCGGCGGCATCCTTATCGGCCAGGGTGAGCAGCAGGAAGCGGTCGTTGAGGGGCCCCGGATCCTTGGGGAAGGCTGCCACCACGGCATCGCAGCGCCGCAGGGCTTCCGGCAGATGGTCCATGTCGATCGTTCTCAGACAATCCGACCGGTTGATGCGGCGCTGGGGGAGGGGTTCTTCGGCGCAGGCTGTCAGCAGGGAAGCGATGACAAGGACCACCAGGGCGGGGAAGTGGTGAGCCTGGCGGCGCTGCGGTGCCCCGTTGGCACGGTTGTTCAACGGGGGTAGGGCATCGCCGCACCGGGATTGGCTCCAGCAGGCGCCCCCGGTGAGCCAGTGCTATCCGGGGTGCCCAGGGCGCCCTTATTCACACGGCGGGCATAGAGGTCGCCCAGGTAACGGGCACAGTCGGGGAAGGAGGCGGGGTTGTAGACCACGGCTTCGGTGATCAACACGGCGGCCCGTTCCGGGGGTGGCTTGAACACTCCGCTGGTCTGTTTGACCACGCCGTAGGCAGCGGCCCAGCTGACTTCATGGTTATTGCCATTGCTGCGCATGAAGCAGTACACCTGGGCGGCTTTGGCGCCTGGGGAATCGACCGCTTGGGCGGGGTTTGCCAGGCTGGCGGCAGCCCCGGCCGAGAGCGCCAGGCCGAGCATTCCTGGCAGCAGGCGGCGGAGGTGGGTGGGGTGGACGCGCATCGGCGGGGCGAGATGGACCGGCACAAGCTATCCAGCCAGGCCCATCTGTCCAGCCACTGGGCGGCTGCGAAGGCCTGGGTTTCAGCCGCCCGGTGGCGCTGCGCTTGCCGGCAACACCAACCGTACGAGCAGCGGCAGCACTAGCAGCACCGTGATCAAGCGCACCGCATGCAGGGCAGCCACAGCGGCCCCCACGCCGAACTCGGCCCCCACCAGGCTCATGCCACTGATACCCCCCGGCGCGGCCCCCAGCAAGGCCACCACCGGATCAATGCCCAACAGGCGGCTGCACCACAGACCGACCACCACTCCGGTCAGTACCAGGGTCACGGTGATCAAAAGGGCCGGTTTCCACAACATTTTCAATTCGGCCACGGCAGTGCCGGTGAGGCTGGTGCCGATGACGGTGCCAATCGCGATTTCAAGAATGGTGCGCGTGCCCGAGGGCCACTGGGCCGTTTCGACACGGCCACTCATGCTCAGCAGGGCCGCTCCGATGAGGGCTCCCGCCAGGGGGGCTGCAGGGATGCCCGTTCGCAGGGCCACCAGTCCCCCGGCAATGCCGGCAAGGCCATAGAGCCCAAGCAGCCAGGGAGCCATTGGTTCAGCTATGCAACTAACAGCCAGTCTGGAAGATTCGTTGCCAGCTTGAGCAACTTGCCTTTTTGTGTTGTGATGCGGGTCAGTGTTGACGCGGCGCATCGCCGTTTGGCCATGGCTTCTGCTTCAGTTCCTTCGGTGTCTTTCCGCATCAGCCGCCATACAGAAGACTTGGCTATCACTCTGCATGCCCTTTCCCAGCGCTTGGTGGCCTTGGAGCAGCGGCTGGATTGCCTGGATTCCGAATTGCATCAAGAACGCGCCAAGGGGGCGGATGCGGAGGATCTGGCCCGGCTCGATAAGGCCGAGTCTCTTTTGCGGGATTGCCGGCAGTTGTTGGCAACTGAATCTGCCGATGTCCTGGCAGCTGGAGGCAGTCCAGGCCTGGCATCGTTCCAGGCTGGGGCCCTTGAGCCTGGTTCGGTTGGCGCCAAGGAGGCCAAGGAGAGCGTTCGCCAATGGGATGCCGCCTAATTGGCCCCTTGGGGCGGCAGCATGGAGGGTGTGTTGCCACCACTCTTGCTGCAACCATGCCAAAATAAACAGAAAGTGACCATGGCATTTCCTTCATCCCATTCAGTTGCTTCAGGACCAGGCTCTTTTGCTCCTGGGCGCCATCCAACAGGCAACCCCCGCTGCTCCCTCCAAGCTGAGCGCGATCATCAACTGGAAAAGCTGGAATTTGCCCTGGCCGTTGCCCTCACCCGTGGTGACGCTGAAAGATCCCTGGCCCTTCGCCAAGCGATCGAAGCCCTGGGCGGTAATGATGAAGAACCAGGCACCTGAAAGCCTTAGTCTGGATTTGTATTGCGCAAACTTTCTGTCAATGGGCCAAGGATCCCAAGGAAGCCTTTCGTTGACTAGTCTGAGCCATGAGACAGTCGCTCGCTTCCCTGGTTTCCTAAGGTGCTTACCTTTCTTGTAATCGTGACTTGATCGTTCACGCTTTTGCTATCAGCGGCTTGATCGTTTCTCCTTACCCCTAGAAATTCTTGACACCAATTACCCTTTCCCGCCCCGTCTCTGCCGTTCCTGCCCGACCGGAAGTTTCTGCTCA
>JBKDVK010000230.1:0-11697 GCA_046338875.1 Cyanobacteriota bacterium | reverse complement strand
AGCTCGGCAATTTCACCAGCCAGCCGGGCTCCCACGCTGCGGTCTGTGTTGAGGATTCTCAGAGTCCTGTCCAGTTGCCCGTGGCCCTTGATGGCCTCAGTGACAGCGGCATCGGCCAGGAGTTGATCTTCGAGAACCACCCCATTGCCGTGGGCTTCGCCATCGTGCTTCAGCCAGGAACGATCCTGGGCCTGGGGGATTGGGCTCAGCAGGCAGCTGAGGTCCACCCGGCTGGTTTTAGTGAGCTTGACTGATCTGGGACGCAGCAGTTCGGTGCGGCCAATCAAATCTTCGAGACGGGCGACGCCGAGCACACTGAGAAGTTGGCGTACCTCCTGGGCGACAAAAAGGAAGAAATTAACTACATGATCTGGTAAGCCTGTAAACCGCTTGCGCAGGGATTCTTTCTGCGTGGCTATGCCGACGGGACAATTATTGGTGTGACAAACCCTAGCCATGATGCAGCCTTCGGCAATCATTGCCACTGAACCGAAACCGTATTCTTCGGCGCCAAGCAGGGCCGCCATCAACACATCCCAGCCGGTTTTGAGGCCACCATCGGCCCGCAGCAGCACCCGATCCCGAAGTCCGTTGACCAGCAAGCTGCGATGTACCTCGCTAAGGCCTAACTCCCAGGGGCTGCCGGCGTGTTTTATTGAGCTCAGGGGTGAGGCCCCTGTGCCACCATCGTGGCCGGAAATTTGGATGACATCGGCATTGGCTTTGGCAACGCCGGCGGCAATCGTACCGATGCCGATCTCGGCAACCAGTTTAACCGAAACCTTGGCTTTGGGATGCACTTGGTGCAAGTCATGGATCAGCTGGGCCAGATCTTCGATGGAATAAATATCGTGGTGGGGAGGAGGCGATATCAGGGCCACCCCGGGTTTGCTATTGCGCAGCCAGGCGATGTAGGCATCTACCTTGGGTCCCGGTAATTGGCCCCCTTCTCCAGGCTTGGCTCCCTGGGCGACCTTGATCTCCAGTTGCTTGCCACTGCGAAGGTAGGCCGGGGTGACACCGAAACGACCAGAGGCAATCTGCTTGATGGCTGAGCAGGCACTATCGCCATTGCGCAGGCCAGCGATGCTGGGCAACGTCGCCGAGCGGCCCTCGGCATCGACATCGTGGAGAGGGTGATAGCGGGCAGGATCCTCACCCCCTTCGCCGCTATTGCTCTTGCCGCCGATGCGATTCATGGCTACAGCCAGCACTTCGTGTGCCTCTCGGGATAGGGCACCGAGGCTCATGCCGCCCGTGCAAAAGCGGCTGCAGATGCTTTCGACACTCTCAACCTCGTCCAGGGGCAATGGGGTTGGGGCGGGCGTCAGTTCAAGCAGATCCCGCAGGGCCGTTACCGGGCGATGTTCCAGGAGTTGGCGGTAGGTGTTGAAGTGGTCGTAACCAGGCCCCGCTGCCACGGCGGCATGCAGGGCCTTGGCCATTTCGGGGCTATTCAGGTGGAATTCACCACCGCTTCGGTACTGCACAAAACCCATGAACTCCAGCTTGGTGCGGTTGAGTTCTGGATAGGCCTTGGTATGGAAAGCGAGGGTTTCGCTGGCAAGTTCTTCGAGGCTGAGACCAGCCACCCGGCTGGTGGTGCCGGAAAAGGCCAGATCAATCAGATCAGCGCCGATACCGATCGCCTCAAAAATTTGGGCGCCATGATAGCTCGCAAGCATCGAAATGCCGATTTTGGAGAGAATTTTTCGCAGACCGTCTTCAAGGGCCTGGCGCACGTTTTCTTGAACCTTGATAGGTGTCAAGGCGGGTAACTTGCCCCTTTCGATCAGGGATTGGGTCTTGGGATGGGCTAGCCAGTGCCGGCTGGTTTCCCATGCCATCCAGGGGCAGACCGCACTGGCGCCATAGCCGATCAGACAGGCCAGATGGTGGGTGGTCCAGCATTGGCCGGTTTCGATCACGATGGAGGCCTGCAGACGCAAACCCAGCCTCAAGAGGTGGTGATGGACAGCACCAATGGCCAGCAGGGGTGGAATAGCCATGGAGGCAGCGCCGATGCCACCGCTGCAGCGATCGGAGAGGAGCAGGATCTGGCTGTCGGCGCGAACGGCAGCCTCCGCCTCAAAGCAGAGGCGTTTCAAAGCTGCTTCCAGGCCTGAGGGACCCGTTTCTACCGCCAGCAGGGTTGAAAGGGTGGTCATGCGCAGACCCTTGGAGCCCAGGCTCTGCAATTCAGGTTCACTCAGTACGGGGCTGGCCAGGTGCAAGACGGCGGCTCCGGCGGCGTCCGGCCGCAAGGCGGATCCACGCCGTCCCAGATGCATATCCAGACCCATGACCAGTTTTTCGCGCAACGGGTCAATCGGAGGGTTGGTGACCTGGGCGAAGCGCTGCTTGAAATAGTCGTAGAGGAGGTGGGGCTTGCTAGAGAGAACCGCCAAGGGAATGTCGTCACCCATGCAATAGGTGGGTTCTTTGCCGGCGCCGGCCATATCATCCATCACCAGTTCCAAGTCCTCAGCGGTGAAACCGAATGCGGTTTGCTGTTGTAGAAGCTCGAGATCGCTGAGGATGGTTTGTTCTTGCCAGACTCCGGCCTCCAACTCGCGGCGATGTTCCGCTAACCAACTGCTGTAGGGATGGCGGGCAGCCGCTTCTTCCTTCACATCCCAGTTGCGCAGAATGCGATGGTTGACCAGATCTACGGCCAGCATCTGCCCAGGACCCAGCCTTCCTTTTTCCAGAATGCGATCTTCTTCCAGTTCAACGACACCGGTTTCTGAACCCATCACCACATAACCATCGCTGGTGATGCAATAGCGGGCCGGCCGGAGACCATTGCGATCGAGAGTGGCCCCTACCGTCTTGCCATCACTGAAGACCAACAGGGCGGGACCATCCCAGGGCTCCTGCAGGCAAGCATTGTATTCATAAAAAGCTTTGATATCGGGTCGGTCTTCTAGTTCTGGTTGATCGCGGAATGCTTCTGGAACAAGCGTGAGCAGGCTATCTGTAATGGGACGACCACTGCGCACCATCAGTTCAAGTGTCGCATCAAGATTGGCCGAATCGCTGAAGGCTGGATTAACCAATGGCCGCAGGTCACTGGCAGCTTCACCCCATACAGCTTCGAGATTGGCTTCGGCCGCACTGGCCCAATTGATGTTGCCGAGCAATGTATTGATTTCTCCGTTGTGGCCCAGCAAGCGCATGGGCTGGGCCAGGGGCCAGCGGGGCAGCGTGTTGGTGCTGAAACGCCTGTGGTAAATAGCAAAATGGACCGCAAACCGCTCATCCCGCAGGTCGGCGTAAAAGAGGTCGAGTACCGCCGAGCGGACCATGCCTTTGTAGACGACGGTACGGGAACTGATTGAGGCGAAATAGAGGTTGGCACTTTCGGCACCGAGATGTTCCCGGGCCCGGTCGACGGCCCGCCGTCGCAGTCGGAAAAGCAGGGATTCGACCGCGTCAACCTCCTCGCTGACCTTGGCATTGGCCTGGGGCTCCAGCAGCAACCATTGCTCAATGGCGGGCGCCGACTGGCGGGCCATGGGGCCCAACACGGAGGGGTCTACCGGCACCGGTCGCCAGCCCAGGCTCACGAGGCCCAGTCGGGTGGCTTCCTGCTCGCAGAGCTGGCGGACCGTCTCGCGCTGGGCGGGATCCTGGGGCAGAAAGACCATGCCGAGGCCCCTGACACCCTGGTTCAGGCCTGAGGCGGCGGGCCAGACAGCCTCAAGCAGGCCCCAGGGAATGGCGCTGAGGATACCCGCGCCATCTCCGGAATCTCCGTCACCACCGCAACCGCCGCGATGTTCCATGCAGCGGAGGCCCTGCAGGGCCTGTTGCAACACCCAGTGGCTGGCTACCCCTTGGAGATGGGCCAGGAAGCCCACCCCGCAGGCATCCTTCTCGCCGGCCACCGCCTCCGGGGCGGCACTGTCGCGATGGGGCCAGACGGGAGGGGTGCGAAGGTACATGGCCGGGGGGACAGGCGGCGGATTCTGGGCCCGAGCGGGTCGGGATGGCCTCGAAGCAATTGAGGAGGCGATTTTTTCAGCTGGGAGTACGAACCCCCCTCTGAGCAGAGTTGGGATCCTAGGGATCCGTTCTCCCGTCCACTGATCAGGGCTAACTTTCTCGCCATCGGCCTGGATGCGGTTAGGGGAGGATCAGTAGATGGACATGCGCACCTGGCAGTTTGGCGCTGCCATGGTTTTGGTGGGCGTTCTCCTGCCTGTGCAGGCGGCCCCCCCTCCTTTACCGCCGCTTCCGGCGGCACTCCCCGGGGGGCGTGACTTGTCCAGGCCTGCGGCGTCTGGCGGTCAGGATCAGCGCCGGGTGGTTGCAGGCGAGTTCCGGGGTGATCAGATCTTGATCAATGGCAGGCCGCAGCGGGGGGCCTGGATCTGGCGCCCTGGGGTCGGGGGGGGGCGCGCCCAGATCTGGCTGCCCCTTGATGTGCTCCAAGGCCAGCTTGGTTTCAGCAGTAATGGTCGCCCCGATGGTGGTCTCGATCTGCAGTGGTTTGGTACGACCTTGCCGGTTCCAAGGCAGGCCCAGCTGGCCTTGGCTGATGAGGTGGGGGTCGATGCGGCCCCGTTCCTGGAGGCGGCTGGGGTTCGCGTCACGTTCGCAGGGCCCCAGTTGCAGCTGGTACTCCCAGGGGCACGGTTGATGCGAGTGCGTCGCAGTTCTGCCCCGGCAGGCAGCGCTCGTTTTGTTCTGGACCTGAGTGGACCCCTTTTGGTTCGCCAGAGCGAAGCCGGCCTGCAGATCGGTTTGCAGCCGGGTCAGGGGTCCGAAGAACGCTTACGAGCCAGTGGCCTGGGGGCTCAGGCGGTTGGCAATGATCTGCTGCTGGCTGGCCCTGGTGGCCGCCCCCTGCGGCAAGTCTTCAGCCTTGGGGCTCCCGCCCGCTTGGTGATCGACTGGGCGGACGGCCCGCCTGGGGCGGTTACCTCTGGGGAGGTTGGCGTCGATGGGGCCTCCCCAGGGGGGCTGGATCGACGTCTGCAATCCCTGCTGGGGTCCCAACTGCGATGGGACCGGCAGGTACGGGTGCTGGATGGGCGCCGCGTGCGACTAAACGCCGTCCGCCTTGATCCCCGCTTCGGTCCTGTTGCCTTGCGACCCCTCAGTCGAGGAGGGGGGATGGAGGGGCTGAGCCTGCTGCCCCAGTTGGCCCGCCGTTACGACGCTGTTGTGGCCATCAACGGAGGCTTCTTCAATCGGGTGCGTCGCCTGCCCCTCGGGGCCATCAAGGATCAGGGGCGTTGGCTTTCAGGGCCGATCCTGAATCGCGGCGTGGTGGCCTGGGATCCCCGTCAGCTTCCTCGTTTCGGCCGGTTGCAATTGCAGGAATGGGTGGGCGATCCCAGGGGGCCATCGGTGTTGCTGCAAACCCTCAACAGTGGCTATGTCAAGCGGGGGCTTTCCCGTTACACAGCTGATTGGGGACCGGTTTATCGCCCTCTAAACGCCCATGAATCCGCAGTGGTGATCCGTCAGGGCGTTGTGGTTCAACGGTTGGAAGCGGCGGCCTTGGCGGATGGCGTCAAACTGGGCCCTCTTGACACGATCTTGGTTGCCAGGGGCAGTCCGTTGCCCTGGAGAGAGGGGGATCGATTGACGATCAACAGCCGGCCGAATTCCGACCTGGGCTTGGCCGCCAATGTGATTGGAGGTGGACCTTTGCTGCTTCAGCAAGGACAGCTGGTGCTGGATGGGGCAGCTGAGGGCTTTGGTCCCGCCTTCCTTTCCCAGGGGGCACCGCGCACGGTGATCGGCAGTGATGGCCGCCTGCTTTGGCTGGTGACTTTGGAAGGGGTAGATGACAGCGGTCCCACCCTGGCGGAGGCGGCACGGCTACTGCAGTCCATGGGACTCCAAGAGGCCCTCAACCTGGATGGGGGAAGCTCCACTGGCCTGGTGATGGGTGGCAACCAGACCGTGCGGGGGCGGGGGGTGACGGCGGCAATCCACAACGCTCTTGGATTGGTGCCCATGGAGCCGGATCGGTCCGCGCCAAATGGCTCCTGAGGCTGTTTCCTGCCAGATTGGAGATCCCTAACCAGAACATCGTGCCCCGGGGCCACAGTTTGCGCATCACCGCCGCCGCCGCCGCCGAACTTTGTCGCCAGGCTGCTGTGGCCGGTACTCCAGGCCTGATGCATCTTGATTTGCTCGAAGGCCGCTGCGCTGCCTGGACAATTCGCCTGCGGCCCGGTCACTTAGCCGGAATTCCTCTGGCCAGGGCGGATGGCATCACCCTTTATGCGCCCGTTGATCAAGTTGCCCTTCTGAACGGCCTGCGGCTCGATTACCGAGGCGATCTCAGCGGCGGAGGTTTTTTGGTGCGATCCGGAGATGGGGTAAGCGGCTGTGCCTGTGGGGCTTCTTTTGATCGAACAGGGGTTCGCGGGCCCATGGGGTCGTAGGGTGTCGGATTGTCGAAAACGGTCGGACGTCCGACCAATGTCCTCCGAGCAGCACTCCGGCCCTCGATGCCCACGATTCAGCAGCTGATCCGCACCGAACGGCAGCGCCTCACCCGCAAAACCAAGTCGCCGGCTCTGCGCGCCTGCCCGGAACGCCGTGGCGTTTGCACCCGCGTCTACACCTCAACTCCCAAAAAGCCGAACTCGGCCCTGCGCAAAGTGGCACGGGTCCGGCTCACCTCAGGGTTTGAGGTGACTGCCTACATCCCAGGCATCGGCCACAACCTGCAGGAGCACTCTGTTGTGCTCATTCGCGGTGGTCGCGTCAAGGATCTCCCCGGGGTTCGCTATCACATCATCCGCGGCACCCTCGACACCTCTGGTGTCAAGGATCGGCGCCAGTCCCGTTCGAAGTACGGCGCCAAAACTCCCAAGTCCTGATCTCCATTCGTCGGGTGTAAGCAGCGCGGTCCCGCCGCGACTCTCCGCAACCGCCCTCCCCATCGCCCGTTTCCCCTACCCGCCCCCATGTCCCGCCGCAACGCCGCCGAAAAGCGACCTGTCCTGCCGGATCCACAGTTCAACAGCCGTTTGGCCTCAATGATTGTGGCCAGGTTGATGAAGCATGGCAAGAAGTCCACAGCCCAGAGAATTCTCTCGGATGCTTTCTCGCTGATCAACGACCGCACCGGATCCGATCCCCTCGAGTTATTCGAGACCGCCGTTCGTAATGCAACCCCTCTTGTTGAAGTCCGGGCCCGTCGGGTCGGGGGCGCCACCTATCAGGTGCCCATGGAAGTTCGACAGGAGCGGGGCACAGCGATGGCCCTGCGGTGGTTGGTTAATTTCTCCCGTGCTCGCAACGGCCGAAGCATGGCTCAGAAGCTGGCCGGTGAACTGATGGATGCCGCCAATGAGGCCGGCAGTGCCGTCCGCAAGCGTGAGGAAACCCACAAGATGGCCGAGGCCAATAAGGCTTTCGCCCACTACCGCTACTGATCCAGTAGACCGAAGAATCCGGGGTCAGGGCTCTCCGGATTTTGCTCCCTACAGCCGGACTGTAGACTAATGCCCGCTTATTTCTCGACCCCACCTCGGAGACGACCCCCGTGGCCCGCGCCTACCCCCTTGACCGAGTTAGAAATATTGGTATTGCAGCGCATATTGATGCGGGCAAGACCACGACGACAGAACGGATCCTTTTCTATTCCGGGGTAGTCCACAAGATGGGTGAGGTGCACGATGGTGCCGCCGTAACCGATTGGATGGAGCAGGAACGGGAGCGAGGCATCACCATCACGGCTGCGGCTATTTCCACAAGTTGGAAAGATAACCGGATCAATATCATTGACACCCCTGGTCACGTCGATTTCACTATTGAAGTTGAGCGCTCCATGCGGGTGCTCGATGGGGTAGTTGCGGTGTTTTGTGCCGTAGGCGGTGTTCAGCCCCAGTCCGAGACTGTTTGGCGGCAAGCGGATCGTTACAACGTGCCGCGGATCGTATTCGTCAACAAGATGGATCGTACCGGGGCCAATTTCCTCAAGGTCTACGAGCAGATTAAGGATCGACTCAAAGCGAATGCTGCACCTATCCAGTTGCCCATAGGTGCCGAAGGCGAGTTGAAGGGTATTGTTGATTTGGTTCGCAACAAGGCCATTGTTTATACCAATGATCTTGGCACCGATATTCTCGAGCAACCTATTCCTGCTGATATGGAGGAAGAAGTGGCCAAATGGCGTGGCAAGTTAATGGAGACTGTGGCTGAAAGTGATGAGGAATTGATCGAGTCTTACCTGGAAAACGGTGAACTTACTGAAGAGCAGCTTATTAAGGGGATTCGTCAAGGTGTGGTCAAGCATGGTCTCGTACCCATCCTTTGTGGCTCTGCGTTCAAGAACAAGGGTGTGCAACTTGTGCTAGACGCTGTGGTCGATTATCTTCCGGCTCCTATTGATGTTCCGCCCATCACGGGACTCCTGCCTGACGGTACCGAGTCGACTCGTCCCTGTGATGACAATGCTCCGTTTAGTGCGCTGGCATTTAAGGTGATGGCTGACCCCTACGGTAAACTAACCTTTGTGCGCATGTATAGCGGCGTACTCCAAAAAGGCAGCTACGTCTTGAACTCCACCAAGGATAAAAAGGAAAGAATATCCCGGCTTATTTTGTTAAAAGCGGATGACCGTGAAGAAGTTGATGAGTTGCGTGCCGGTGATTTGGGGGCGGTATTGGGCTTGAAGGACACCACGACCGGGGATACTCTTTGTGTAGATTCTGACCCGATTATCCTTGAATCCCTTTACATTCCCGACCCCGTCATCTCCGTAGCGGTCGAACCTAAGACAAAGGGTGACATGGAGAAATTATCCAAGGCGCTCCAATCACTTGCCGAGGAAGACCCTACCTTCCGAGTTTCTACTAATCCCGAAACCAGCCAGACAGTTATTGCTGGTATGGGAGAACTACACTTGGAAATTCTCGTTGATCGGATGTTGAGGGAGTTCAAGGTGGAAGCAAATATTGGTGCCCCACAGGTTTCCTATCGTGAAACCATACGCAGTAGTTCTAAAGGCGAGGGCAAGTTTGCTCGCCAAACAGGCGGTAAGGGTCAGTATGGCCATGTGGTTATCGAGATGGAACCTGGTGAACCTGGTTCAGGTTTTGAGTTTGTCAACAAGATTGTCGGCGGTATCGTTCCCAAGGAATACATCGGCCCTGCCGAAGCCGGCATGAAAGAAACCTGCCAATCAGGTGTGATTGCTGGATTTCCGATGATTGATGTCAAGGTCACGATGATCGATGGGTCATATCACGACGTAGACTCATCGGAAATGGCGTTTAAAATCGCCGGCTCCATGGCCTTCAAAGATGGCGTCAAGAAGTGCAATCCTGTTCTGCTTGAGCCGATGATGAAGGTTGAAGTGGAGGTTCCTGAGGATTACCTCGGCTCGGTCATCGGGGATCTCTCGTCCCGACGTGGCCAGGTTGAAGGGCAGTCCGTTGAAAACGGCCAATCCAAAGTGCAGTCCAAGGTTCCCTTGGCCGAGATGTTTGGCTACGCCACCCAGCTCCGATCCATGACCCAGGGTCGGGGTATCTTCTCGATGGAGTTCAGTCACTACGAGGAAGTTCCTCGCAATGTTGCTGAAGCCATCATCTCCAAGAATCAGGGCAATTCCTGATCTTCATTCCCAACCCCAAAACCCACCCCTCGATTCTTTCCTTCCATGGCACGCGAGAAGTTCGAAAGGAACAAGCCCCACGTCAACATTGGCACCATTGGCCACGTTGATCACGGCAAGACCACTCTCACCGCGGCGATCACCAACGTCCTCGCATCCCAAGGCATGGCCAAGGCCCAAGCCTACGATGAAATCGATGGTGCTCCGGAAGAAAAGGAGCGTGGCATCACCATCAATACGGCTCACGTCGAGTACGAAACCGAGAAGCGCCACTATGCCCACGTGGATTGTCCAGGCCACGCGGACTATGTAAAAAACATGATTACTGGCGCAGCCCAAATGGATGGCGCCATTCTGGTAGTCGCGGCCACGGATGGTCCGATGGCCCAAACCAAGGAACATATCCTTTTGGCAAAACAGGTGGGCGTTCCAGCATTGGTTGTGTTCCTCAACAAAAAGGACATGGTCGATGACGAGGAAATCCTTGAGTTGGTAGAACTGGAAATGCGCGAGCTGCTCAGCAGCTATGACTTCCCAGGCGATGACATTCCCGTTGTGGCCGGTTCTGCCCTCAAGGCACTTGAATATATTCAAGCTGGCAATAAGGCCGTGCGTGGGCAAGATGAATGGGTCGATAAGATCCTGGATCTGATGGATGCTGTTGATGAGGCGATTCCCCAACCGGAACGGGAAATTGATAAGCCCTTCTTGATGGCCATTGAAGATGTTTTCTCTATCACTGGCCGGGGCACCGTCGCTACTGGTCGGATTGAGCGGGGTAAGGTTAAGGTTGGTGAGACTGTTCAGGTTGTCGGTATTCGTGATACCCGTGAAACTACAGTTACCGGGGTCGAAATGTTCCGCAAGCTTCTTGATGAAGGCATGGCTGGAGACAACGTTGGTCTTCTGCTTCGCGGCATCCAGAAGGAAGACATTGAGCGCGGCATGGTTTTGGTCAAGCCAAACTCCATTAAGCCCCACACCAAATTCGAAGGTGAGGTTTATGTTCTGAAGAAGGAAGAAGGTGGTCGCCACACTCCTTTCTTTGCCGGCTATCGGCCTCAGTTCTACATCCGTACCACGGATGTAACCGGTCAAATCACCGCCTTCACGGCAGACGACGGCAGCAACGTTGAGATGGTCATGCCCGGTGACCGCATCAAGATGAGTGCCGAGTTGATTTGCCCAGTTGCCATCGAACAAGGCATGCGCTTTGCTATTCGTGAAGGTGGCCGTACGATCGGCGCTGGCGTTGTCTCCAAAATCGTTGCGTGAGTCGGCATTGACTGACTAGGTGATTTGCACCTAGTCAGTCAACTTTATTGGATGCAGGCTTAAGCCTTTGGCCTGACTCCTACTTTAAGCAACTAGAAAACCCATTTCTTTTGGTGCAGTGCACCCTTTCATCTGATGACGAGTTCCATTCCTCAACAAAAGATTCGCATCCGCCTCAAGGCGTTTGACCGCAGAATGCTTGATCTCTCTTGTGAGAAGATCATCGAAACTGCTGATCACACTGCCGCCACTGCAATCGGTCCGATTCCGCTGCCAACCAAGCGCAAGATCTATTGTGTTCTTCGCTCTCCACACGTGGACAAAGATTCCCGAGAGCATTTTGAAACTCGTACCCATCGTCGTATTATTGATATTTACAGTCCGAGTTCCAAGACGATCGACGCCCTAATGAAGCTGGATTTACCCAGTGGTGTCGATATTGAGGTCAAACTTTGATGCCTTAGACCGGTCTTTGTAGGCCCCCCCTCCCCTGGTTGGTTTTGATGGGACTACTGGTTTTGGGAGGGCTTTGATTGCGTTGTGCCAATCAGAGGCTCTTACGGACCTTGTTCTGACTAGGATTGATGGGCTGTTGCATCCGTTCCGCCCATTTCTTCCATTATTTTTACCGTGAATCCCCCTACGGCTGTCTTGTATGTCACCCTGCCGCTGACCCTAGGGCTCAGCCATGACGCGTGACTGAATTAGCCGTAAGGGAACTGCCACTTTTCCCCCTTCCTGATGTGGTGCTTTTCCCTCAGGAGGTGCTGCCGCTGCATATCTTTGAGTCCCGTTATCGCATGATGTTGCGGACGGTCATGGCTGAAGAT
>JBKDVK010000229.1:0-28917 GCA_046338875.1 Cyanobacteriota bacterium | reverse complement strand
AACCCGGGGCTACAAGTTTTCGACCTATGCCTATTGGTGGATCCGCCAGGGGATCACCCGGGCGATTGCGGAGAAGAGCCGCTCGATTCGCCTGCCGATCCACATCACCGAGACGCTGAACAAGCTCAAGAAGGCGCAGCGGGAGCTGAGCCAGGAGCTGGGCCGCACACCGACGGTGGCTGAGCTGGCGGTGGCGGTGGAACTACCGGAGGAGGAGGTGAAGGACCTGTTGAGCCGGGCGCGGCAGCCGGTGAGTCTGGAAACGAAGGTGGGGGATGGGGAGGATACGGAATTGCTGGATTTACTGGCGGGCGATGGGGTGCTGCCGGATGAGGTGGTGGCGGTGGAATGCCTGAAGGGTGATTTGCGGGCGCTGCTGGAGCAGTTGCCGGAGCTGCAGGGCCAGGTGATGAGGATGCGCTATGGCATCGAGGATGGCGAGCCCATGAGCCTGACGGCAATCGGGCGCCACTTGGGCATCAGTCGCGATCGGGTTCGCAATCTCGAGCGCGACGGCCTTGCCAACCTGCGTCGTCGTCGAGAGGTGGTTCAGGCCTATGTGGCGAGTTGATCTGGACGTAACTTGACGCGATTCGGTCCCTGGCCATGAACGTCGCCGATCCAGACCCGTTGGGGACTTCCGGATCGCTCGGCTCCGAGGCTCTTGAGGTTCTGACGCTGTTTCCACGCACGCTGGTCAAGGGCAGGCTGACTGCCCGCTTGCTGGCTGATTTACAAGCCCTGGCCCTTGCCGTCGCCAAAGCTCCCGAGCGCAGTCCTGATGCCTCCGCCAAACTGGCTGGCCAGTTGTTTCAGCAGCGCGAACTGCCGACCCAGCATCCCAAGGTTGAGGAATTGAGGCGCGGTGTGATCTTGCCCAGTTGTGAGCGCTGGATTCGCCATGTAATCGATAGCCAACCCCCCGGCGGCCGGGGACCATGGAGCGCAGGTAACTACGAACTCCGCTTGATCGACCTCTGGCTGAATGTGCAGCGGGCTGGCGATTACAACCCCACCCACACCCATGGTGGCAGTTTCTCCGGGGTCATTTTTTTGCAAGTGCCGCCCCAGATTGGCCCGGACCGCTTTGATGGACAGCTTTGTTTCCACGGTCCAGAGGAATGGCATATCCAGAGCTTTCGCACCGGTATGGCTGAGTATGTCTTGCCCGTGCCCGGTGAGTTTTACGTCTTTCCTGCCTGGCAGCCCCATTCGGTGGCCCCCTTTCGGGGCGAGGGTGAACGCTGGTCCTTGGCCTTCAACGTGGTGGCGGTGCCCAAGTCGCCCCCCAGCCCATCCCCAGCCAGTGGCAATGTTTCCCTGTCTACGACCCGGCCGCGGCCGGGGGGCTTCCGCTGAGCCGAGGGCTGTTCAGAGGGCACGGATGGCTCCGACGGCCGCCATTACCAGTAGAACCAGGCTGCTGAGAAAACTGATGCCGAAGCCTGGACCACGTTTTTCCGCAGCCTGCATGTAGCCCACCGCATAGGCGATGCGCCCCCCTATCCACACCAATCCCAGCACTGCGGCCACTCCGCCGTTGTCCAGGATTGCGGCCAGCCAGAAGGCCGGCAGGAAGAAAACGAGTTGTTCCAGGGTGTTTTGCTGAATCCTCAGGGCGCGTTCAAAGGGTTCTGGTCCGCTGGTGGCCGGGGGCTTCACCCCGTGCTGAAAGCGAGCTCGACCCACCAGCAAGGCTGTGGTTTGGTAAGTGAGCAGGGCCAGCACTGTGATCAGGGCAGGCAGGGGGGCAATGGCCATCGCAAAGCGCATCGGCAGACCCAGCCATGCTGATGCTTAAAGGGACCTGTAGCTCGGCGGACTTGCCGGGGGCCATGCCTAACTTTCAGGAAGACTGCTCAAGGCCCAGCCTTACCCGTTGCCATGGTTCTGCCCATTTGTTTCGATGGCCGCCAGCGGCGGCAAGGTTGGGGCGTTTGCCTTGTTGAAGGGCTTGCCCTTGCGGCGACCATCAGCCTGGCTGGTGCCATCGCACCGGCACCGGCGGCGGCAGCCGTGAACGTCACCGTGGACGGCATGGTGTGGAGCGTTGATGCGATCACGGCGTCTCTAAGTGATCCAGGTTTTGAGTCCCTGATCACCCTCGACCACATGCCCTGGTTGGGCCAAAAGATTCTGGCTGGACAATTTGCGGCGGCGGTCGGTTTGGCTTTGGGTCAGGGCAATTCCTATGCCGGCCTGTCCTTTGGGCCCGTTTACCTCTGGAAGACGGACTACCTTGCTGGCGTGGCCCAGAGTCCCGGTGATTGGGGTTCCAGTGTGTTCAACCCTTACAACACCAGCTCACCACCTAATATTTTCACCGGGGCCGGACCGGTGATCTCTTTTGATGGCCCCCTTGATCCCGAAGATCTGACCCTGCAGGCCCGGATCGCGGTGGCTACTCCCTTTTCCCCCACCACGCCTGCTCCCAGCCCTCTGCCCCTGGCGGGTTCGCTGGCGGCCTGGCAATGGAGCCGGCGGTTGCGGCGGCGGGTGGCCCAACGCTGCGACTAGGCGAGTTAATGACGTTGATGTTGGCGTGCAATCGTTATTGATAGGCAAGCAACAGGTTTGAGGCCGTCTAGGAGTTGGCCTTGTATTTAATCTTTATCGTTGGGTGAATCGCTCTTCTCCCTAGACTCGATTCTATCAATTAACCTGTCAATCAACTTCTCGATCTGCTTGTCAATAATCCCGTTAATCGTCCTGTCAATGCAGCTGAAATCAAGCTGAATTGATAGGATCGAGGCTTGCACGAGCTTGTCGATGCGGCCTGCCCTTGGCTCAGATGGTCTTGGCTGGCGAGCTGTGCTGTCCGCCTTCGTGTCTCCTTGGCCAGCGGGGATCATCCGCCAGTTCAAGGCCTCGCTGGTGGCGGGATTATTGCTCGTGTTGCCGATCCTGCTTTTTGTTCACCGCTACATCGACGACTACGGCCGCTCGATGGATGGCGAGTACCGCTGGGCCGAGGTGGGGCGTCCCCTGGCCGCTGGCCTGGTTGCCCTGGTCAACCTGGGTGCTCCGGCGGTGGCTGTGGCGCCCCTGCACCAGCTTCTGGCTGTGGGGGTGCTGGCATTGGTGGCTGTAGCGGCCGCGCGCGCTTACGGGCTGCGTTCACCGTTCTGGAGCGCCCTGGCGACCCTGCCGCTGCTGGGCCAGCCATATGCCCTGGAAAACCTTTCCTACGGGTTTGATTGTCTGGCGATGGCCCTGGCCCTGGGACTGGCCGTTCTGGCCTCCGTGACGCTGCACTGGCTGGTGTCGTGGAGGGGGCTGCTAATCAGCTCGGCTCTCTTGTTGGCCTCCCTCTGTTTATACCAGCCAGCCACCAGCGGCTTTCTGCCCTTTGCGCTGATGTTGGTGCTGGGGGAAGCCTTGGGCCTGGCGGCGCCGCTGCCGGCCCCACCTGCTCTCCGGTGCCGGCTGGCCCTGTGGCGCAGGCTGGTGCGGGTGTGGGCCAGTTATGGCCTCGCCCTGGCTAGCTACCTGTTGCTGATCCGGTTGGTCTTGCAGGAGCGCACCTCCTACGCCACCGAACAGGGCCGGGCGCTCCCCCTCGATGCGGCCCTGCCCATCCAGCTCCTGCGCCATGCCCTGGAGTTTTGGCAAATCATCTTTGCTGACTGGAGCCGTTGGCCGATCAGCGTTCCCTGGCTGCTGCTGCTACTGGCTTATGCCGTGGTTGTCTGGGTTGCTGTCGGGCGTTGGCCGATGGGCCGTGGCGGTAAGCCGGCGGGGCGATGGCGCCAGATGGCCTGCTCCGTTCTGGTGCTGGCGGCCGTGGCGCTGATCGCTCTGATCTCCCCCGGTGCCCTGTTGGGCCTGGAGGATCCCCTGGCCCGGGCGCCGCGCCTGCTGCTGTTTCTTGGCCCCCTGCTTTCGGCGGTGGCCCTGCAGATCGTGGCGGGGACGACCCAGTTGCGCTGGAGGCTGCTCCCCCGGGCTGCATTGGTGTCCCTGGCCTGGTTAATGGTGGTGGTGGCTTATGCCTATGGCCATGCCACCTCGACCCAGGCGATCTATGAGCAGGGCAGAATCTCGCGGCTAATTGATGGGATCTCCCGGCTGCAGGTGCGACAGCCGGAAGCCAGGTTGACGGCGATCCGGTTCGTTGGTGGGATGCCGCAATCGCCGGTGCTGCGCAACAGCCAGACCAAGTTCCCGCTGCTGGACCGCCTGGTACCCAGGCTGATCAACGACGATTGGAGCTGGGGACGCACGCAGCTCCAGTTCCATGGCCTGAAGCTTGAGCGCAGCCAGCTTGAACCCGAGGCCTTTCCTGATGGGCCTTGCATACCTTCGCCGACCACAGCCTGCAGTTCCGAGTACAGCCTGCAGGTGCGGGACGGGAACTTGCTGGTGCGCATGCTTTGAGGCCTTGAGGCGTTTGCGCTGCCTACCGTGATGGCCACAATGCCCGATATGTCGTGAAGGTCGCCTCAACGGTCCCTACGTTTCAGGTGATCGGAGTGGGGCTTGTTTTCGATCGGTCTGGCCGGGTGCTGATTGATCAGCGGCTTGAGGGGGGTCTGCTCGGTGGGATGTGGGAGTTTCCCGGTGGCAAACAGGAGCCTGGCGAAGCGATTGCCGACACCATTGCTCGCGAGTTACGGGAGGAGTTGGCGATTGAGGTGGTTGTGGAGCAGGAGCTGATTCGCCTGGATCACGCCTATGGCCCCAAGCGTTTGCGCTTTGTTGTTCATCTGTGCCGCCACCTGTCTGGCGAGCCCCGGGCTTTGGCTTCCCAGCAGGTCCGTTGGGTGGAGCCGGCGGAGCTGGATGCCTTCCCCTTTCCGGAAGCCAATGCCCGCATCATTGCGGCATTGCGGCAGTGGCTCGGCCTGCGGATTTAAGCCGGACAATCCGCCGTCAACCTGGCTATACCAGCTATCCCCGCCCTGGCCAGCCCGGTGGTCTACGTGGGTGGCCAGCTCCCGCCTGCAGCAGAATCAGGCCTCGGAGCGAGAAGCCAGGTACCGGAGCCTCTGGGAGCGCCGGGCGAAGCTCACGGCCCAGCTGCTTGAGCGGGTGCCGGAGCTACGGCTCTGAGGGGGGCGTCAGCTTGGCTTGACGGCCGGCATCGGGATCGCCGGGGTCCAACAGGGAGATCTCCAGGTGCCAGGAGCCGGCCGGCGGCGATGTCAGCCGCTGGGGCCATTCCACCGCCAGCAGGGCCCCAAGGGCCTGGGCTTCCTCTTCCTCCTGGGCAAACAACTCATCGGCGCTCGCTGAATCTTCCAGCCGATAAAGGTCGATATGCACCAGCGCAGTGGCCGAACCATCCGGCTTTTGCCCCCCGTAGTGCTGGGCCAGGGCGAAGCTAGGGCTAGTGATCGGCTCATCGATGCCCAGCGCCAGCGCCAGCCCCTGCACCAGGCAGGTCTTGCCGGCCCCAAGATCGCCAAACAGCAGCAGGATGGCGTTGCCAGGCAGCAGCGCGGCTAACTCGGCGCCCAGGGCGGCCGTGGCGGCCGCATCGGCCAGCCGCCAGGCCTGGAGGGGGGCAGCATCGCCGCTGGCCGATGCTTTCGCGTTGTTATGTGACATTCATGTAGATTTACGCACAAGCGAGCCCGAAGCCTCGGCGACTCCGCAGTAATTCCAAACAAATCCCCTTCGTCCTCCCAGTCGGGAGTGTTCGTACCCATGGTGGCAACACCCTCAAGCCCTGCGGCTGTCGAAACTTTCCCCCATCTGCAGGCCACCAGCTCCTACATAATCGCTGACATCGGCGAGGCAGATTTCGGCCGCAAGGAGCTCAACATCGCCGAAACCGAGATGCCCGGCCTGATGGCCCTGCGCTCCAAATACGGCGCCGAGAAGCCCCTCAAGGGCGCCCGCATCGCGGGTTCGTTGCATATGACGATCCAGACCGCAGTCCTGATCGAAACCCTGGTGGCCCTCGGCGCCGAAGTGCGCTGGGCCAGCTGCAACATCTTCTCAACCCAGGACCACGCCGCCGCCGCGATCGCCGCTGCCGGTATTCCCGTGTTCGCCTACAAGGGCGAAACCCTTGATGAGTACTGGGCCTTCACCCATCGCATCCTGGAGTGGGGCGATGGCGGCACCCCCAACATGATCCTCGACGATGGCGGCGACGCCACAGGCCTGGTGATCCTCGGCACCAAGGCCGAGAAGGATCTGGCGGTGCTCGACAACCCCGGCAGCGAGGAAGAGATTGCCCTGTTCAAATCGATCCGGGCCAAGCTGGCTGTCGATTCTGGCTTCTACTCCCGCATCTACGCCAACATTCAAGGCGTGACTGAGGAGACCACCACCGGTGTGGCCCGTTTGTATCAGCTGCAGAAGAGCGGCGAGCTGCCCTTCCCGGCGATCAATGTCAACGACTCGGTGACCAAGAGCAAGTTCGACAACCTTTATGGTTGCCGCGAATCGCTGGTCGACAGCATCAAGCGTGCCACCGATGTGATGGTGGCTGGCAAGGTGGCTCTAGTGATGGGCTACGGCGATGTGGGCAAGGGTTCGGCCCAGTCGCTGCGGGGCCTCGGCGCCACCGTGATGATCGCCGAGATCGATCCGATCTGCGCCCTGCAGGCTGCCATGGAGGGCTACCGCGTCGTTCGCCTTGACGACGTTGTCAAGGATGTGGACATCTTCGTGACCGCCACCGGCAACTTCCAGGTGATCCGCCACGAGCACCTGATCCAAATGAAGGATCAGGCGATTGTGTGCAACATCGGCCATTTCGACAACGAGATCGACGTTGCTTCCCTGAAGCAGTACGCCTGGGACAACATCAAGCCCCAGGTGGATCACATCCTGCTGCCCAGTGGCAATCGCATCCTGCTGCTGGCCGAAGGCCGGCTTGTGAACCTGGGTTGCGCCACCGGCCACCCCAGCTTCGTGATGAGCAACTCCTTCACCAACCAGGTCCTGGCCCAGATCGAGCTCTTCACCAAGGGTTCCGAATACGGCAAGGAGGTCTACGTGCTGCCCAAGCACCTCGACGAGATGGTGGCCCGCCTCCACCTCGACAAGATCGGCGCCAAGCTCACCGAGCTCAGCCCCGAACAGGCCGCTTACATCAATGTGCCGGTGGAGGGTCCCTACAAGCTGGAGCACTACCGTTACTGAGGCGATTGATTAAGTTTCCAGGCGATATCAGCAAAACTGTTTGATTTCAATGGCGGCACTATGTGTCGCCTTTTTTATGTTTGATCTGCCCAGTTGCACTTCGGGTCCTGATTGTGCAAGTGCTATTTGCAAATACGTCATTCTTGATTGGCTCTTGTGGCCTGTCCAGGCTCTTGGCTCCCACGCCAGCACACTATTGTTGACCACCGTTCCCATAAATGGAGATCTAAGTCTTGGCCCTCGATCTTGTGCAGAAGCTCCCCGAGCTGATCGGCTCGGCGGTCGAGGCCAATCCGACCGCAGGCTATGCCGCCATCTTCGCGGCCATGTTCCTGGAGAACCTGTTCCCACCGATTCCCTCTGAGTTGATCATGCCCCTGGGGGGCTTCTATGTGCGCGGCGGCCAGCTCGCCCTGGTGCCGGTGGTGTTGGCCGGGCTGCTGGGCACGGTGCTCGGCGCCCTTCCCTGGTACGGGATCGGGCGACTGGTGAACGAGCAGCGGCTTGAGCGCTGGCTGGAGCGCCATGGCCGCTGGATCGGCATCAGCCCCCAGGAACTGCAGCGCAGCCACACCTGGTTCAACCGCCATGGCACCGCCCTGGTCTTCTGGGGGCGGCTGATACCTGGCATCCGCACCCTGATCTCGGTGCCGGCCGGCATTGAGATGATGCCGTTCTTGCCTTTCCTGATCTGGACCACGGCCGGCAGTCTGATCTGGACCCTGCTGCTGACCCTGGCGGGTTTCGGGCTTGGTGAGGCATACACCAACGTGGAGGTGTGGCTTGATCCTGTGGCCAAGGTGATCAAGGTGTTGCTGCTGCTGGCCGTGCTCGGCTTCGGTGCATGGCTTGGGCTGCGCATCTGGAAGAAGCGGCAAGACAGCCACTGAGGCCTTCTGATCCCGATTGATGGCTTCATGCCACTTGATCACCTGGCTGGGCGACTGGCACAGCTCCGGCGGGCCTGTTCCGGCGTTCAGGAGCCTTCGCTCCCGACGCCGGTGGGCCCGGGAGCCAGGGCTTCAGAACGGCACTTCCTCCTCGCTGGGTTCACCGCCGCCGTAGTTGCCGCCGCCGCCAAAACTGCCGCCCCCTTCGGCATCGCGCTTACTGCCCAGCAGCTCAAGGCGATCAACCCGGATTACGGGCTTGGTGCGCTCCTCGCCGCTGTTGCGGTCGGTCCAGCGGTCGAGCTTGAAGGAGCCGATGATGCCCAACAATGAGCCTTTGCGGACATAGTCAGCTGCGACCTGGGCCTGTTTGCCCCAGATCTCGAGGTTGAACCAGTCGGGTTCATCGTCCCGGCTGCGGCGGTTCACCGCCAGGGTGAGGTTGGCGACCATGCTGCCGGACTCGAAGTAACGGACTTCGGGGTCGCGGCCGGCCCGGCCGACGAGAGTGATGGAATTGACGCCCATGGCATCGCTCCTGGGATAAGTGGATCAATGATGCGGCACCCCGGTCGGTGTTGATCCAGCCAGGGTTCCGATCCATCAGTGCCACCCACCGTCTCACTTCCCCTCTGGCCGTGGCTCCTGACAGGCATTCAAGCTGTCTCTGCCTGGTTGCCAGGGGCTGGTATGGCCTGGCGCCTATGATCCGCCTCCTGCTAGGCCGAACCTTGTGTTCTTTCGTCGCTTCCAGTTTTCCCGCGACATCGGCATTGACCTTGGCACCGCCAACACCCTGATGTACGTGTCCGGCAAGGGCATCGTGCTGCAGGAACCCTCCGTGGTTGCCATCGATCTGGAGCGCAATGTGCCCTTGGCGGTTGGGGATGAGGCCAAGTTGATGCTGGGTCGCACCCCCGGCAACATCCGGGCCGTTCGGCCCCTGCGCGATGGCGTCATCGCCGACTTCGACGCCGCTGAACAGATGATCAAGACCTTCATTCAGAAGGGCAACGAGGGGCGGGGGGTCGTGGCTCCCAGGCTCGTGATTGGCATCCCCAGCGGCGTCACCGGTGTCGAACGCCGGGCTGTGCGGGAGGCCGGCTTGGCCGGTGCCCGTCAGGTGCATCTGATCGACGAGCCCGTGGCCGCGGCCATCGGTGCCGGCCTGCCGGTGACCGAGCCCGTTGGCACCATGATGGTCGACATCGGTGGCGGCACCACCGAAGTGGCCGTTCTCAGCTTGGGAGGCACCGTGCTCAGTGAATCGGTGCGGGTGGCTGGCGATGAGCTGAGTGAGGCGATTGGGGTCTACCTCAAGAAGGTGCACAACCTGGTCGTCGGCGAACGCACCGCCGAGGACATCAAAATTCGCATCGGTTCAGCCTTCCCCGATGACGCCCACGACGAAACCTCCATGGACGTCCGTGGTCTGCATCTGTTGTCGGGACTGCCCCGCACGATCAATGTGCGGGCCGGAGACATTCGTGAGGCGATGGCCGAACCGCTCAATGTGATCGTGGAGGCCGTCAAGCGCACCCTGGAGCGCACCCCCCCTGAACTCGCCGCCGACATCGTTGATCGGGGCATCATGTTGGCCGGCGGTGGAGCCATGGTGCGCGGCATCTGTGACCTCATCAGTCACGAGACCGGCATCCTCACCCACGTGGCTGAGGATCCGTTGCTGTGCGTCGTCAATGGCTGTGGCATGGTTCTGGAGGATTACAAGCGACTCGAAAGGGTGCTTGATACCCCTGACTTCGCCCGTCCTGCCAGCTGAATTCGATGCCGGCCTCTCGCTGGCTGCGTCCTGGAGCCGCCCGGTCCCTTTCCCAGGTCTGGCCCCTGCTGATCGCTTTGGGCCTGTTGACGTTGGTCCGTCTGTCCAAGGGGGCTTTTCTGCTTGACGCCTACGCCCAGCTGAGTCGCCCCTTCTGGCCTGGTACCGCCCAGGCGGAGTGGCTGCGGTCGGCAAGGCGCAGCGAAGACCAGGTGAGGCTGGCCCAGCTCGAAACCGAAAACCAACGGCTGCGCGGTCTGCTGCAACTGCAGACCCTTAGCCCCACCCGGCTTTCCGCCCCGGTGATCACGAGGGTGCCAGGGGGCTGGTGGCAGCAGTTGCTCTTGGGCAAGGGTTCCCTGGAGGGTGTGCAGGTGGGACAGGCGGTGCTTGCCCCTGGAGGATTGATCGGCCTGGTCAGCTCTGTCACCCCTACGACGGCCACCGTGACCCTGCTCACCGACCCCTCCAGCCGGGTCGGGGTCTGGGTGGCTCGCAATCGCCGCCATGCTCTGCTCAGCGGCTTGGGCACCAGTCGTCCGGTGGTGCGTTTTCTGGAGAAGGATCCCCAAGTGCAACCGGGGGATGTGGTTTTCACCTCCCCCGCGAGCACCCTGGTGCCCCCCAACCTGCCGGTGGGGGTGCTGCAGTCGGTGGATGAACGCGCTGATCCGGCACCCGAGGCCGTGGTGCAGTTGATCGCCCCGATTGATGCTGTCGATTGGGTCCAGGTTCTGGTGCCCCGATGATCCTCGCGACGCGCCATCCCTGGCTGCTGCTCTCAATGCTGGTGGTGCCCCTGCTCACCCTGGCGTCACCGGCCTGGTTGAGGATTGCTGGCATACCACCCGCCTGGGCCCCTCTCTGGCTGCTTCCCTGGGCCCTCGTCGATGGCCAGCTGTCAGGCAGCGTGGCCGGGATCTGCCTGGGTCTGCTGCTTGATTCGCTGCATCCGGGACCCGTCAGCGCCATTCCGGCCCTGCTGCTTCTGGGCTGGTGGTGGGGGAGGCTGGGATACCAGGGCCCGCCGATCGAACGCAGTTTCAACCTCGCCCTGCTGGCGATGATCGGCACCCTTGGCCTCAATCTCAGCCTGATGGCCCAGTGGGCCTGGCGCAGCTGGTTTGGCCTCAGGGGGCTCCAGGAGTCAGCTGCGGCCCGCCTGGCCCTACCGGGATGGCATGGGTCCGACCTGGCCCTGGCAGGGGTCCAGGTCCTGCTCAGCCAGCTCCTGCTGGCTGCTCTGTTGGCGCCTGTGTTTTGCTCGTTGTTGCTGCTGTTGTTTCGCCGTCTGCAGTCGGCGAGTGGGCGTGGCTGAGCTGCGCAACACTGGGCGGCTGGGGTGGTGGCGCAGGACTGGCTTGGCTGGACTTCCCCTGGTCTTGGTGGCGTTGCTGGCCTCCTGCGCCAGTTCGCCCCCAGCTGATGCCCCGGCTGCGGGGGGGAAGACGACGCGCCAGCTCAGTGTCTGGACCCTGGATTTGGCGCCTCGCTTCAATGGCTTTCTTGGCCAGACCATCCGGGAATGGGAAGAATCCCATCCGTCGACCAGGGTTCGCTGGACCGACGTGCCCTGGAGTTCGGTGGAACGCAAGCTTTTGGCGGCGGTCTTCGCCCGCACGGCTCCGGATCTGGTGAATCTCAATCCACTGTTCGGCGCCAATCTGGCCAGCAAAGGGGGTTTGCGGGACCTGGGCCCCCTCCTGCCTCCTGGCGCCGCCGACACCTATCTGCCCGGGATCTGGAAGGCGGCCCGCCAGGACGGGGCCCAGATCGCCGTGCCCTGGTACCTCACCGTGCGGCTCACATTCGCCAACAGCAACCTGCTGCGTCAGGCGGGGCTGCAGGCCCCACCGCGACGCTGGCAGGACGTGCCCGCCTATGCCGAGGCCGTGCGCCGTCGCACCGGCCGTTACGCCCTGTTTGTCACCGTGGTGCCCGATGACTCCGCCGAATTGATGGAGTCGATGGTGCAGATGGGTGTGCAGCTTCTCGATGACCGGCATCGCGCCGCCTTCGACACCCCGGCCGGTCGCCGCGCCTTCGCCTTCTGGACCGATCTTTATCGCCGTGGCCTGCTGCCGAGGGAGGTGTTGAGCCAGGGTTACCGTCGCGCCATCGAGCTGTATCAATCGGGTGACCTGGCCCAGGTGGCGAGTGGTCCCGATTTTCTCAACAACCTGCAGACCAATGCGCCTGGCATTGCAGCCGTCACGGCGCCGTACCCGGCATTGGTGGGCCCTGACGGACGGGCCAATGTGGCGATGATGACCCTGGGGATTCCGCGCCGCAGTCCGATGGCCGCTGAAGCCCTCGATTTCGCCCTGTTGCTCACCGATGCAGAGCATCAGTTGGCCTTTGCTGAGGAGGCCAGGGTGCTGCCCTCGTCCAGGGTGGCGCTGCAGCGCCTTCAGCAGCGTTTGGCCGCCGAGCAACCCAAGGGCAGCCGCGAGGCGCTGGTGCATCGCGCCCGCGTGCTTTCCACCTCAACCCTGGAGCAGGGGGAGGTTTTGGTGCCCCCAACCCCGGGGATCAAGCGGCTGCAGGCGATTCTTTATACCCAACTGCAAAGGGCGATGTTGGCCCAGGTTTCGAGCGACGACGCCCTGGCGGCAGCTGCGGCGGAATGGAACCAGTACGCCGCGGCGCGCTGGCCAGAAGCCGCCGGGACCCATGGCTTGGGCTCGCCCTAACAGAAAAAAGCATGGCTGTATGTTTGGGCGCAAAATCTTCCCTGGCCCGAATCCCATCTGCCCCAGTGGATCCGGGGGGATGACCCAGGGGAGCGTCAGACGGTAAGGTTGCGATTCTTCATCCGGATGCGTCCGGTCTGTCGCCCATGGCCGTGGAGGATTTTCCCCAGCAGTCACGGATGTCGGAAGGGTCTTACGACGAAGATTCCGAGCTGCCCCTCCAGGAGCGGCCGGCGGCTCCCACCCTGCTGGTGGTTGACGATGAACCGGCAGTGCGTCGGGTCCTGGTGATGCGTTTGCAGTTGGCTGGCTATCGGGTGGTCTGCGCGGAGGACGGCGACGAGGCACTGGAGGTTTTTCACCGGGAGCAGCCTGATCTGGTGGTTCTTGACGTCATGCTCCCCAAGTTGGACGGCTTTGCCGTTTGTCGACGCTTGCGGGCCGAGTCTTGTGTGCCGATCATCTTTCTTTCCGCCCTGGACTCAATCTCTGAGCGGGTAGCCGGCCTCGACCTCGGCGCCGATGATTATCTGCCCAAACCTTTCAGCCCCAAGGAATTGGAGGCCCGCATCGCCACCATCCTCCGGCGAGTGGGCCAGGGTTCGGCCGCCACCGAGCCCAGGGAGCCGACCACTGGCACCGGTGTGATGCGTCTGGGCGATCTGGTGGTCGATACCAATCGCCGCCAGGTGACCCGCGATGGCCAGCGGATTGCGCTCACCTACACCGAGTTCAGCTTGCTCGAACTGCTTTTCCGTGAACCCGGTCGCGTGGTGCCTCGGGCCGAGATCCTTGAACAACTCTGGGGTTACCCCCCGCGCCGTGCCGCCGATCTGCGGGTTGTTGATGTCTACGTTGCCCGCCTGCGGGGCAAACTTGAGCCCGATCCCCGTAACCCCGAGCTGATCCTCACCGTGCGCGGCACCGGGTATGCCTCCCAGCGGATGGGCGAAGGCAGCTTGGCGGCTGCCAGCTGAGGCGGCAACCTTCCCCCATTCTCAAAACCCTCATGCTCACTGGCCCCGATCTGCTCGCCAAGGTCAAGGAACTCGGTTCTGTGTCCAAGGCGGATCTGGTCCGTGGCTGTGGTTACGCGAGCACCAAAACGGATGGCTCGGAATTCCTTGATTTTGATGCCTTCAAAAAAGCGCATCACCTGGCGATGCGGGCAGCCAAAGGGGCTGGATCATCCCTGCTGCCGGTCGAGGCGGAGACCCGCAGGGAGAAAGCCAAGAAACTGGCGGCCCTGGGCCAGGGGCCCTATGCCCTTGGTTTTGAGCCCAGCCATCGCAACGCCAGCCTGCAGGTTCAATACGCCGATCTAGCCAACGGCCAGGAAGCGCCCGATGCGGTGGCGGTGGCGGGTCGGGTGATGACCCGTCGGGTGATGGGCAAGCTGGCTTTTTTCACCCTGGCCGACGAAAGCGGCAGCATCCAGCTCTATCTGGATCGGGCCAGCCTGGAGGCGGCCAATCCCGACAACCCGCAGGTATTCAGCCAGCTGACCTCCCTGGTGGATGCGGGGGATTGGATCGGTGTGCACGGCAGTCTCAAACGTACCGATCGCGGTGAACTTTCGGTCAAGGTGACTAACTGGAACATGCTCAGTAAGTCCCTCCAGCCCCTTCCCGATAAGTGGCATGGTCTGGCAGATATTGAAAAGCGCTACCGCCAGCGCTACCTCGATTTGATTGTGTCCCCCCAGACCCGGGAGACCTTCCGGCGCCGCGCCCGCATCGTCAGCACCATGCGCCGCTGGCTCGACGATCGGGGCTTCCTGGAGATCGAAACACCGGTGCTCCAGACCGAGGCCGGCGGAGCCGATGCCCGTCCCTTCACCACCCACCACAACGCCCTGGACCTGCCCCTCACCCTGCGCATCGCCACCGAACTCCACCTCAAACGGCTGGTGGTGGGAGGCTTCGAGCGGGTCTATGAGCTAGGCCGCATCTTCCGCAATGAGGGGATTAGCACTCGCCATAATCCCGAGTTCACCTCGGTGGAGATATACCAAGCCTATGCCGATTACGGCACCATGATGGAGCTCACCGAGCAACTGATTGTGGCGGCGGCCCTCGAGGTGTGCGGCTCTACCCAGATCACCTATCAAGACACCGCCGTCGACCTGACGCCCCCCTGGCGGCGGGCCACAATGCACGATCTGGTGAAGCAGGCCACGGGTCTGGATTTCACTGGCTTCGAGGGGCCTGATCCGCTAGCAAGCCGTGCCCGGGCTGCCGCCGCCATGGCCGAGGCGGGCCTGGATGTGCCAGCTGCGGCCGATTCCCTGGGGCGACTGCTGGTGGAGGCCTTCGAGCAGCGGGTCGAGGAAACGCTGATCCAACCCACCTTCGTGCTCGATTACCCGCTGGAGAATTCCCCCCTGGCCCGGGCCCACCGCAGCAAGCAGGGTCTGGTCGAGCGTTTCGAGCTGTTCATCGTCGGTCGTGAAACCGCCAACGCCTTTAGCGAGCTGATCGACCCACTGGATCAGCGCCGCCGCCTCGAGGCCCAGCAGGAGCGCCGCCGCGCCGGTGACCCCGAGGCCCAAACCGTGGATGAGGATTTCCTCCAGGCCTTGGAGGTGGGCATGCCCCCCACCGGGGGCCTCGGCATTGGCATCGACCGCTTGGTGATGCTGCTCACCGACAGTGCTTCGATTCGAGACGTGATTGCGTTTCCGTTGTTGCGCCCGGAAACGGGACCCATGCAGTGAGATAATGGTGGGTAAGAATGCTTTGTCTCACAGCCCATGAGTGGCGAGCGCGTCGGTTTCCGGTTTCAACACGCCGATGCGGTGGTGAAGCGCAACCCCCAGGGGCGTTCCCGCCGGGGCTGGGTCATGGAACCTGTTGAACAGACCACCAGTCGAGGCACCAAGATGCCCGCCTATCGCATTCGCTGGAGGGACAGCGAGCGCCCTGAAATTGTGCTCCAGCACATGCTCATTGCCGATCCCGATCCCACCCCACCACCGGAAGGGGTCAGCCTGGTGCCGCCGGCCCCCAAGGCCTGATCCCCTGGTCCGGCTGGCTTGTGATTGCTTCTCTCGGTCAGCTCCAGCCGCGTAGTTTGTAAACCACAAGCCCCATCAGTTCCCGCAGGTTTGTGGAAGTGTTGGACAGGGCTCCGGCGTTGGGGAGCACGTCATCCAGCAGGCTTGCGGCGGTACCACTACCGGTGCTGGCTTGGTTGATCACATGGAAATCACAGGCCACCGGCACGATCTTCAGAGCGGTGAGCCGGCGAAAGGTGGCCACAGAACGGGGCAGGTGCCTGGCACTGGTGACGAGCAACACCGAATGCCAGTTTCGGGCGTTCGCGATGGTTTGCAGGGCCCGGGCCTCCTCCGCGGTATTGCGGGCTTGGTCGCTCATCAGAATGCGGTCGGCATCCACCCCCAGCCAACGGGCCAATGTCGCTGCCGATTGGGCCTCCGGTGGGGCTGGATCCTGGCCCCGCAGGCTCACGACTCCTCCAGAGACCAGCAGCCACTGGGCCTTGTTCTCCCGCATCAATTGCACTCCCGTCAGCAAGCGATCGCCGGCATCACTGATCTCGACCCCCCGACGGGGAGGGAGGGGCGCCAAGACTCCGCCCCCAAGCACAAGCACCGCATCCGCTTTTGGGAGGATGGGAGGCACCAGGGCCAGGGCCCTTTGCTCAATCTGCCGTTCCATCGACCGGCTCACCCAGGGCATGGAGGCCACCCAAAGCAACAGCAGCGCCGCTGCCGATACCCAGGGACTCCAGCGCCGCTGCCGACCCAGCAGGGCCGCAAATTGCAGCAGCAGAGCCAGACTGAGGGGATAGAAAAAAGTGGGCAGCAGTTTGGCGAGCAAAAAATCCATCGCTGCTTAGTCAGCGCTGCATTTTGCGCCGCAGTTCCTGGAGGTCCTGGTGGGTTTCGAAGGCAGCCCAATCGGACTCCAGATCGGCTTGGGGGGAGGATTCTGGCTGCGCCTGGGTTGGGGACTGGCCGTCGCCTGGGGGAGAGGTTGAAGGCTGGCCAGGGCCCCCGGCGTTGGCTGGGGCCATGTTGCGCAATTCCAGCTCGACGGCGCTGAAGCGCTGGCCCACCTCCGCCAGGGTCTCCCAGCGACAGCGCCCCTGCTCCATCAAGTCGTTGATGTGGGCCTCAGCCCGATCGGCCAAGGCGTCGGCGCCGGCGCTGCGGGCCCGCTGCACCCGCTCTTGCCAGGCGCGGATTTCACTGGCCAGCCGTAACAAGCCCTGGCGTTGCAGTTCTGCCTCTTGTTTCAGATCGAGACGCTGACTGCGCAGGCTTTGCTGGCGTTCGCGGGCCTGTTGCTCGGCCAAGAGGGCTTCCTGTTGGGGATTGGACTTGAGAAAGGATTCGAGTTGCCTATCCAGGCGGGCTTCCAATTCCTCAAGCCAATTGCTGCTGCCGCTCATGGGTTCTGGGTGGCGGGGGCGCGGGTGATCAGGGGCGCTTCGATTTCTTGCTGCAGGGGCGTGATGGCAGCCTCGCGGGAGCGCAATAACAGTTGGGTGAGGCGGGCGATGGCGCCTTCGCCCAGGTCGTGCCCAGAGATGCGATCGAAGGCTTGGCGGTAGAGATCTTCCAGCTCTTCGATCAGTCCCTCCCGCAGCGAGCGCATCGCCTGGCGCTGGTCCTCACGGCTCATGGCTGATTCCGCTGCAGGGTTGGAGAGTCATGGTTGCAGTGTTGCTCAGGTTAGTGCAACTAGCTTTGGACCAATAGGTGCAGCGACAGGTCATCGTCGCCGTCGCTCCAGCGTTCCAAGGGAAGCCAGCCCGCCTCTGCCGCCAGGGCGAGGAAGGCTTCAGGGGTGTACTTGACGCTGTATTCGGTGATCAGGGGCTCGCCGGCGCCAAAGCTCCAGCGGCGGCCGGCCAGCTCCACGATCTGGTCGCGGCGGCTGACCAGGGCCATGGCGATGCGGCTGGCGCTTGGCTCCCAGAGGGCCTGGTAACGGAAGCCGGCAGGGTCGAAGTTGCCAGCCAGCTCGCGGTTGAGACGGCGCAGCAGATTGAAGGCGAAGGCCGCTGAAACTCCGGCGGCATCGTCGTAGGCCGCCTCCAGGCGGGCCGCTGCTCGGGGTTGGTCGATGCCGATCAACAATCGGCCGCCTGGGCCCAGCAGCTCGGCAAAGTGGGTTAACAACAATCGGGCTTGGGGGCGATCGAAGTTGCCCAGGGAGCTGCCTGGGTAGAAGCCCACCCGCGGCCGATCCTCCAGCAGGGGATGGGGGGGCAGATGGTCGATGGCGGCGTAATCGCAGCAGATGCCTAGCACCGGTACGTCCCGATGCCGCGCTTGCAGGGCTTTGCAGGCCGGCGCCAGGTGGTCGGCGCTGATGTCGAGGGCCACGTAGGCGGCCGGCCGCAGGGTCTTGAGCAAGGGCCCCACCTTGCGCAGATTGCCCGCACCGAATTCGACCAGAACCGGTTGTTTGTCGATGCCTTGGCAAAGGGCCTGGGCCATTTCCCCGGCCCTTTCTTCAAGCAGCTTGGTTTCGTTGCGCGTCAGGCTGTATTCGGGTTGTTCGCAGATGCGCTCGAACAGCTGCGAACCCTCAGCGTCATAAAGAAACCAAGCTGGAAGTTGACGGGGTTGGCGAGACAAACCGTCTATGACCAACCTTTCCATGTCCGCCACGGCGGGATGGAGATCAATCAGCTCGGGCCCATCCGAATCGGGGCCCGAATCGGGGCTCCCCTCGCTTTTGGCTTTGCCCGTAAGGCTCGCTAAAGACAAAATCATGGCTGGCTGCCTTGTTGGGCCAGTCGTATGCCAGAGGCCATCCAGCGACTCGCAGGTGGAAAGAAGTTGCGGTACGTGCGCCGCTGGGGCCCAGAATGACACTTCGGTGTCATGTAGCCACTACCTCGCAGTACAAATTGGGAGGACATGAATTTGCCGTTGTATTCACCCACCGCACCAGGGGCTGGTGTAAATCCTGGATAGGGACTGTACGGGCTGCCGGTCCATTGCCATAACACCCCGAAGGCCTGGCCCAGGTCGGGACCGAATCGTTCGCAGGCAACCTCCCATTCGGCCTCGCTGGCAAGGCGCTTGCCACACCAGCGGGCGTAGGCATCGGCCTCAAACCAGCTCAGATGGCGCACGGGGGCATGAGCCTGGCGGGGCTGGCGCCCCGCCAGGGTGAACTCGTCGTCTTCGCGCCAGTAGCAGGGACCTTGCCATTGGCGTGCCTGGCATATCGCCCACCCCTCGCTCATCCAGAGGTCGGGGCGTTGGTAGCCGCCGTCGGCTTGGAAGGCGGCGAATTCGGCGTTCGTCACCAGCTGATCGGCGATGGCGAAGGGTTCCAGCCAGACCCGGTGGCGAGGCGCTTCGTTATCAAAATGGAATTCAGCCAAATCCAAGCCCTCTCCCCCGTGGCCGATCGCCACCAGGCCACCTGGGTGCTCCAACCAACCTGGCCGGTCCCTGGGCCCTGATGTGCGCCAGGCGGCCCCAAAGTCGGCTTCAGGACCCGCTGCCCCGGGGCAATAGGTGGGCTCGCAGGGGCTGCGGCTGAAGCCGTCGAGCAGGTCCATCAGCAGCAGTTCCTGGTGCTGCTGCTCGTGCTGCAGGCCCAGCTCCACCAGTGCCTTCAGGTCCCCAGCCACTGCGGGCGGTCGCTGCGATTGGCCCTCCAGCAGTTGGGCCAGCCCGTCGTCGACCCGTCGGCGCCAGTCCAGAATCGCCTCCAAGCCTGGCCGGGTCAGCAGACCCCTCTGGGGGCGCGGATGGCGGGAGCCAGCGGCCTCGTAATAGGAATTGAACAGATGGCCCCAAAGGGGATCGAGGCCGGGCCACCCTTCAAGGTGGGGCGTCAGCACAAAACAATCAAAGAACCAGTTGGTGTGGGCCAGGTGCCACTTGGGGGGACTGGCATCCGGCATGCCCTGCAGGCAGAGGTCCTCGGGCTCCAAGGGAGCCAGCAACTGCTCACTTTGCTGGCGGATGCTGCGCCAGCGGTGGTTGCTGGAGAGGTCCACGGCCAGGCCACCATCGAACCGACACCCTAAACAGATGCCGATCCCCAGGCCCTGGCCGTCGGGGCGGGATCCCGTAGACAGCGCGCCCCCCTTACCATCACCACGCGATCGACATTGTCCGCCCCATCCACCGCCATGGCCGGCATCACTGATGGTTTCACGGGCGCCGTGGGCCGTACCCCCTTGATCCGGTTGCGAGCCCTCAGCGAGCTCACCGGTTGCGACATTCTCGGCAAGGCCGAGTTCATGAACCCTGGGGGCTCCGTCAAGGATCGGGCCGCCCTGGGCATCCTGCAGGCGGCCGAGGCCAATGGTCAGCTGCAACCAGGTGGCACCGTGGTCGAAGGCACGGCCGGTAATACGGGGATCGGCTTGGCCCACCTTTGCAATGCCCGCGGATACCGCTGTCTGATCGTCATCCCCGAGACCCAGTCAGCCGAAAAGATCGCCCAACTGCGCATCCTGGGGGCGGAGGTCCGTACGGTGCCGGCTGTCCCCTATGCCAATCCCGACAATTACGTCAAGCTTTCGGGCCGTATTGCCGCCGAAACCCCTGGCGCCGTTTGGGCCAATCAATTTGACAACCTCGCCAACCGTCAGGCCCACTTCGACAGCACCGGCCCTGAGATCTGGGAGCAATGCGAAGGCCAGGTGGATGCTTGGGTTTCGGCGACCGGCACGGGGGGCACCTATGCGGGCGTCGCCCTTTTCCTCAAGGAGCGGCGCCCAAGCCTGCGTTGTGTCCTGGCCGATCCCTACGGCAGTGCCCTGTACCAATGGGCGACTAACGGCGAGTTGCACGCTGAGGGCAGCTCGGTCACCGAGGGCATCGGCAACAGTCGCGTCACCGCCAACTTGGCAGGTGCTCCGATCGATGACGCCGTGCGCATCGACGATCCCGAAGCCCTGCGCACGATTTACGAGCTGCTCTGGCAAGAGGGTCTCTACATGGGAGGCTCGGTGGGCATCAATGTGGCCGCGGCCGTTGAGACCGCCCGCCGTCTCGGACCTGGCCACCGCATCGTCACCGTGCTTTGCGATAGCGGCGACCGTTATCGCTCCCGTCTCTACGACCGGGATTGGCTGACCAGCAAGGGCTTGGAGATGCCTCGCAAACCCGACCCGGAGCCCGGTCAATGACCACCGGTGACCCTGGTTCGCTCATCGGCGGCCGTTATCGCCTCGAACGGCTGCTTTCGGAAACCCAGGGGCCCCAGGGGAGCCTGTGGCTCGGCACGGACAGCCTGGCAGCGGAGGCCCCTGTGGTGTTGCGCCGGGTCGGAGCGGAGCGGGACCAGGAGCGAGTCCGCCAGCTTTGGACCCGTTTGCAAGGGGTGCTCCATCCCCAGGTACCCCGCTTTGGGGCCGCGATTGAGGAGGAAGGGGCCCTGTGGTTGGTGCGCGAATGGCAGGGGGGCCGCACCTACGGCCAGCTGCTGGCTGCCCGCCGCGACCGTCAATTGGTCTTCGGTGCTGGCGAGGTGTTGCTGCTGTTGCGTCAGCTCCTGCCCGTACTGGTAGTGCTGCATGGCCAGGAGCTGATCCATGGGGATCTCACCCCCGCCAATTTGCTGCGCCGCGATCGTGATGGCCAGCCGGTGTTGCTTGATTTCGGCCTGTTAAGGGGTTTGGCTGAGGCGGCGGATCCCGGCGGGGCCACCCCCGGCTATGCCCCGCCCGAGCAGCTGGCGGGCGGGGCCCCCCAGCCCTGGATGGATCTTTACTGCCTCGGGGTGGTTGCCATGGTGCTGCTCAGCGGCGACGATCCCGAAGCCCTGCTCGATCCCGTCAGCCTGGAGTGGCGCTGGCCGGCGGCCTTGGAGACCGAGCCCGCTCTGGCCAGCCAAATCAGCCGCTTGGTGAGTCCGGATCCCAGGCGCCGTTACGCCAGTGCCGCCCAGGCCCTGGCGGCTTTCCAGGCCCTGGCCATGCCTGATAGCACCGGTCCGGTGCCTCGCGCTGACCGCACGTTGGTACTGGTGCCCCCGCCTGTGGACCATTCCCGGCCGCCGGTTGAGCCTGCCCAACCACTTGCCTGGACGGAAGCGGACCCAGTAGGGGCCCCAGCAGCGGCCCCCGATCTTGCCGTCGCCCTGGCCAGCCCCCCCCCGCAGGCCCCGTTGAAAGAGCAAATGCCGTCTGGCTCTGGCTCTGGCTCAGGCCCTGGCGCAGGCCCTGGCAGTGACGCTGGCGCTGGCGCTGGGGAAGCGCCCTTGGACGATCCCTGGAGCGAGCCTGCCGCCCTGGAATCGTCGCCCCAAGACGAGCGGGAGTTGCGCAAGCGGCGCCGGCAGGAGGACCGGGAGACGGCGGCGGAGGGCGGGCTTTGGCCAGTATTGATTGCCTTGGTGCTGTCTGTGCTGGCAGGGACGGTCCTGGGTTGGTGGTGGCTGGGTCGGGGCAAGCCCCAGGCTCCGGCAGCCCTGGCCCCCACCGATGAGCCATCCGGCGGGTCCAGCCTGCCACCGGTCGAGGTGGATCAACGCCAACAGTTGCTCAGCCGGCTGCGGGCGATGCAAGTGGACCGCGGCTGGTTCCTCAGCCTGGTCGATGCCAATTTGCTGGCCCAATATCCCGAGCGCAGGGGGCGCCTGCCCACCGATTCGCTGGAGGATGCGCCCCTGCGGCGGGTCTGGAACCAATTGGCTGAGGATTGGCTGGCGCGGGTGGAGCAGCTGCCGATGACTCTCCGCCGTCGTTTGGGCAGTTTCAGTTCCGGGGACTGGAAGCGGCGTCAGGAATCCTTTCTGGCCCAGGGCCTGAGCACAGAGGTACTGCAGCAGCTGGTTTCAGGCAGCGCCCAGAGCCTTCTGCCCGGGCGGAATGGCCAGGACATGCCGGCGGAGCCGTTCCGCCAGCTTTGGTATGCGGCCGCTGAACAGACCCTCGAGAACGTGCGCATCGAGCCCATTGAGGTCCCCACCCAGGTCACCCAGCTGCTTTCGGCGGATGTCCCAGCCAGTGGCGCCCGCCTGTTTCCGATCCGGCTTCCCACCGATCACGCTTTGGTGCTGGGGGTCAATGGCTCGCCGTTGCTGCAGATGAGTGTCTATGGGGCCGATGGCTCATTGATAGCCCCCAAGGGGCCCCTGCGGGTCCTCAGCCTTGGCCAACAGGTCCGCCTGCCGGTCCAGTTGCTAGTGACCAATGAGGGGGTGGCCCCGGCCCGCATCAGCCTTTCTTTGCGGGCCGATCCGCCCGCGCCTGCTCCTCCCACGGCCGGCGACACCCCGCCCCCCCCTGAGGGGGAAGAGGCGCCAGACACCCCCGCACCCGGCGCGGCCGCCCAACCAGCGGCTCCTGCGGCCGCTCCCGGGCGGGACGCCCCAGTGCCTCCCCCGCCAGCTCCCTCGGTTTCTCCACCCCCTCCAACCCAACCAAGCCAACCCCAGCCGGCCCCGGGCCAGGGTGGGGTTCTGTCAACTCCCGTGGCCCCAGCAACCCCTGCGGCACCACCGCCAGTCCCGTCCCGGCCCTGAGGGCCAACTAAACGAGGGCCAACTAAACAAATACGGGGACTCGCTTCAGAGGCGGGCGATCGCCGCGCGGGCTTCCTTCGCTTCCACTTTGCGCTTTTCTTCCTGGCGCTTGTCGTGCAGCTTGCGCCCCTTGCCCAGCCCCACGGTCACCTTGATCCAGGATCCTTTGAGGTGGAGATTGAGCGGAATCAGGGTGAGGCCCTTCTGGTCCAGGGCGCTGCGCAGCTTGTCGAGTTCGCGGCGATGGGCCAGGAGTTTGCGCACCCGCAGGGGTTCGTGGTTGAAGAAGCGGCCGGCGTGGCTGTGGGGCGAGATGTGCACGTTGTGGAGTTGCATCTCGCCATTGCGGATCAGACAGAAACCGTCGCGCAGGTTCACCTGGCCCGAACGAATGGATTTCACTTCCGTGCCGAGCAGCTCGATCCCGGTCTCCAAAGTTTCGAGAATTTCGTACTGGTGGCGTGCGAAGCGGTTGTCGGCCAACAGTTTGTGGGCCGGATCCTTGGGCTTGCCACCCCCCTGTCTCCCGGGTCCCTTCGCCATGGATGGCCCCCTGAGTTCAGCCAATCCTCAGAGACTAGTTGGGCTTTGGGACCTGGGGGATGGTCGCAGCCGTTACCCTCATATATATGGCGATCGTGTCTTCTGGCCCCTCTCCCCGTCCCGGTGGTGATCGGGTCCAGCCTGCTGCACCCCCAAGGCCGCAGCTGCTTGATCCGGCCGCTGGCGAGGCTGAACTCTCAGGTCGGGAGGACACTCTGCGGCCGCGGCGGCTGGCGGATTACATCGGCCAGAGCGAACTCAAGCAGGTGCTGGGCATCGCCGTCGCAGCGGCCCGGGGCCGCGGCGAAGCCCTCGATCATGTGCTGCTCTACGGCCCGCCCGGTTTGGGCAAGACGACCATGGCCCTGGTGCTGGCCGAGGAGTTGGGGGTGCGTTGCCGCATCACCAGCGCCCCCGCCCTGGAGCGCCCCCGCGACATCGTTGGTCTGCTGGTGAACTTGCAGGCCCACGAGGTGCTGTTCATCGATGAGATCCACCGCCTCAACAGGGTCGCCGAAGAAATCCTCTACCCCGCGATGGAGGATTGCCGGCTCGACCTCACCGTCGGCAAGGGCACCACCGCCCGCACCCGCAGCCTGGAGTTGCCTCCCTTCACCCTGGTTGGGGCCACCACGAGGGCGGGTTCCCTGAGTTCACCCCTGCGTGACCGTTTCGGTTTGCTGCATCGCCTGGAGTTCTACGGCCTCGACGATCTGCGGGCCATCGTCGAACGGGCCGCCCGTCTGTTGATGATGGATCTGGCCCCCGATGCGGCCCAGGAGGTGGCCCGCCGTTGCCGGGGCACGCCCCGGATCGCCAATCGCTTGCTCAGGCGTGTCAGGGATGTGGCAGCGGTGGGGGGCCACGATTTCATCGACCGGCAGCTGGTGGCCGACGCCCTGCGGCTGCATCGGGTCGATTCGATGGGCCTGGATGCTTCTGACCACCGCCTGTTGCGACTGCTGCTGGACGGCCACGGCGGCGGACCCGTAGGACTGGAAACCCTGGCGGCTGGCCTGGGCGAGGATCCGGCGACCCTGGAGACGGTGGTGGAACCCTTTTTGCTGCAGGTGGGCTTTCTGCAGCGCACGCCGCGCGGCCGCTTGGTCACCCCTGCGGGCCGGGCCCATCTCGGCAACCCCAAGGAGGTGGCGGCATGAGGCGATCCCTTTTGGTTTGGTTGGCCCTGGGGCTGTGCTGCGTAGGCTTGTTGCTGCCCCTGCCCGCCCAGGCCCTGGCCAGTGGGGCGGTCAACCCAGCGAGCCCCCAAAGCGGCATGGCGGCCAGCGAGGAATTGTTTCGGGAGGCCCTGCGAGCCAGCCGTGAGGGTCGTTTCGACGCCGCCCTTCCCCTTTGGGACGCGGTTCTCGACCAGGCCCCAGAGGATGCGGCGGCCTGGAGCAACCGGGGCAACGTGCTACTCGCCCTGGGGGATGCCCCCGGGGCAATCGCCGCCCAGGGCCGCTCGATTGCCCTGGCGCCCAATCAAACGGATCCCCATCTCAACCGCGGCACCGCCGAAGAAGCCCTGGGGCTCTGGCAGGCTGCCGCCGCTGATTACCAGTGGATTTTGGAGCGCGATCCCCTGGACGCCTCCGCCCTTTACAACATGGGCAACGTCGAGGGCTCCCTCGGGCACTGGGATGCGGCGCGCCGCAATTTCGAGGCGGCGGCCGAGGCCAGGCCCGATTTCGCCATGGCCCGATCCAGCGCCGCCCTGGCCGCCTTCCAGCTCGGGCAGGGTGATCAAGCCGAACAGGAGTTGCGGCGTTTGATCCGACGCCATCCCCTCTTTGCTGATGCACGGGCCGGTCTGACCGCCGTGCTCTGGCAGCGAGGTGGCCGTGGTGAAGCCGAGAGCCATTGGGCCGCTGCCTTCGGCCTCGACCCCCGCTACCGCCAGGAAGAATGGCTGCGGCAGATACGGCGCTGGCCCCCCGATGCCGTCGAGGCTCTGACCCAGTTTCTGGCCCTGGGCCGATGATTGCAGCCATGACCTTCTCTCCAGCCTGCGATTCCCCAGCGGATTCCCTGCACAGCCCTCCTGGCGACTGGGTTGGCCTGGGGCTGGAGGAGACCTTGGCTGCGCTGTTGCCCGAGTTGATCCAGCTGCGTCGCCACTTTCACCGCCATCCCGAGCTGAGCGGCCACGAACAGCAGACGGCCGCCCTGGTGGCTGGGGAATTGCGCCGCTGGGGCTGGCAGGTGAGCGAAGCCGTCGGCCGCACGGGGGTGGTGGGTGAATTGGGTCCGGCGGGCGGGCCGCTGGTGGCCTTGCGGGTCGATATGGATGCCTTGCCAATCGAAGAGCGCACCGGTTTGCCCTGGGCCTCGTCTCACCAGGGCCTGATGCATGCCTGCGGCCATGACATCCACACCACCGTTGGACTGGGCGTGGCCGCCCTGCTCGCTTCGGTGTCGGATCAGCTCAAGGCCAGGGTGCGGTTGATCTTTCAACCGGCGGAGGAAACGGCCCAGGGGGCGACCTGGATGCGGGCCGATGGCGCCATGGAAGGGGTGCGGGCCCTGTTTGGGGTACACGTCTTTCCGAGCTTGCCTGTGGGCACCATCGGTGTCCGTAGTGGCAGCCTCACGGCGGCGGCTGGCGAACTGGAAATTGAGGTGTTGGGGGAAAGCGGCCATGGAGCCAGGCCCCACCAGAGCACAGATGCCATCTGGATTGCGGCCCGGGTAGTCAGCGGTCTCCAGGAGGCGATCAGTCGTCGCTTGGATGCCCTCCATCCGGTGGTGGTCAGCTTTGGCCGCATCGAGGGGGGAAAGGCTTTCAATGTCATCGCCGACCACGTGCGGCTGCTGGGCACGGTCCGCTGCCTTGATCTGGAGCTCCACAGCCAGTTGCCGATTTGGATTGAGGCCACGGTGCAGGCCCTTTGTCGCGGCCATGGCGGTGAGGCCAGGGTGCACTACCGCAGCATTTCCCCCCCTGTACACAACGATCCAAGGCTCACCGAGCTCGTGGCCCAGGCGGCCAGCGATCTACTTGGGGCCGAAAAGGTGCAGTGGCTTGAGCAGCCCTCCCTTGGCGCCGAGGACTTTGCCGAATTGTTGCGCGATTGTCGCGGCACCATGTTTCGCCTGGGGGTGGCGGGACCTGAGGGTTGCTCGCCGCTCCACAGCAATACTTTCCTTGCCGATGAAGGCGCCCTGGAGGTGGGCATCCGGGTGCTCACCTTGAGCCTGCTGCGCTGGATTGGCCAGCAGGAACCTTGATGACTGGGCCCCCCCACCTGCAGGAATCGCCAGCGTCGGCCACCCGTTGGCGGCAAGCCCTGCTGGCGCTCTCTTCGCCCCTTTTGATCGGGTTGGCTTTGGTCCACGGCCTGGCCGGAGACTGGGCTCAATCGCTCCCGGCCCTGACCATCGGCCTGGGCTTGCTGATCTACAGCTGGATTGCCCGCCGCCGCCGCCGTGGCGAACTGCTGCGGGCCCTGCGGCTGAAGCGAAATCCCTAGAGGCCCCATGGATTCCTCCCTCGATCCGTTGTCCAACTCGGAATTACTGCAGGCGATTCGATCGGGTGATCCATCCCGTGCCATGCCTGCCCTGGCTTCGCTACGGCAGTTGCCAGCGCCGGAGGCGATTCCGCTGCTGTTGATCGGTCTGCAGCAGACGGCTTTTGCCATTCGTTCCCTCTGCTGCGCTGGGCTCGGCTACAAACGCAGCGAGCAGGGGCGGCAGGCGCTGGTCAAGGTTCTGAAGGAGGATCCCGATGCCAATGTCAGGGCAGAAGCGGCCAATGCGCTCGCCTATTACGGGGTGGTGGAAGCCTGGCCACTGCTGCGCCAGACCTTTGCCGACGATGACCATTGGTTGGTGCGTTGCAGCATCTTGGCCGCCCTGGCCGAAGACCCGACCATGCAGTCGGCCTGGTTGCTGGATCTGGCCGAGCTAGCCCTTGCCGACACCGATGGCACGGTGCGGGTGGGCGGTGCCGAGCTGTTGGGCCGGTTGCTGGGACTGGCTCCAGTTCCGGCAAGCGCTGCCGCCGTTGCTGAGCTGGCGCGCGAGCGACTGCGTTCCTTGACCAAGGACCCTGATCATCTGGTGGTGGCGGCAGCCTTGAATGGGCTCCATGGCCAACCGGGCAGCACAGTCCAAGGCCAGGGCTGATGCGCCCAGGGCTGATGCCCAAGGCACTGGCGGCCAAGGCACTGCCGCCAAAGGCACTAGCGCCCAAGGCACTAGCGACCAAGCCAGACAGCTTGCCGACTTGTCCCTGGACAAAGAATGCTTCTGCCTTGCTAGTTTGATTGCACACTAGGGGTGCCCACAGCCAGTACCTGTTTCAGGATCTGCTGCTAGGGCTGAGATCACACCCTCCGAACCTGATCCGGGTCATGCCGGCGCAGGGAAGTGCGGAGAACTCATGCCAGGCCCCCTCCGCTCCTTGTCCCTGGAGCTTCCCTTGCCACGTACATCATGCGCAGCGCCTGGATTGAGAAGCGTCGAGCTACTGGAACCTCTGGAGGCAATGTCACCCAGCTGCATTACGCCCGCCAAGGGGTGATCACCGAGGAGATGGACCATGTGGCCCAGCGGGAGAATCTGCCGCCTTCCTTGGTGCGCGAGGAGGTGGCACGGGGGCGAATGATTATTCCGGCAAATATTGAGCATCCCAATTTGGAGCCCATGGCGATTGGTATCGCCAGCCGTTGCAAGGTGAATGCCAATATCGGGGCATCCCCTAATGCAAGCGATATCTCAGAGGAACTTGAGAAGCTTGAATTAGCCATTAAGTATGGCGCCGATACGGTGATGGATCTATCAACAGGTGGGGTCAATCTTGACGAAGTCCGCACGGCAATCATCAAGGCTTCATCGGTGCCGATCGGCACGGTTCCAGTTTACCAGGCCCTTGAAAGTGTCCATGGTTCGATTGAAAGGTTGAGCGAGGATGATTTTCTCCATATCATCGAAAAACATTGCCAGCAGGGTGTTGACTATCAGACGATTCATGCTGGCTTGTTGATTGAGCATTTGCCCAAGGTCAAGGGCCGACTCACCGGCATCGTTAGTCGGGGCGGCGGCATCTTGGCCCAATGGATGCTGCATCACCACAAACAGAATCCCCTATATACGCGCTTTGATGATATTTGTGAAATCTTCAAGCGATACGACTGTTCATTCTCCCTTGGCGATTCACTGCGGCCTGGCTGTCTCCATGATGCCTCCGATGAGGCCCAGTTGGCTGAACTCAAGACCCTGGGCGAATTGACCCGGCGGGCTTGGCAGCATGACATCCAGGTGATGGTGGAGGGACCTGGCCATGTACCCATGGATCAAATCGAGTTCAATGTCAAAAAACAGATGGAGGAGTGCTCAGAAGCTCCCTTCTATGTGCTTGGCCCCCTTGTGACTGACATTGCCCCCGGTTATGACCACATCACCAGTGCCATAGGTGCCGCCATGGCTGGATGGTA
>JBKDVK010000228.1:0-2503 GCA_046338875.1 Cyanobacteriota bacterium | reverse complement strand
GGGCATTGGCCAAGGTGGTGGCGATGGCCTGCTGCCCCACCAGCTCAGCGAGCCTTTGGGGGCGGTACTTGTGGTGGAGGGGCTGGTAGGCCATGGGTCAAGAAGCCATTGGCGGGGCAGGCTGTGCTGCATGCCGACTCTGGCAGCAGCACAGCGGTTTCTGTCAGCCTGAATGAACGTTGGATTGGCTTGGGGGTTGCGCCGGCGCCAGGTTCTCTGGAAGGAAGAATTCGGCTGTAAGCCAAAGATATAGAATACTGCATTAGGATTTAGGCCAAGCTAAGCTCGGTTTTTAGGACGTGAGATAAGACTTTCCAAGGCATTACGGGCTAGCCAGCATCAGCTTATTTCAAAACTTCTGCTCGCCCACTACAGCACCAGGTTTAGTCTGGCCGTGGACCAGTCGTAGAGCAGTGGATAGACGATCTTCCAAAACCTTTAACAATAAGGCGTTCATTTGTTGTTATTTTATAGGCGACTTAGGCCAGGCTGCAGTTCTATCTTGTTCTATACATTCAAGTTAGCATTAATACTGAGTCGCATGCACCCAATCTGATAATTATACAACTTTAAGCCGCAGCACCCGCCATTACTTGCATGCCGCCAGGGTGGTTCCATGAATTTTACCCGTTCAGACGGCGGGATAGCTCGAACTGAACATCGCCCCCTCCCCTGAGCACTTGAATGCAGCTTGATTCCCGCTTGCTTCTCAAGCAGAGGCTGCATGCCACGGTCGCCCCTCCGGCCGGGATTTCAGAAGCGGACTGGTCGTCGTGGCCGGCTGGTGCCCGTCAGCTGATTTTGGTTCAACAGCAGGAGATTGAGCAACTCCGCAACCAACTCACCGCCCTGGCGACCGAGTTGGCGAGCCTGCGGGAGCGGATCGACCGCAGCTCGCGCAACTCCTCCAAACCTCCCTCCAGCGATGGCCCCGGTTTCAAGCCGCCAGAACGCCGCAAGGGCAGTGGCCGCAAACGCGGCGGCTAGCCGGGCCATCCAGGATCCGGGCCGGAGCCGCTGCCGATCGAGCGGGTGGATGAGGTGGTAGAGCACCACCCCGATGCCTGCCGCCGCTGCGGCACGTTGCTGGCTGGAGAAGATCCAGACCCATTGCGCCATCAGGTGGTTGAGATTCCGCCAATCACGCCGGTGGTGATCGAACACCGGCTGCACCGGTTGGTGTGCCCCTGCTGTTCCACCAGCACCTGCGCCACGTTGCCGGCAGATGTAGAAGCCAGTCCTTACGGACCCAGGCTCAGTGCTCTGGTGGGTTTGCAGGGCAGTGCCTTTCCCCTTGAGTTTCAGCAAGACCCAGGCGTTGCTCGATCAACTTCTGGGAGTGGAGATCAGTTCTGGGGCGATCGCCACCATCCGCAAGCGCTTGAGCGCGGTCTTGGCGCAGCCGATGACAGCAGCGCTAGAAGCAGCCCGTGCGCAGCCGGTGGCCTACGTCGACGAAACCGGCGCCCGTACCTGAATTGCCGTAGACGCAGTCTTCCGCGAAGCGGTGGGCATCAATCCCACGGGCATGCGGGGCTGGCAGTGGGTGATGGTGACGGCCATGGTGACCGTGTTCATCCAAGGCCTGAGTCGCTCAACGGCCGCCGCCATCGAGCTGCTCGGGAGCACCTTTGGCGGGATTGTGGTGAGCGATCGCTTCTCGGTCTACAACCCCCTCCCCCTGGAGCGACGCCAAATCTGCTGGGCCCATGTGATCCGGGATCTCACCGCCATCGCCGAACGCCAGGGCGCCAGTGCCGAATTCGGAGCGGAATTGCTGGAGTTGCAGCGGCAGTCGTTTGTCCACTGGCACTACTACAAGGAGGGAGCAATCGATTGGCCCAGCCTGCAACAAGCCTGCGTACCGATCCGCCAGTCCTTTGAGGCTGCGCTGCGGCGGGTGGTGGAACTGGGCCATCAGAGCGGCGAGCGAACGCCGTGGGCCAAAACGGTCGGCACCTGCAATAAGTTGCTGCCCGTGGCCGATGGGTATCTGGACTTTCGTAAAAATCAAGGGCATCGAACCCACTAACAACGCCGCCGAGCGTGCCCTGCGCCAGTCGGTGATTAAGCACAAGATCAGCCATGGCGTCCAATCCCGCCAAGGCGCCATCTGCCGCAGCCGACTGCTCACCGTCACCACCACGTTGCGACAACAGGGCCGCGACGTCTGGCCATTCCTGGAGCAGGCGTGGATTGCCCATCACCGCGGCGGGGAGATGCCATCGCTGTTGCCCGATCCCTGAGGACAGGAACAACAACAGTCCGCATCTCTGCATGCTCAGTGATGTGATCATGCTTGCATTCGGCCGCGTCAGGGCGTCCCGGTCTCTGAACGGGTACCATGAATAGGAGGTGAGTTCAGTCCTAACCCAATTATTGCTGCACCGCTTTGGTGCACGCTCTCAGCTTATCCGGTAGCCTGCCGCAGAGGCAGACAATTTCCCATGTATACTGCAAGGCCATTCTGCTTGATTACCACATCACCTCAGCAGGTCACTCC
>JBKDVK010000227.1:0-6155 GCA_046338875.1 Cyanobacteriota bacterium | reverse complement strand
CCAGGGACTGGGCCAAGACGGGTCGGGCCACCAGCAGGGGAATCGCCGCCCCAACCAACAGCACTTGGAGGGCGGCGGTCATGGGCTTGGCCACGGTGGGGGCCTCGGTCAAGGAAAATGGCAGGGTGATGGTGGCGTACTGCGCCCGCCCCAACCTATCGGCCCCCCTCGGCCCGCCCCGCCCAGCCATGCTGCCTTCGGTTGCGTCTGATTCCCATTCCCCAAGCAGCGGTCCCAAACGGATTCTGGTGGTGGGCGGCGGTGGCCGTGAAAATGCCCTCGGCTGGGCCCTGGCCCGCTGTCCTGGAGTGCAGCAGGTGTGGGTGGCTCCGGGCAATGGCGGGACTGCCAGCGTTGCGGGTTGCCAACAGCTGGCGATTGCCGAAAGCGATGGGGACGCCCTCCAGGAGGCCGCCCTCAGCCGCCAGGTCGACCTGGTGGTGGTGGGCCCTGAGGCCCCCTTGGCGGCCGGTCTGGCCGACCGGTTGCGGCAGGCGGGGTTGGCGGTTTTTGGTCCCGGCGCCGACGGCGCCTTGTTGGAGGCCAGTAAGGCTTGGGCCAAGCAACTTATGGCAGATGCCGGCGTCGCCACTGCCGGCTACTGGAGTTGCAGCGATCGCGATCAAGCCCTGGCGGTGCTTGAGTCCCAAGGCACCCCCCTGGTGGTCAAGGCCGATGGTCTGGCTGCGGGCAAGGGCGTGACCGTGGCGGCCAGCCTGGAGCAAACCCGATCGGCCATCGAGGAGATCTTCGCGGGACGTTTCGGCGCTGCGGGTGCCTCCCTGGTGCTGGAAGAACGGCTTGAGGGGCCGGAGGTTTCTGTGTTTGCCCTCACCGACGGCCAGCGGCTGGTGCTGCTGCCGCCGGCCCAGGACCACAAGCGCATCGGCGAGGGGGATACGGGGCCCAACACCGGGGGCATGGGGGCCTACGCCCCGGCCCCGCTGCTGGACGCGGCAGGGCTTGAGGCGACCCGCCTGCAGGTGCTGGAGCCGATTTTGCAGGCTCTCCGGGCCCGGGGCATTGACTACAGGGGGGTGATCTATGCCGGCCTGATGCTCACCGCCAAGGGTGCCCAGGTGATCGAATTCAACTGCCGTTTCGGTGATCCCGAATGTGAAACCCTGATGCCCCTGCTGGGTCCCGAACTGGCGGCGGTGCTGCTGGCCTGTGCCCTTGGCCGGCTGGATACGGCGCCGGCTCTGACCATTCACCCCGGCTGCAGCGTCTGTGTGATTGCTGCAGCCGAGGGCTACCCTGGAACCGTGCGTTCTGGCGACCCCATCCGCAGCAGCCTGGAACCGGCCGCCGACCTGCAGTTGTTCCATGCGGGCAGCCGTCAGGAGAGCAACGGTGAGTTGGTCACCGCCGGTGGCCGGGTGCTGGCGGTGGTGGCCCAGGCGGCCGACTTTGATGGGGCCTTTGGGCGGGCCTACGCGGGACTGGCCCAAGTGCACTTTGAGGGCCTGACCTACCGGCGCGACATCGGCCACCAGGTGCGCCGCCCCTCGGGTGGTGAGCCGCGATGACAACGGCCGCCGGACCCGCTGGCGCCCCCGGCTCCAGCCCGGCCTGGATCACCTGGCTGGGCCGTTGGTGGGCTGAATTCAGCCTCCAGACCAAATTGTTGGCGGTGGCCACCTTGGTGGTCAGCCTGCTGATGACGGGCATCACCTTCATTGCCCTCAACGGCATTCAGCGCGATGCCCGACTCAGCGACACGCGCTATGCCCGCGACCTGGGCCTGCTGCTCTCGGCCAACGTCACCCCGCTGGTGGCCCGCGGCGATGATCGCCAGCTGGCGGTCGTCGCCGAGCAGTTTTGGCGCACCAGCCGCAGCCTGCGCTACATCTTTTTCGCCGATGCCGATGGTCTGCTCTACCTGGGCATCCCGATGGGTTCGGGGGGGGCCGGCGGTCCTGGCGATCAACTGCTCAGCCGCCGCCTCGAGCTTCCCGCCGACCTGCAGAAGCGGCCCGACAATCCCCTGATCCGCCAACACCTGACCCCCGATGGCCAGGTGACCGATGTGTTCGTGCCGATCGTCAGCGACGATCACTACTTGGGCGTCGTCGCCCTGGGCATCAACCCCAACGAAACCCTGCTGGCCAGTGCTGCCCTCACCCGCGAGGTCACCGTTGCGGTGTTCATTTCGATCTGGGTTTTGGTGATGCTGGGCTCGGTGATCAATGCCCTGACCATCACCCAACCGCTCAAGGATTTATTGCGAGGGGTGCGCTCAATCGCCGGCGGCAACTTCAACACCCGTATCGATCTGCTAGTGGGTGGCGAATTGGGGGAGCTGCTGGAGGGCTTCAACACGATGGCGTCCCAACTGGAGGATTACAAAGCGGCCAATATCGAGGAGCTGACCGCCGCCGAAAGCAAGCAGCAATCCCTGATCGCCACCATGGCGGATGGGGCGGTGCTTTTGGATGCGGAGGGTCAGATCGTGTTGGCCAATCCCACCTCCCGGCGGTTGTTTCGCTGGGAGGGCCGCACCCTCGAGGGCAACGAACTGACCAACGCCCTGCCGGATGTGCTGGCCATGGAACTGCATGGGCCCCTGCTGGCGCTCATGGAGGGCGAGAAGGACAGCACTGATGTGCGCTGCAGCTTTGGCGAACCGGCCCGCACCCTGCGGATCGTGCTGCAATCGGTGCGGGATGCCAGCGGCGAAAGCCTCAAGGGCATCGCCATGACCATCCAGGACCTCACCCGCGAGGTGGAGTTGAACGCAGCCCAGAGCCGTTTCATCAGCAACGTCTCCCACGAGTTGCGCACCCCCTTGTCCAACATCAAAAGCTACGTCGAAACCTTGCACGATTGCGCCGACAGCCTTACCGAAGAACAGAAAACCGAATTCTTGGGCATTGCCAACGCCGAAACCGATCGCCTCACCCGCTTGGTGAATGATGTGCTCGACCTCTCGCGGCTGGAATCGGAACGGGCCTGTCCGCTGGAATCGATCGAATTCGGCTCGGCCATCGAACAGACCCTGCGCACCTACCGCCTCAACGCCCGGGAACGGGGGGTGACATTGGCCTGCCAGAGCGACGACGATTTGCCGCGGGTGCTTGGCAACTGGGATCTGCTGTTGCAGGTGCTCGACAACCTGGTCGGCAATGCCCTCAAGTTCACCCCCAGCGGCGGCCAGCTGACGCTGCGGGCCTACCCCTGGCCCGATCTCTGTCCTTTGCCCGAAGCCAAAGCTCGCTTGCAGGGGCCGAGCTGCCTGCTCACCTCCCCCCTGCCCCGGCTTCGTGTTGAGATTGCCGACACCGGTTACGGCATCTCCCCCGCCGACCAGGAGCGGATTTTCGAACGGTTTTTCCGGGTCGAAAATGCCGTCCACACCGAGGCTGGCACCGGCCTGGGCCTGGCCATTGTGCGAGGCATTCTCGACAAACACGGCACCCGGATTCAGATGGCAAGCGAACCCGGTGTCGGCACCACCTTCTGGTTTGACCTGCCCTTGGAGACCTCCGACCTCGATGAACTGGCCCTGCAAGTCGAGCGCCGTGGCAGCGACCAGCCAGCGCTGGTTGCCAGCAGGGCGGCCTAGGCAATGGCAACTTCGGCGCTACCCCCATCGGCGCCACTGCGACTCGACCAGCAAAGGCAACTGGCCGAGCTGGGCTTTCTGGCCGGCCCGATCACGGCAGCGGACGACACCGAATTCTCCCTGGCGACCAGGGATTTCCAACGGCGGGCCCGGCTGAAGCCCGACGGCAGCATCGGCGTTCGCACCAGGGCCGCCCTAAGTGCCGCCCTGGCCCGCCCTGGCCAGGCTCCGACAAGCTCCTACCGGCAGCTCAGGCAGCAGGGCGAGGAACTGCAGGCGCAAGGCCTGGCCAGTGACGACCGCTTGCCCCTGCTGGATCGGGGGCTGGCCGGCTCGCCTTTCGCCGCCTCGGTACCGATGTACGCCCGCCACCTTGAGCAGATCCGCCAAGATCTGGTGCCCTATCCGGCGCCGAGTCCCGGCTTTGGCAGCTATCCCGCCCGGGGCCAGGCTGCAGCGATCCTGTCGGGAGAAGAGGGTCTCGGCGGCCTGGAGTTTCTCAGCGAGGAGGTGGCTCAGGCCTGCGTTGCCATCGGCAGTTTCGGCGCCGACCAACCCCTGCGGGTGCGCTGGTATGGCCGCCAGGCTGATGGCGTCAATGTGCAGTTCTGGAGTGCCACCAAAATCGCCGCACCATTGCATGTGCTCTGCCAGGCCAATCGCCGCAGCCCCATGACCCCGATCGGCAACTGCCGGATCGGGCCTGGGGACAGGAGCGGATTGGGCGATTCTCCAGCTGAAGATTTTGGCGACCTTTTTCGCGAGATGGTGAGCTACGAAAAGGACGCCCAATCGCCAGGCCACTCCAATGCCCTGGGGGCCCTGTTCAAGACCCTGGTGAATCCGGGAGAGGCGAACGTGCAGCAATGGCTGCGCCAGCTGACGGCCAACCCAAGCCTGGTGCTGATGGGCCGCTATGGAAAATCGAGTTATATCGAAAACGGCGCCCTGTTTGGTCCGGCGGGGGTGCTGGTGGGTTACCGCGAGCTGCCCCGCAGCCGCAACTTGGTGAGCGCCGCCGATCTGGTGCGGCTGCTGACCCTGGTGGGCTGGCACCACCAGCTGGGGCCCGATCAACGCCTGGCTGGCGCCCACTGGACCAGCCTCCGAACCGTGGTGGAGGGCCTGGGCCACGACAGCGCCCGTTACATCGATGCGGCTCTGGAAAACCTGGGCCTGGTCGATGCGGTGGCAAGCCCCGTGATTATTTCCAAGCTGGGCTACGGCGCTGAAACGGCAGATCCAGAGATTGACGCCCTCACCTACGCCGCCTTTGCCCAATTCAACGACCTGCGCAGCGGCCAACCGAGGCAACGCACCTTCGCCCTGGCCCTGCGCATCCCCACATCCCCCGGCGCCGGCGTGCGCCACGACGCCCGCATGGCTGCCGAAGTCACCGAAATCGTGCGGCGGGTGGTTGCCGAGGAGTGGGGTTGATGGTGCTGAACGACGACAACAGGGCGATTGATGACATTTCGATAGTTGATGCAGTTGCTCTGGGAAAGGCTAGCTGTCACAGCCGCACTCGTACATTTTCGAAGAAATCCAGAAAGAGCAAAGATATTGTTAACAATTACAAGCGTGACTACGCACTTTCAGCAATCTAAAAATTATCTGTCCGATGCATGACATCCATGTCAGCCAGGTTTGACCATTCTAAAAAGGCGAGGGAATCAATTTCACCTCGCTTCATCAATCCCAATGGCAACCATGTCCAACCAAACCTTTCAAGATGTCTTCATCCCCTCCTTCTCCAGAGACTTGACTCAGAATGAGGTCCTGGCAACCGTGCCCATCGAGTTGAGCCTGCAGCAACTTGAACAGGCTCAAGGCGGTACCGCATCCACATTGAATCAGGCCCAGTCTCAGCTTATCGCCTGGCTTAAGGCCAAGCAGCCGACTACATTCTGCGGTTGGAAAGTACCAGCAGGATTCAAGTGGTAGCTATATTTTTATATAGCAAATACCACCGACGAATTAAACGGGACAGTTGAGTCAAGGAGTCCTTGGTCTCAGCGAACAAAGTGGTCATTTTAGACCACTTTGTTTCTAGTGAGATTATCATTTTTCTAGCCATGTTGAACCAGAGGCAACATGTATGGTCAAAGTTTTGTAAAAAAATGAATCTGTGGTGTTATGGCTAACATAGTTTTTCGTTCATTAGCTGTTAGGATGGGTGTAGGCCTTCTGATTAATACCCTCACTCTTTCAGTCAGTAGGTTTAAACTCTTCGCAAATCTGGCCAATTTCAAACCTCGAGTCTCTCCACAAGTCAGCCGCTGATTTCTTTCCCTCAGGCTATGAGCAACCCTGGCCTTCGCTGGCGGCAGGCGACCGTGCTCTGGCGTTACTGGAAGGAGAAGTCGCGCTGATCGCCATCCAGCTGGATCAGCAAGGACTACCCCTGGTGAGACGTACGCTGCGCTGCATCAATGCCCCCTGTCTGTTGCCGGCTCTACCGGCCCCGCCACCGGGTTTGCAGCTGCGTTTGAAAGTAGTCAGGCCAGCCCGTCTGATTTCGGCTGCCGCAGCCCACGATCCGGCTGCCGCAGCCCAGGAACAGTGTCCCAAAGCCGTAGGTGCTCCTTAC
>JBKDVK010000226.1:0-5555 GCA_046338875.1 Cyanobacteriota bacterium | reverse complement strand
CGCGATCGGTCCTGAATTGGAAGCTGAGGTGTCCCATGGCAGTCAAAACGTCTGTATCTGGCGACCTCAGACCAAATTCAGGCGATAAAATTCATGCGATAATAGTGTCAGCGTCCACAAAGCACCACCATGACTCCTCTTCTGCCAAGTCCAGCCAAAACCCTGCATAGGCCCCGCAGCAGGGGCGGCAGCGTGGGTTTTGCCTTGGGGGTTCAAACGCGGGTACTGCCCCCAACCCATCAGTGCTCCAAGCCACAAATCGACCGACTGCGCCGGCGGGCCCAGCTGGTGCGAGAAGGTGTAGTTACGGCATGGATCACCTTGTTGCTGACCAGCGTGGCGGTCGCTGCTCCGGCTACCTTGCAACAAAGTCCCCTGACAACAATCCGGTCTATGCAACAGGTTGTATTGCCCTTTTTAGGCGGGTCCCAGCCTTCTGCATTAATCGACTGCCCCTGAGGGACATTTTGTACCGATGGCAGGAGGGGCTTATATTGAGCCCCTTTATATAGCTGTATGCAAGCTAAATTCTTGTCAATTGATTATTAAAACTAGATCGACAGCGATTGAGTTTTAAAATAAATCAATTTTGCACTTTTTAGGAACTATTGGCGACGTAAATTTGGTCGGTATCGTTGCTATTTTGTCCAACCTTGCTCATAGACATAAGCTTAACCAGGCAACTTATCCTCTTGATAGGACTTGCCCAATAAGCAGATTCTCATGGGTTGTTTTGTTCGGCGTTTGTTGTTGAGCGTTTGGTAGCCCGTTTGGTCAGTCACCGTGGGGTGGTGCGGGTCATTGGACCAGCGGTGCCCTCGTTGGCGTTGATGGGCTGCCGGCGATCGAAGTGATGCCATTCCGGCTGCAATGGCTCACCTTGGGTTTGATGACCGCCGTGGCTCGGGCCTTCCATCCCCTCACAATGGATGCACTTTTAGATCTCCATGACGCTCCGCACCACCATTGCCCTGGGGATGCTGGCCTTCGTGCCCCTTTCCATCGCCGCCGAAACCCTGCACTGGGGCGATGGCGCCGTCTTTGTGACTGCGATCCTGGCCATCATCCCCCTGGCGATCTGGCTCAGTACTGCCACCGAGGAACTTGCCCTCGCCCTGGGACCCTCGATCGGTGCCCTGCTCAATGCCCTGTTCGGCAACGCCACCGAATTGATCATCGCCTTGACAGCCCTGCGGGCTGGCCTGGTGGACATCGTCAAAGCCAGTATCACCGGCACCATCGTCGCCAATCTGCTGCTGGCCCTGGGACTTTCGATGCTGGTGGGAGGCGTCGGCCGCCGCGAACAGACTTTCCAGCCGGTGGTGGGTCGCGTCAACGGCACCGCCATGACCCTGGCGGTGCTGGCTATCGTCATCCCCAGCCTTACCCAGATGGGCCAGGGCGAACGCGGTATCGCCGGCAGTGAATCGTTCTCGTTGTTTGTGGCCTGGGTGCTGCTGCTGGTCTACGGCCTGACCCTGTTGTTTTCGCTGCGCACCCACACGGGGCTTTATGAAGTGGCGGATGTGGATCTGGAGGAACAGAGCCATACCGAGGGCGAGCAGCCGAAGTTATTCCCCTGGTTGCTGGTGCTGGTCCTGGCCACCGCCGGCGTCGCTTACGAATCGGAATTATTCGTCGGGGTGGTTGAGGGGGTGACTAAGAGCGTCGGACTCAGCCCCCTGTTTACCGGGGTGGTGCTGCTGCCATTGCTGGGAGGGGTGGCCGAATACCTGACCGCCGTGTCCATGGCCCGCAAGAACAAGATGGACCTGTCCGTATCGGTGGCCCTCGGCTCCACCCTGCTGGTGGCCCTGCTGGTGGTGCCCCTGCTGGTGCTGATCGGCCCTGTGCTGGGTCATCCGATCGACCTCCACTTTGAGCTCTATGAGCTTGTCGCCATCATCACCGCCGTGGTGGTGAGCAACTTGGTCAGCCTCGATGGCCGCTCCGATTGGCTCGAAGGGGTGTTGCTGCTGGCGGCTTACGTCATTCTGGCAGCAGGCTTCTATTTCCAGCCCGCCGTGCTGGGCGCCACCACCTGAGATGACGCGCTTCGAAGACGAACTGTTTCCCGCCTTGCCCGCCGAAGAGCCCCTGCCAGGCGAGCCGGTCCAGTCGCTGCGTTCGGCTGCTTTCCAGGCCAGCCGCAACGACGAGGTGCCGGTGTTTCGGGCTAGCAATGCCTGGCTGCGGCTACAACGCTCCAGTTCGCTGCAACTGCTGCTGGCCTTGATGGTCACCCTGGTGGCCCTGGTGGGGGGTTATGCACCGCTGATCCTGGTGGCCTCCCTTGTGCTGGTGGCTCTGGCCCTGGTGCAGTTGGTGCCGCCGTTGTGGCGTCAATTAAGCGGCCGCCTTGATGATGGGCCCACCGCCTTGGCCCTGGCGGTGCTGGCATTAGTGATTGCGGCGGTGACGATTCCGTTGAGCCTGGGCTGGCTGGAGCCGTTTTTGAACCTGTTTCGCACCCGCAATTGGGAGGCCGTTGGTGCCCTCGGTGAAGGGGTGGTGGGCGCCTTCGGCCAAATCCTGGTGGCCTTTGTAGCGCTGTTGATTGCCTGGCGGCAGGTGATGGTGGATCAACGCCTGACCACCCAACAAAACCGTATCACCCAGGCCCAGACGATCGACAGCTTCATCCACGGTCTCTCGGAATTGATCAGCGATGAAGAGGGAATGCTGGAGGATTGGCCGCTGGAGCGCATGTTGGCCGAAGGGCGATTGGCGGCGGTGATCAGCAGCATCGACCGAGAGGGCAAGGCCCGCATCCTGCGTTTCCTTTCCAATGCCCGCCTGCTGACCCCCCTGCGCCGTGACAACCGACTGGGTCGGGCGATTCTTGATGGCGAGGGCAACTATGAGGAAGACCGGCTCAGTGGTGTTCCGGTAATCCGGCTGCGGGACATGCTCAAGGGGGCCGACCTGAGCGGCACGGATCTGCGCGGCATTGATTTCAACGGCGCCGACCTGCGCGGCTGTGATTTCCACCTGGCCGACCTCAGCGATGCCAATCTGGCCCGCACCAACCTGGCTGGCGCCAGCCTGGAAGGGGCCCGGCTGGAGGGCACCCGGTTTTTCTTCGGCCGTGCCCAAACCGCCTCCCCCTGCGCCTCCAGCGGCCCGATCGATCTGCGCAATGGTGTCGGCAGCGGCGCCGTGGTCGAAAACCTCAACCTGGCCGCCGTGCGGGGGCTCGATGCCCAAAGCCACCAAGACCTCGCCTCCTGGAGCGGCCCCCGCTCCCGCCGCACCCTGCCCGGCGGCTGCCGCGGCATTCCCGACAAGCTGGTGCCGCCGCCCGAACTGCGCCAGGCCTGAATCAGCCCTGAACCAGGCCTGAACCAGCTTTCGTCCGTCTGGCTTGCCAATCAGGCCTGCCCGCCGGGTCATGGCATCATGGATAGGCAGTCGATCACGGATCGACTGTGACCCTGGAGGGGTGGTCGAGTGGTTGATGGCTCCGGTCTTGAAAACCGGCGTGCCGAAAGGCACCGTGGGTTCGAATCCCACCTCCTCCGTTTTTTGGTTCTAGGCGATATCTCAGGAATGCGAACTTAATTTGTCCATTACCTATTGTTAACCTGTTTAGGAGCGATGCGTCGTTACAACATCTGTATGGGAGGCATTCGCTCCCAAGTCAAATTGGCTCGACCTCCATGCGCACCCCTTTCACGGCAGCTATCCTCTGCTTCTCTCTCTGCCTGCTGCCTGCGCAAGCCGCACCCCAGTTCGTGAACGGCTTGACCCTTGACGGGGCAGCAGTTGACAAATCCGGTGGCACGGGGGTGAATAATGGCCGCCTGGGATACTTCTCCGATCTCTATTACGATCGTGCCATCAATCAATGGTGGGGCTTGTCGGATCGCGGGCCGGGTGGCGGCACGATCAGCTACGACACACGTTTGCAACGCTTCAGCTTGGATGTGAATCCAGCCACCGGGGCGATCAGCAATTTTGCAGTTCAGCAAACGGTGCTGTTCCGCAATGGCAACCAGACCTTCAACGGCCTGGCGCCCAACCCGGCTAACACCTTGGGCAATTCCTTCGACCCGGAGGGCATGGTGATCCTGCCGCAGAGTGGCAATTTTCTGGTGTCGGATGAATATGGAGCATCCGTGTATGAATTCAGGCCCTCTGGTCAGTTCGTGCGTCCGTATCAGACTCCAGCCAATCTGGTGCCCAAGGTTGGTGCCAATGTGAATTTCACAGCCACTTCCAGCACCCTCACCGCCGGCCGCGAGAACAATCGCGGTCTTGAGGGCCTCGCCGTTAGTCCGGATGGTCGCTTTGCTTACGCGATGCTGCAGAACGGCACGATCACCGACGGCAATGGCAGCGGCGGGTCATTCGCAAGGAGCCGCTACACCCGCATTATCAAGTACGACACCAGCACCGGAAACGCGGTGGCGCAGTATGCCTATCTTCTTGACGGAACGGGCCCGGCACCCGCCCAGGGCCGTGGCATCTCAGCAATCGTGGCCCTGGACGAAAATCGCTTCATGGTGTTGGAGCGCAACAATCGCGGTGTGGGCGTGCCGGATGCCAACCTCAGCTCTCCTGATAAAAAGGTCTACATCATCGACATCAGCGGCGCCAGCGATGTCAGCGCCATCAATCTGAACACCACCACGCTGCCGACCGGCGTGAATCCCGTGGCGAAGAGCGCCTCGTCCCTGGCGAATCTGGCCGCCGCCAACATCCTGAACGACTCGTCTTTGACCGCCCTCGGCGGCCGCTCACCTGAGAAATGGGAGGGTCTGGCGATTGGTCCGCAACTCAATGACGGCTCCTATCTGCTGCTCGCTGGCACCGATAACGACTATTCAGTGACCCAGAACGGCAGCAATGTTCAGTTCGATGTGTATTACAAGCCCAGCACAGGCGAACGGGTGCAGTGTGATCTCGGTTTGACGATCAATTGCCGCAGCATCAGCAGTGGCGGTGCCGTCAACACCTCGCCTACCCCTGATGTCGGCAACCTTCCCCCTGACTTTGCCCTGATCCCCGGCACCCTGATTGCCTTCAAGGCGAGCGCCAATGATTTGGGCGGCTACACCCCGCCGACGACTCCGGTTCCGGGTCCGCTGCCCTTGGCCGGCGTCCTGGCGGGCCTGGGCTGGAGCCGGCGCCTGCGCCAGCGCCTGGCCGGCCTCAACGTGCTCCGTCCCTAGGGCGGCGCCCGGCTCCGCGCTGCTCAGAATGCGCCGTTGCTAGAGCCCGCTGCTGAGGGCGCCGCTGGTGCTGGGACCCTCCAGGATGATGCCCAGGTGTACCGACCGCTGCCAGTGCGTTTCTCTGAGGCCTGCGAACGCAACAAAGAGCCGATTTTGCTGGTGCTGCGCGACTGGCTGCCGCCGACGGCGCGGGTGTTGGAGGTGGGCTCCGGCAGCGGCCAGCATGCGGTCCATTTCGCCCGCCATCTGGCCGGATTGCAGTGGCAGCCCAGCGACCGGGCTGAGTACCTGGCTGATCTCAGGGAACGGATCTGCCTGGAGGGCTGCGGCGACCTGGCTCCCGGAGCCCGGCTGGCCGATCCGATCGAGCTGGATGTG
>JBKDVK010000225.1:0-2803 GCA_046338875.1 Cyanobacteriota bacterium | reverse complement strand
CTCTGGGTCCAGGCGGGGGTGCTGAGCCAGCCCTGCAACTTGGCCATCGCCACAATCGAGCCGCTGAAGGTGATGGCACCGACAAACACCGAGATGGCAATCGACACCAAGGCCACCATGTCGGCGCCATCGGAATCAAACAGGGCCACACCAACGGCCACCAGCAAGGAGGCCAAACCGCCGCAGCCATTGAACAGGGCCACCACTTCGGGCATGGCCGTCATCGGCACCCGCAGGGCGGTGATGACGCCGGCCAGGCCACCGGCGGCGGTGCCGATCGCGATCCACAACCAGGCCATCGGCCCCGGACGAATTTCGATCAACAGGCCCAGCACGGCCAGGCCCATGGCCACGGCCGCCAGCTGGTTGGCGCCGCGGGCGGAGCGCACCTTGGAGAGGCCCTTGATGCCCAGGCCCAGCAGCAGCACCGCCACCAGGTCGATGCCATCGGTCAGTAATTCAGTCGACATCAGTTGTCTCCCTTGCGGCGGAACATGGCGAGCATGCGGTCGGTGACCAGGAAGCCACCGACCACGTTGTAAAGGGCAAAGCCCAGGGAAAGGGCGCCAATCAACAGCAGGGCCTGGTTGTCACCGGCCTTCTGGATGAGGGTGAGCGAAGCCAGCACGGTGATGCCGCTGATGGCGTTGGCGCCGGACATCAGCGGCGTGTGCAGGGTGGGGGGCACCTTGCCGATCAACTCAAGACCCAGCAGGCTGCCGAGCAGCAACACCCACAGGGCCTGGGAAAGGGCACTCATCACGAACCTCCGTTGCGGGAACCATTGGGATAAACGACATCCTCACGACGGCAGACGCCGCCGTGGGTGAGCAGGCAGCCGTCGAGGATCGGATCCTCGGGATCGAGCCGCAGGCCCTCATCGGCCAGCAGGTGCTCGATCAGGGCCGCCACGTTGCGGGCATAAAGGGCGCTGGCGTGGTTGGGAACACTGGAGGGCAGGGCATCAGCGCCAATCAGCTGCACGCCGCGGCGCTCGACCGTCTGGCCGGCGACGGTGCCAAAGCAGTTGCCGCCCTGGGCCACCGCCAGATCAACGACGACGGCGCCGGGCCGCATGCCATCAAGCATCTCCTCGCTGATCAGCCGCGGCGCCTTGCGACCCGGCACCTGGGCGGTGCAGATCACCATGTCAGCGAGGGCAAGCTGGTCGGCCAGTTGCTGGCGTTGGGCCGCCAGGAAGGCCTCACTGGCGGCCTTGGCATAGCCCCCCTCCTCAGCTGGCTTGTCCTCCAGTTCGGGCGGATCAATAAAGCGACCCCCCAGGGATTCCACCTGCTCTTTGGCGGCGGGGCGCACATCGGACACGTAGACCACACCGCCAAGCCGCTTGGCGGTGGCCAGGGCCTGCAGGCCGGCCACACCGGCCCCCAGCACCAGCACCCGCGAGGGCTGGATGGTGCCGGCGGCCGTCATCAGCATCGGCACGTAGCGATCGAGGGCGGCGGCGGCCAGCAGCACCGCCTTGTAGCCGGCGATGTTGGCCTGCGACGAGAGCACATCCATGCTCTGGGCGCGGCTGATGCGCGGCAACAGCTCCAGGGCGATGGCCGAGGCCTCGCGGCCGTTGAGGGTCTCGGCCAGGTGGCTGGCGCCGTAGGGGGAGAGCAGCCCCACCAACAGGGCACCCGGCCGCAGGCGCTGCAGGCTTTCGGCCGGTGGCGCCTGTACACACAAAACCCCGTCAACCTCTTCCCAGGGCAGGCCCTCCTCCGGACCCAGCTCGGCCCCGACAGCCAGAAAATCGTCATCCCGGAACCCGGCCGCCGCCCCGGCCCCCTGCTGCACCTGCACGCTCACGCCCTTGCCCAGCAGGCGACGCACGGTTTCGGGCGTGGCGGCCACCCGCTTTTCACCGGGGGAGTGCTCCCGCGGCACCAGAAATCTCACCAAGGATCCACCTGACACAGGCCAAATCCATTAGTAGGGAAGACCGGGACTCCCACAAGCAAAATCGCGACCTATGTGCGGAGTCGCGCACCGGGGGGGCTGGTTGGCGGCGGCGGCTTGATCAGCTGCCGCAATGGCCAGCCTCCAAGCGCATCGGCTTCGATTACGCGCCAGCTCTCAGCATGTCATCGGGGCCCATGGGTCTTTGCCGTTGCAGCACTAAATCGGCTAAGAGCCTGGGGCTTCTTAGGCTCTAGGCACAAACAACTGCGTGGCCATGGCTGCAGCAATTCCTGCCCAGCTTCTGCGGCGACGGTGGCTGCAACTGTTGCTACACCTGGAACATACGTTGATTTTGCCTGTGAACAAGGCCCTGGCCGCCGTTGCCCTGCTGGCCGGGGTTTTCGTGGCCCCCGCAAACGCTGCCCCGCTGGCCGGCAAGGGGCCCGCCCAGATCCGCACAGGTGATGCCGCCGCCATCGCCAGCCATGTGAAGGCAACAGGCAAGCATGTGCTCAGCTTCGTGGGCTATTCGGGGGCCGGTTATCAAGATCCTGATGCCCTGATTCGCGAAGCCAGCCGCATCCTTGAGCGCCACGATCCAGCCCGCACCCTGATCAGTAGCGGCGGTACCGCAGAGGGCATTGGCCAGATCTACGAAATAGCCAAGGGGAAGGGATTTGAGACCATGGGCATAGTCTCGAGCCTGGCCCGCCAGGAGCGGACTCCCCTCTCTACCTGTGTGGACACGGTGTTTTTCGTGCCGGACAGCACCTGGGGCGGTGAGCTGCCGCAGGGTAAGGGATTGTCCCCCACATCCAGCGCCATCGTGCACATCAGCGATGCCTTGGTGGGCATCGGCGGCGGCGAAATCGCCCGCGACGAACTGCTCGCC
>JBKDVK010000224.1:0-7266 GCA_046338875.1 Cyanobacteriota bacterium | reverse complement strand
CCTTTCTGGGCTATGCCACTGCGCAGATAATTCACCACCAGACGATCGCGGCGATCGCGGAGACCCTCTCGCAACAGTTGGCGGAACTGCTCCAGGCTCAGTTGGTCCCCGTGGAAACGCCGCACCACCAGACCGTGGTCGCTGGACCAGCCATGCAGTTGGGCCAGGGTCATGCCTTCGCGTCGCACCCGCTCGGCCCGCACGAACCGGTCGCTACCAGGCCCGCCAAAGACATTTTCCTGGGTCCAGAATTTGTAGCCGGGGTACCCAGGCACAGCAGGGGCTGGCACTACCAAGCTGTTCAGGACCACCACCAAGCTGGCCACGCCGCAATAGGAGAGGTTGGCCTGGGTTTCAAAATCCTGGGCTAGTGGGCCGTAGTCGGCCTGGGCATCACTGCTGCGAAGCAATTCCTGACCGGCTAGATCCCGTAGGGGAATCGGTGTCGCCAGTTCCTGGGTTGTCTGGATTTGTCCCTGGCTGAAGCCGGGCTGCCCGGGGAATCCGACGACGACCTGCAGGCTGGCTCCCAGCAGCAGAACCCAGGCCTTCCGCCAAGGGAAGCAGGAGGCGTTTAGCTGATTCAAGCTTCGTCCATCAACAGGGGCACCAGCTCTTGCACCTGCTGCCCCGTCGCCAGGCCGAGGTTGAGGCCCGAACCGCTGGTGTCTTCCAAAGGCACTGCTGCCAACTTCAAGCGCAAGCTGCGGCCATTGCCACCGGCCAACACCACCCCCATCACGCTGGGTCCCGGGCTTTGCAGGTCCACCAACTCGTCGGAGCGATCGAGGAAACGCAGGCCGATCTGGCCGAGATCGCCCCTTTGGCACAGCCGCAGACTTTCCAATGCCAGCTGTTTCAGTTGGCCCAGGCGGCTGGCCAGCACCACGATGCCGCTGGCTGGGCTACTGGCGGCTCCCACCACCCGTTCGCCGGGCAACAGTCGCATCAGTGTGGGCCCCTGGGCCATGCGCCCCATCACAGGCAGATTGGCTTCGTTGATGGCCAGTCGCAACATCCGGCCCGTGCTGCTGGCCACCACCAGCTCCTCGTCTTCGCGGCAGGCCACCACCCGTTGCAGCTCCACCCCTTCCTTGAGTTTGAGGATGGTGGCGGCCCGACCGGAAAGTTCCAGGAATTCTTCGATGGGCAAGCGTTTGAAGCGGCCATCGGTACTCAGTAAACCCAGACTGCAGCCGGGTTGCTTGGGCAGCGGCAACACCTGGATCACCCGTTCGCCTTCGAGGCTGTCGGGCAGGAACTTCTCTAAACCGCCGCTTTGCTGCCCGGCGAATTCCCAACGCAGCAGCGCCACCCTGCCGGCGGCGGTGAAAGCCAGTAAGGCCGGTTGAGCCTGCACGGGCAACAGCAGGCGGGCCGGCGCGGGATGTTCTCCCAGCTCAGCGGCTTCCTGCAGGTGCAGTTTGCCCAGGATCTGGGCGGAGACGATGCGCACCAATCCATCGGCTTGGATCAGTAGTTGGCTGTCGTTGGCAAGGCCCTCGAAGGCCTGTTGCCGCTGCAGTTCGGTGTTGGGCCGCACCGCCGCGGCCCGCAGGGCCACCAGTTCGTCTCCCCCCTCCACCAGGCGGGTGCGGCGGGGGGTGGCGTAGCGCTTTTTGAGCACCTTCAACTCACTCACCATCGTGTTCAAGAGGGTGTCGCGGTCATCGAGCAGATGCCGCAATCTGGTGCGTTCGGTCGCCAGGTCTTCGGATTCCTTGCGCAGGCTTTCTTGTTCCAGACCGGTGAGGCGCCGCAGGGGCATGGCCAGAACGGCCTCGGCTTGACGTTCCGTCAGGTCGAGTTGCACTTGCAGGGCCGCTTTGGCGGCTGCCGCATCGGCGGCGGCGGTGATCATGGCAATCACCTTTTGCAGGTTGGTCAGGGCTTTGATCAGACCCTCAACAACCTCCAGGCGATCCTCACAGCGCCGCAGGGCGTGGCGGGTGCGGCGCAGCAGGGTGAGTTCGCGGTATTCCAGAAAATGGTTCAACAGCTGGCGCAGGCTGAGCTGTTGGGGTTGGCCGTTCACCAGGGCCAGCAGGATGGCACCGAAATTGCTCTGCAGGGCCGTGCGCCGTTGCAGATCTTCCAGCACCTTGGCGGCTTCAGCATCACGGCGCACTTCCACCACCACCCGCATGCCGTCCCGATCGCTCTCATCGCGAATATCGGCGATGCCGGTGATCTTGCCGTCGTTGACCTGTTCGGCCAACTTTTCGATCCAGCCGGCCTTGCTGAGTTGATAGGGCAACTCCGTGATCACCACGGCACCGCGGCGATGGCGACCCTTGCCGGGTTGAACTTCCTCGAGGTGGGCCACACCGCGCATCGGGATGCTGCCGCGGCCACCCAGATAGGTTTCGCGGACACCACTGCCGATTAGAACCTCACCGCCGGTGGGGAAATCGGGGCCGGGCACCAACTGCAGCAGCTTGTCGTCATCCAGATCGGGCTGGCGGATCAGGGCAATCAGGGCATCCACCACCTCCCCCAGGTTGTGGGGGGGGATGTTGGTGGCCATGCCGACGGCAATTCCGGTGCAACCATTCAGCAGCAGAAAGGGAAGTTGGGCAGGCAGGACGGTTGGTTCCTGCTGGGAGCCGTCGAAATTGGGGGCGAAATCCACCGTTTCGCTGCCGATCTCATCGAGCATCCCTTCATGGGCGATCGGAGCAAGCCGGGTTTCGGTGTAGCGCATCGCCGCCGGTGGATCGTCATCCACCGAACCGAAGTTGCCGTGGCCATCCAGGAGGGGGTGGCGGCTGGAAAAGGTCTGTACCAGCCGTACCAGGGCGTCATAGACCGCCTGATCGCCGTGGGGGTGGTACTTGCCGAGCACATCGCCTACGACCCTGGCGCATTTGCGGTAAGGGCGATCTGGAGTCAGCCCCAGTTCGTGCATGGCGAAGAGGATGCGCCTTTGCACGGGTTTGAGGCCATCACGCACGTCCGGCAGAGCCCGGCCGACGATGACGCTCATGGCGTATTCGAGGTACGAGCGTTGCATCTCCTGATGCAGGGCGATCGACTCGATGCGGTCTCCGTCGCGGTCCTCGGCCATCCGGTGCTGGGTTTTTGGGGCGGAAGACGGGGCTCAGCCTACAGATGGCAGCTTGCCCCCCGATTCACTCCGGCCGGCTGGAGCTGCCATTGGCGTTGGCGCTGGCCCGCTCAACGGCAGATTTAAGCTCGGGTTGGGAGAGCAAACTCCTTGCTGCAGCCCGCAGTTTGGGCCCCCAGAGCTGGTCTTTTTGGTAACTATCCTTGACGTAGTTGGGGTCTTCGTTCAGGGCGTTTTTGGCCAGGCGCAGCGCTTCGTCCCGCTGTTGGGGGTTGGTGAGGAAAAGGCTGCTGCCGAGAGCTAGGGAGGTTTCGGCGACATCTGGCTTGCTGGTCAGCACCTTGCGCCAGCGATCCATGGCCTCCTGGCGTCGATCAAGTTCAAACAACACCAATCCTTGGTTGTTGATCGCTTCCCAGAAATCTTTGCGCAGGCTGGCCGCTTTGTTGAAGCTAGCCATGGCTTCATTCGGTTGGGAAAGCATGAAATAGGCATTACCCAAATCGAAGTAGGCGCCTGCGTTTTTGTTGTCTAATTGCAGGCCACGGCGCAGCAGGACCAGGGCATCGGCGGGGCGGTTGTTGCGCAGCGCTACTGCCCCTTCGGCAAACCAGATGCCCGGGTTGTTGGGATCGAGGCGCTTGGCTTTCTCCAGGGCCTTGAGAGCTTGTTCAGAGCGGTTGCTGCGCAATTCGGCTTCCGCCAGCAGCACCCAGCCGATTGGTTCGTTGGGAAGCAGCCGCACGGTGAGGTCGGCCAGACGGGCAGCGTCTTCGGGCTGGCCGAAACGCAGTAACTTGGCGGCAGCTTGGGCAATGCCCCTGCCGGCCCCCTCCAGGGCCTCGGGCTGGGGCACGAACACAAAGGGCACCATGGCCGCTGCTGGTCTGGTCGTCACCAGCAGGCCGGCCGTCAGCAGCGTCAGGCCAAGGCCAAAACGGCGGAGCCTCAGCCAGCTGGATGTCCCCTTGGGTTGATGCGGATGGCGCAGAACAAAAGGGGTCAAATTCAGCCAGGAACGGCCTGCCATGGAGTCGTTAAGAATCCTCCCCACCCTAGGCAGAGGGGGGAGAAAGACCTAGGGCGGCCCGCAGGTTGCGGCGCCACATCCAGGGTTTGATGCGTCGCAGGGCGGAGGCCCGTAGACGCCCATCCCAGTCCCCATCACTCCAGGCGAGGGCCTGATGTCCCTGCAGATCCAGCAACCAGTGCCTGGGCTGCACCTCGGGATCGGTGGCACTGGGCAGGTCGGGACGATTCCAGGGACAAACTTCCTGGCAGATGTCACAGCCGGCCACCCAGCCCTGGAGCTGGTTGGCGATGGCCGGGGGCAGGACCGGGTCTCGATTTTCGATGGTGTGAAACGAAATGCAGCGGCGTGAATCGACGACAAAGGGTTCGCGGATCGCTTCTGTGGGACAGGCGGCGATGCAAAGGCGGCATGTTCCGCAGCGGGCTGGGGCGGGCCTGTCGGGGATCAGGGGCACGGTGGTGAGCAGGTGACCCAGCAGCAGCCAGGAGCCGTGGTCGGGGTTGATGAGGTTGCCGTGTTTGCCGATCCAGCCGAGCCCCGCCTCCTCCGCCCAGGCCTTGTCCATCAGCGGCCCACTGTCGACGCAGGTGCGCCACCGGGCACCGTCCACCTGGTCCTGCAGCCAGCGTCCCAGGCGCCGCAGGCGACCATCAATCACCCGGTGGTAGTCCCGCCCCCAGCCGTAGCGTGCCACCGCCAGGCTGCCAGGCTGGCGCTGCGCCTTGACGTGGTAGCTGAGGCCCACCGCCAGAACACTGCGTACCCCTGGCAAAAGTTCGTTGATGGCCCGTCGCCGCGGATCCGCCATCCAGGCCATCGAACCCTGGTAGCCGGCGTCCAGCCAGCGCTCCAGGGCAGCGCTGCGCAGGGCCAGGCGGCTGCTACCGGGAACGGCGGCTATGCCTGCAACGGCGAAGCCCTCGTCCAGGGCCCGTTGGCGCAGGCTTTGAGAAAGGTTGTCGGAACTGGAACAGGACACGGGCAGTCGGTAAAGTCTGGCCAAATCAAGACCACCAGGCGTGTCCTTCTCCTCCTCAACCCGCTTCAGCCCGCTGCTTCGCTGGATGGGGATCACCCTGGTGGTGCTCCTGCTCCTCAATCTGCTGGCGGTTTTGTCGCTTTGGGATTGGGGGTCCGAACCTTTTCGCCAGTTGGTGGTCGAACGGCTGGTGCAGCAATCCCCCCTGGCCCTGGTGGGCTTGGTGTTGATGTATGTCGCAGCCAGGCTTGATGATGGGGGCAACCAGCGCTCGCCGCTGCTCTGGGCGGTGTGTCTGCTGAGTGGCTTGCTGGCGGTGTTGCTGACGGCCGCCCTGCCGATTGCCTTCGGGGGCGACAAATTGATGCAGGAGCAGGCCGACCAGCAGTTGGCTGCGTCCAGGGGTCAGCTGGAAATGGCCCGTCAACAAAGCAAGGATCCGGCCATGCTGCAGCAGTTGGTGAAGCAGGCCGAGGCCCGCGGCCAGGTGCCCGCCAACGCAACCCCTGAACAGAAAACCCAGGCGGCCCGCACTTTCGTCGAGCGTCAGTTGGGCCAGATGGAAAGTCAGTACAAGCAGATGCAACAGACCAGCGCCGTGACCCTCAACCAGCGCCGCTTGGGCAATTCCGCCGGTGCGGTGGTGCTGATTGCCGCCTTCACCATTCTTTGCCTGGGCAGCGTTCTTTAGCCCTTCGCTGCTGGAGGTTTTCGGTTTCCGGCCCAATTGCTGGTTAGCGTTTGATTTCCAGCCCTAATAGCCCCTCCCAAGCCCATTGGATCCCCCTTCCGCCCTGCCAAGACCAGATCAGCCCCTGAACACGAGGCTGCAGCAGGACCTCAAAAACGACTTGATCGCTGGTCTTCTGGTGGTGATCCCCCTGGCCACCACCATCTGGCTGGCCACCACGGTCAGCCGTTTTGTGCTGGCGTTTCTCACCTCGATTCCCAAGCAGTTCAACCCCTTCAACACCCTGCACCCCTTGTTGCAGGAACTTATCAACCTTGGCTTGGGCCTTTTGGTTCCCCTGCTCGGCATCCTGTTGATCGGCCTGATGGCCCGCAATATCGTCGGGCGTTGGTTGCTGGAGTTTGGCGAAGGCACCCTGCTGCGCATTCCAGTGGCCGGCTCGGTTTACAAAACCCTCAAGCAATTGCTGGAAACCTTTCTGCGGGATAACTCCAGCCGCTTTCGTCGGGTTGTGTTGGTGGAATACCCCCGTGAGGGTTTGTATGCGCTTGGCTTCGTCACCGGAGCGATGGGAAGCTCGATCCAGGCTGATTTCAGTGAGACCATGCTCAGTGTCTTCATCCCCACAGCCCCCAACCCCACCACCGGTTGGTATGCCGTGGTGCCGGAGCGCCTCGTGAAGGACCTCGATCTCAGCGTCGAAGATGCCTTCCGCACGATCATTTCGGCTGGCATCGTCAACCCGGATGAGCGTCAGCCCCCTTCCAATCGCAGCTTCTCCAGCCTGATGGCCCAGTTGCGGGCTCCCCAGCTCTCCTGATGCAGAGTCACTCCCTTTCCCGTGAACTGGCCCTGTTGATGCTCGGTCAGGTGGATGATCGGGGCAGGCAGCCCATGCCAGCGTCAGATCTGTCGATGGAGGCGCTGTTGCATCAGGCCCAGGCCAGCTTGGCCCTGCATGTGCGTGAGGCCCTCGACCATTCCGCCGGTGATCTCGAACAGGCCCAGCAGCAGTTGCTCGACAGCGAGCTGCAGCAGGAGGGCGAGCAGAGCTTGCCCCGGGTGCGCACGCACCTGCAGAAGGGTCTGGCCTTGGCCGAACAGGCCCTGAATCGGTTGTCGGCCAGCCTTGAGTTGCCGCGGCTATTGGTGTTGGCCGACCAGGAGGCGGTGCGCCGGGGGGCGATCGAACGGGCCCAGGCGGTGTTGCAGCAGCGCCAAGACCTGGACGCCCGCTTGGATCGGGTAATGGAGGGCTGGCGGTTGACCCGTCTGCCCCGCATCGATCGGGACATTTTGCGGCTGGCGGCGGTGGATCTGGAGCAGTTCGGCACCCCCCTGGCGGTGGCCTGCAGTGAGGCGGTTGAACTGGCGAATCGCTATAGCGATGAGCAAGGACGGCGCATGATCAACGGTGTACTGCGGCGCTTCACCAACGCCACCAAGGCCTAACGAGGGTTTCAGCCAAGATGGTTTTTGATTGGTTTCGCCGCCGC
>JBKDVK010000223.1:0-11324 GCA_046338875.1 Cyanobacteriota bacterium | reverse complement strand
ATGTCCTTTTCGGATAGCAGAACGAATTCATCTGTGCCGAGCTTGATATCAGTGCCGGCGTACTTGCTGTAAAGGACTTTGTCGCCAATACTCACTTCTGGAGCTTGGCGGGAGCCGTCTTCGTTGCGTTTGCCGGGGCCCACCTGAACCACCTCACCGACCTGGGGCTTTTCCTTGGCGGTGTCAGGCAGAAGGATGCCTCCGGAGGTGCGCTCTTCGGATTCGGAAACCTTGATGAAAATCCGATCTCCGAGAGGTTTAACCGTCGAGACGCTGAGAGAAACAGCAGCCATGGAGTTCGTAAAACGTAGGACGCGGGAGTCAAGTCGTGAAGCACCCCAGCGACGGCGGGGGCCGACGTCATGGGCTGGGTTCGGCCCCGGGAGCAGCAAAAGCTGGCACTCGAAACTCCCGATTGCCAACCTATGGCAACGGCCCTCTGCCACGGGGCTTTCGGGTTGTTCGGTTGACCGCACTGCCATCCCTGGTCGGCATCACCGGCCAACGGGGAAGCGGGGCACGGCCGGTGGTAAGGTTGCGCCGCTTTGGACGGGTCTGGAGATCTGCCAATAGCGTCCCGCGTCCTCACCCATTCCTCCTTATGGCAGCTGCTGCTTCCGCCGCCTCCGGCACCAAAGGCATCGTCAAGCAGGTGATTGGTCCGGTGCTTGACGTGGAGTTTCCGGCCGGCAAGTTGCCCAGGATCTATAACGCCTTGCGTATTGAAGGCAAGAACTCAGCTGGCCAAGATATTGCCCTGACCGCCGAGGTTCAGCAGTTACTCGGGGACCACAGGGTACGGGCGGTGGCCATGAGCACCACCGATGGGCTTGTGCGCGGCATGGATGCCGTCGATACAGGTTCCCCGATTTGCGTTCCAGTGGGCGAGGCCACCCTGGGGCGCATTTTTAATGTGCTTGGTGAACCCGTAGACGAAAAGGGCCCCGTCAGCACAACTACCACCTCTCCCATTCACCGGGAAGCCCCCAAGCTGACCGATCTGGAAACCAAGCCCAAGGTGTTCGAAACGGGTATCAAGGTAATTGACCTACTCGCTCCTTATCGCCAAGGGGGCAAGGTTGGCCTTTTTGGTGGCGCCGGCGTTGGCAAAACGGTCCTTATTCAAGAGCTCATCAACAACATCGCCAAAGAGCATGGTGGTGTTTCGGTGTTTGGAGGTGTAGGCGAACGCACCCGTGAAGGCAATGACCTCTACGAGGAATTCAAGGAATCGGGGGTTATCAATGCCGACGACCTCACCAAATCCAAGGTGGCTCTTTGCTACGGCCAGATGAATGAACCCCCTGGAGCCCGCATGCGGGTTGGTCTTTCGGCTCTGACAATGGCCGAACATTTTCGTGACGTCAACAAGCAAGATGTGCTGTTATTTATTGACAACATTTTTCGCTTCGTCCAAGCCGGTTCTGAAGTAAGCGCCCTGTTGGGACGTATGCCTTCGGCAGTGGGATATCAGCCAACTCTTGGTACGGACGTGGGCGAATTGCAAGAACGTATCACCTCCACTCTCGAAGGTTCCATTACGTCTATTCAGGCCGTCTATGTACCTGCCGACGACCTTACCGACCCGGCACCAGCCACCACTTTTGCTCACCTTGATGCCACCACTGTGCTGAGTCGCGGTCTTGCATCTAAGGGTATCTATCCTGCGGTTGACCCCCTGGATTCCACCAGTACCATGCTGCAACCTGCGGTGGTAGGTGATGAGCATTATCGCACTGCCCGAGCTGTGCAATCTACCCTGCAACGCTACAAGGAACTTCAGGACATCATTGCGATTCTTGGTCTTGATGAACTTTCCGAAGACGACCGTCGCACCGTGGACCGGGCTCGCAAGATCGAGAAATTTCTTTCCCAGCCTTTCTTTGTTGCTGAAATATTTACCGGTCAATCCGGTGAATATGTCAAGCTAGAAGACACCATCAAGGGTTTCAATATGATTCTTTCTGGTGAACTAGATGATCTGCCCGAGGCTGCCTTCTACCTCGTCGGCAATATTGATCAAGTCAAAGCAAAAGCTCAAAAAATCCTCGCCGACTCGAAGGCTTGATCATGACCTTCAACTTAAGGGTTCTTTCTCCCGACAAAAGTGTGTTTGACGGTGTCGCCGATGAGGTGATCCTTCCCAGCACAAGTGGTCAGATGGGTATCCTCACCGGCCATGTTTCCATGCTCACCGCTTTAGACGATGGGGTTTTGCGGGTGCGCGAGGGCAATGCATGGCAGTCCATAGCCTTGATGGGTGGCTTTGCCGAGGTTGATGCCAATGAAGTCACGGTGCTTGTTAATGGTGCCGAATTGGCCCGAGACATCGACTCCGCCAAGGCCGAAAAGGATCTTGAAGCGGCGATTCAAGCCGCAGCGGCGTTGGAAAGCCAGCCGACCAGCATCGCCAAGGTAAAAGCCCTGCAAACTCTCTCTCAGGCCCGTGCCCGGGTAGCTGCCACCAAGGCAATTTGAGCTAGATCAATCAACAAGGCTAAGCTTTGCTAGGCAAATTTCATTGATCTAGATTTTTGCCTAAACTTGCTTAATCGCTTGGTTGATTAATAAAAAAGCCGGTCAATCGACCGGCTTTTTAGTTGAATCTTTGCAACAATCCGGGGCCTTGCTTGTGCTCAGGCGGTTCCACAGAAGGTTACGTCAGGGAATTTGAGCTTGGCCTCTTCCAGGGATTTACCCCGTCCCTCTTCTTGCCAGTAATTGATCACCTCGGTGGCCTTGTTGAGGATCTCAACTCGCTCATTATCGGTGATCCAGCTCTTGCGCTCCAATTCTGTCTTGAGTGTTTCCCAGGCGTCTTCACGGGGCCAGAAGAAATAGGCTGTCAGGGGGCTGGGGCCGCCACCGACGATCTGATCGACTGCCAGGGCCACGTTGTCTGGCAACCAAAGGATCTTGAGCAGGAAGCGTCCCTCATCGGCCTTAGGGGTGTAGCCAGATGGCACACCATCTTCATCAATGGTGGCGGTTGCTAAGGCGGCTGTGCCGCCGCGCAGCACCGGGCGGCCTTGGGTCACCTCGCTGGCGGCCGTCGGATCGGCGACGTCATCGAATGCGGCAGCGAACACCGCCTCGTCACTGATCGTCTCGGCTGCTGTCATGGTTGGTGCGCTCAGGGCAGAAGATAATCACCTAACCTATCAGCCTCGCTGCAAGCTGTCCCTGAGTCCCCGCGCCCTGGTTCTCTTCGACATTGATGGCGTCATTCGGGATGTTGGCGGCAGTTACCGCCGCGCCCTCAGTGAAACCGTTTATCACTACAGCGGCTATCGCCCCACAGCCGCTGAAATCGATGCCCTCAAGGGCGAAGGCCTTTGGAACAACGACTGGGAAGCCTCCCTCGAACTGCTGCGGCGCCGAGGCACCTGCTCCCCCTTACCGACTTTTGATGACATTGTCGCGGTTTTCAGCGAGGCCTACTTCGGCGGCGACCCCCATGGGGATCCCGCCAGCTGGAAGGGCTTCATCGGCAACGAAACTCTGCTGGTGCCTCCGGAATTTTTCCACACCCTTAACGACGCAGGGCTTGCCTGGGGGTTCGTCAGTGGCGCCGAACCCCCTTCCTGCCGCTACGTGCTGGAGCAACGCCTGGGGTTGGTCAACCCACCCTTGATCGCCATGGGGGATGCCCCCGACAAACCCAATCCCCAAGGGCTTCTCAGGCTGACGGCTTTGCTGCTGGGCCGCCACGAGGCTCCAGGCCTTGGCCCCCTGGCCCCACCGGTGGCCTATCTGGGAGACACGGTCACAGATGTGTTCACCCTGCAGCGGGCCCGCCAGGAGGTGCCAGAACAACGCTGGCGTGCCCTGGCAGTAGCTCCGCCCCACTTGCACGCTGCTGAAGCGCAAGCGGCTAGGGGGGATTACGAAGAGCAGCTCTTGCGGGCCGGGGCCGAGGCGATTCTGGCCACCACAGCCGCAGTGATCGAAGCCATGGAGGCCTGGCTGGGCGAAATCGACCAGGGGTGAACCTCTCTGAACTTCAGCGAGCCTTAATGACCTGCCCCTGGGACCGCACCCAGGTACTGAAATCTGAAGCCGAGCTGCAGGCTATGGGCGCAGCAGTTCGCTGGCGACCAATTCAACCGCCTCCGGCCGGGCCATTAACTCGTGGTGGGCCAGGTGGAGCGGGAAGGCCAGTCGACGGCCGACGGGCAAGACGGCGGTCCAGCCGGGCACGACCATCACGTCGGCAACGCAGTAGATGCTGCAGCAATCGATGGCCGCCAGGGGGCCTGGATCCCCATTCAATCGACGCAACAAATCGCTCCCCAGCTTCATGTCGGCCACCGAGGCCAAGGGCCAGCGGGGCCAGACCTGGGCCGCCAAGGTGCCTTGCTGGGGGCTGGCCACACTGGTGAAGCGCCTCACCCGCTGGTGGCCCCCCTGCAATTGGATCCAGGTGCGGCTGATCAGCCCCCCCATCGAGAAGCCCATCACATCCAGAATTTGATCGGGCCCAAACTCCGTTTCAATTGCTTGATTCAGTTGGATCGCCAGCTCATCGAGGGGCACCACACCCAAGCCATGGGGCAGATGGGGAGTGAAAGGGGTACCGCGGCGGCCGGCCAGGGTGCGCTTGAGGGTGTTGAAGAGGTCAGGCGTGTCCCAGAGGCCATGGACCAGTACCAAGGGGGGGGAGACAACATCAAGCGGTGATCCAGGTGACTGCAAGGGCGGCGAGCCAAGATACCCATCCTGGTCACGCCGAGCCGCCCGCTGCCAAGCCATCGCGACCGCTTGGCAACCGGCACCGGAGCGTGGCCTAGAAGTAAGGCAGGGGCGCTCAGTCGTCTGGATACAGCAGGGAAGCCAGTTCCTCCGGATCAACGTCGTAAACCCGCGCCAGGGTGGTCTCGATGGCACTGGTGACCACATCGGGCAAAAACCGCATGGCGTTGAGGGCATCGTCGGCGATGTCCTCGGTCAGCAGGGGGTCACCGCCGAGCTTTTCATCGTTGATAACGGCCATCACCCAGCTCTGGTAGGCCGTCACCAGATCGGCGAACTCAAGTTCGGGATCATTGAAATCGATCGCCATGGGTCCTCTCCTGGAGGTCGCTCCATGCAGTTTGCCCGCTGACGGTGAAGATGGCTCGATGTCATCCTGGCCCCCTCACCCAACGACCATGGCCGGATTGGGGGAATGGTGGCCATTGCCTGGGACTGAAGGATTCATTCCATCCGGCTGCATGAAGAATTGGCAACGACTGCCCTTTGCACGATGGCGGTGTCACCGCAGTTGGGCATCATCGAGTGGTCTTGCTCTGATGCGTTGCCCCATCCGCAGCGACGGCCTCTCGCCTTGGCGGGAGCAACCCTCATCTCCCTTCTCGCCCTGTTAACTGGCCTGGGAGCGCCCAGCCCCGCCCGTGCCGAAACCGTGGTGGAGCGGGTGGCCCGTACCGGCGTGCTCACCCTGGGAGGTCGCACCGACCTGATCCCGGGCTCGTACGTGGATGCCAATGGCCAACTCGTCGGTGTCTCTCTGGATGTGGCGACCCGCATCGCCGCTGAGCTGGCCCGGTATCTCAACAAACCGGTCCGGGTTGATTTCCGCCGCGTCGACAGTCCCGACGCCCTGTTCAAGCTGGTGAGCCAAGGGGAAGTGGACCTGGCCTGTGGGGTGCAGTTCACCTGGGAGAGGGAAATGTACGCGGACTTCACCCTGCCCTACAGCCTTTCCGGTATCCGGTTGCTGACACGCAACGCTTCCCTCAACGGCAGTCCGGAGGGATTGATAGGTAAACGAATTGGTGCGCTGAGCGGCAGCCTCGCCGAAGCGCGGATCAAGGATCTGCAACCGAAGGCCAACCTGGTTCCCCTGAACGACCTGCAGAGCGGTGTGCGCTCCCTGCTGGCCGGCCGCCTCGATGCGGTGGCAGGAGATTCCCTCACCCTGGCTGGCACGTTGACAGCCTTTACGGCCGGCTTGCCCAAGGGCACCACCCTCGATCTGGTCCCCCGGGAGCCTTTGGGTCGCTATGGGGTGGGTTGCATCCTTCCCGAGAACAATTCCACCTTCCGCAACCTGGCCAACCTGGCTGTGGCGGGATTGCTGCAGGGCTATCTCGACGGGGAACCCGCGGCTGCGGCAACGGTGAATCGCTGGTTTGGTCCCAGCGGCATCTTGCAACTGCCCCCGGAACTCATCCGCAGCTTCTTTGAGTCGGTACTGTTCTCGGTGGAGCGGGTGGGAGCCCCCGTAAGGATGGCCCCGGCGGCGCAGCCGAATCCCCAATCCCCCTCCGCCCCTCGCTAGAGCCATGTCCCTTCCCTCCCGCTCCGGCCTGCTCGGCTTTCTGCTGGCGCTGCCGGCCATGGGCTTGCCAGCCTCCAAGGCAGTCCTGAATCCGGCCCCTGATCCGGCCGTGCCCCTTGAAGCAGCGACTGATATCGAACGGGCCGCACCGCCTCTGACGTCGGTGGAGGCACGGCTGCAACGGCTGGCGGCGGCGATCCGCTCCCAAGAGCAAGACTTGGCCGCTGGCGATCGCCCCGCTGAGGAGATGCTGACTGCGGTTGCCTGGGGTAATGGCAATGGCCGCAGGGCCTTTATTAATGGTCACCCTTACTATGGCCGGCCCGGTTTCCTCAATGGCGGTGGCGGTTGGCGCAATGGCGGGGCCGCCTGGAGGAATGGGGGGGGCGGCAGTGCCTGGCGCAACGGTGGCGGGGGCTTCCGTAATTGGTGAGCAGCAAGCTCCACCTCCCATTGGCTTCCGGGTCCGAACCCAACCCGTTTGGACCCTTGGCCCTGTTGGTCATCCAACCAACCCCCTATTGCAATCTGGACTGCGATTACTGCTATCTGCCGGACCGGAATAACCGCAGCCGCCTCGACCTCGAGCTCCTGGATCCGATTCTGGAAAAGGTGCTTTCCAGTCCGTTCATCGACCGGGACTTTACTCTGCTCTGGCATGCGGGCGAACCCCTGGCGGTGCCCCCAGATTTTTACGACGCCGCCACCGATCGCATCCGTTCTGCGGTGGCGCGCTATAGCCCAGGCCTGAACATCGACCAGTCGATCCAGACCAATGGCATTCTTATTGACCCAAAGTGGTGTGAGTGCTTTCGCCGCAACGAAATCACCGTTGGCGTCAGCCTGGATGGCCCCGCCTTCCTCCACGATGCCCACCGCCGCACCCGCAGCGGCCTGGGAAGTCACGCAGCCACCCTGCGGGGTATTCAATACTTACAGCAGCAGAACCTGCCCTTCCATGTTATCTCCGTCTTGACGGACGAATCCCTGGATCACGCCGAGGCCATCTTTCGCTTCTTTGTCGATCACGGCATCCGCGAAGTTGGCTTCAACATGGAGGAAACCGAAGGGGTCAACAGCCAATCCAGTTTGGATCGCCCGAATAGTGAAGCCCGATATAAACGTTTTCTCGACGAATTCTGGGACTTGGTGGCCGCTGAACCGGGTGCCCTTAATCTGCGGGAGTTTGAAACTACTTGCAGTTTGATCTACAGCGAAGAGCGCTTGCAAGACACCGATATGAATCGTGCCTTTGTGATTGTCAATGTGGATCATCAAGGTAATTTCTCCACCTTTGACCCCGAGCTTTTGGCGGTTTCCACCGAAGAATACGGTGATTTTGTACTCGGCAATGTGCGGCATGACAGTCTCGAAAGTGTGATCAGTACCGAGAAGTTTCAGCGCATGCAGCGCGACATGGTCGCGGGGGTTGAGCTGTGTCGCTCTAGCTGCGATTACTTCGGCCTTTGTGGCGGTGGCGCTGGCAGCAACAAGTATTGGGAAACGGGCAGCTTCCGCTCGAGCGAAACCCAGGCTTGCCGCTATCGGGTCAAAGCCGTGGCTGATGTGGTGATGGCAGGACTGGAGCGTTCCCTCGGGGTTGCAACGCCGGTGGCCCTCCCTGCGGTCAACCCCAGCCCATGAGATTGATCGGCACCTTCCAGGACCCGGGCTACCTGGCCCTAGCCGATGCGGTGCTTGGCTTTTACGCCCGTCGCAGCGATCTCCAGCGGCGGGGAGTGGCCTTCGGCGAGGGCCCAGGTGACCATCCCCCGGCCAAGGTGTCAACAGATATCAGCCTGGTGGCGCTGGACCGCCAAGATGCCGAAGCCCATGGCCTCTCTGAGGTGGTGATGAGGGGCGTGTCGGCGGGGCTCCGGCGCTGGCTGGCGGAGCGGCCCCAGTTTCTTGAGTGTTGCCCGGAACGATCCCTGTTCGTCAACCCTCTGTTCAATCTGCAGCACTATGGGCCAGGCGAGGGCTTCGCTGCCTGGCACTGCGACTGGAACACCAGCGACGAAGCCACCGAACCGATCCGCCGCGTGCTGGCCTGGATTCTCTACTGCGACACCGTTCCTGGCGGTGGCACTGAATTTCTCTGGCAGCAGTATTGCCTTCCCGCCGAAAAAGGTACCTTGGCCATTTTCCCAGCGGGCCTCTCCCACATTCATCGCGGTCAGATCAGCCATGACCACAGCAAAACAATCGCCACCGGCTGGATCAACGCCGGCACCCTTGAGGCCTACAAACAGCGACTGCAGCAAGCCGCATGATTCGTTCGCGTGGTGCTGGGGCCTGGTCCTTTATCAGTTGCTGAAGGTATAAACCTTGATCTGGGTGGAATGCCTGGGCCGAATGCCTGATTCAATCGCCAGGGACGAATGCCTGTTTCAACCGCCTGTGCCGAAAGCCTGGGCCGATCGTCTCTGTCGATAGCCTGAGTTGATGCATCCCACCAGTCCCCTGCCAGACCCCAGCGAAAGCTTCGACCTGATCGTCGTTGGTGGCGGCCATGCCGGCTGTGAGGCGGCCCTCACCGCCGCCCGACTGGGGGTGCGCACTGCCCTGTTCAGCCTCAACCTCGACCGCATCGCCTGGCAGCCCTGTAACCCGGCCGTCGGCGGGCCGGCCAAAAGCCAGCTGGTGCATGAGGTGGATGCCTTAGGTGGTGTCATCGGTCGCCTTGCCGACGCCACCGCCCTGCAGAAGCGGGTGCTCAATGCCAGCCGCGGCCCTGCGGTCTGGGCCCGGCGGGCCCAGACCGACAAGCGCCAATACGCCTGCCAGATGCTGCAACTGTTGCAACACACGCCCAACCTGCACCTGCGGGAGGCGATGGTCACCGGGCTTGTCGTCGAGGGAGATCCAACCGCCAGCCCTGGCTCCAGGTCCCCAGCCGCCCGCGTCGTGGGGGTTCGCACCTATTTCGGCAGCGCCTACGCCGCCGGCGCTGTGATCCTCACCACGGGCACCTTCCTGGGAGGCCGCATCTGGGTGGGCGACCGCTCGATGCCGGCGGGTCGCGCCGGCGAACAAGCCTCCGAAGGTCTGACCGAAGCCTTGCGACAGTTGGGTTTCGTCACCGATCGCCTTAAGACCGGCACTCCAGCCCGGGTCGATCGCCGCAGCCTGGACCTGGACCGACTGGAGGAGCAACCCAGCGACGCCCACCACCGCTTTTTCTCCTTCGATCCCAGTGCCTGGGTCAGCGGCGCCCCCATGAGCTGCCATATCACCCGCACCACCGCAGCCACCCATCAATTGATCCGGGACAACCTGCAGCTGACCCCGATCTACGGAGGCTTCATCGACAGCAAGGGCCCGCGCTATTGCCCTTCAATTGAAGACAAGATCGTGCGCTTTGCCGATAAGGACAGTCACCAGATCTTTCTGGAACCTGAAGGCCGCGACACCCCCGAGATTTACGTGCAGGGCTTCTCCACAGGCCTGCCCGAACGGCTGCAACTCAGCCTGCTGCGCACCCTGCCTGGGCTGGAGAACTGCGTGATGTTGCGTCCGGCCTATGCCGTCGAATACGACTACCTGCCTGCCACCCAACTCTGGCCCACCTTGGAGAGCAAACGCATCGGCGGCCTGTTTACGGCGGGTCAGCTCAATGGCACCACGGGCTATGAAGAGGCTGCCGCCCAGGGGCTGGTGGCTGGCCTCAACGCCGCCCGGCACCTTGGCAATCAGGATCAAGTGACCTTTGCCCGCGAAGAAAGTTATATCGGCACAATGATCGACGATCTGGTGACCAAAGACCTCAAGGAGCCCTACCGGGTGCTGACCAGCCGCAGCGAGTACCGCCTGGTGCTGCGGGGGGACAATGCTGATCGACGCCTGACACCCTTGGGCCGCAGCCTGGGCCTGATCGACGATCGCCGCTGGGAGCTCTTTGAGGCCAAGCTGGCGGCAATTGAATCCGAAAAGCAACGGCTGCAAAGTGTGCGGCTGCGTACGGGCGATGGGGCCGCCGCCGCAATTGAGGCCGAGACAGGCGCCCCGATCAAGGGCTCCATCACCCTCGCCGATCTGCTGCGGCGTCCAGGGTTTCACGCCATCGACCTGCAGCGCCATGGCCTCAGTCCCAGCTCCCTGCCCGATGAGGTACGCGACGGTGCCGAGATCGACATCAAGTACAGCGGCTACCTGGCCCGCCAGGAACAGCAGATTGCCCGGGCCAGAAGGCAGGAGGGCCGGGTGCTGAGCCCCAACCTGGCCTACCACCGCATCACCAATCTTTCTTCGGAAGCGCGGGAGAAGCTGGCCGCCCTCAAGCCCCTCACCCTGGGCCAGGCCGGCAGGGTGCCAGGGGTCAGCCCTGCTGATGTGACTGCCCTGCTGCTATGGCTTGAATTGGAACGACGCCAGACAAACTCCGATAAGGTTCCTCACCAGCCGTTAGGACATCAGCGGTGAGCGATCTCAAACGTATTCCCATCTCGCGTGCCTACTGGGAACTCAAGGCCGAGCAAATGATGAACCGGGTCTTCGATCCGGATCAGACCATCGATCTGCAGGTGGATCCGGAGGTTGCTCCCAGGGCCCATCGCCCTCCCGCCGGAGGCTCGACCCCTTGGACTGGCCGGGGCCAACTATCCCTAACTGCCCAGGCGACGGCCAAGGATCTCCCCCAGGAGGCTGTCCAGCCCCCTCCCCACCCCAGCCCAAGCGGCCCCCCGCCCACCCCTTGGCCCTGGCTGGTGGCCCTTGCGGGCATGGGGCTGGTCAGCACGATCGCGGCCCTACTTTTTGTCCAGCAATGGACCCATCTGCAACGGAGTCTCAGCCAGGAGCGCAATCTGCTGATGGTCGAGCGCTTGCGCTCCCTGGGACCGGCCAACCCCGAACCGATGCCCACTCAGGTCCAGGTGCTGACCACACCAGCTGCCCCCAGTCTGGAAGCCATTCCCCGCGGCCAGCCGTTGGTCACCCCTGGCGCCCAAATCGCCGAGAGCGTTGCCCCGCCACCACCTCCAGAAGAGCCTTGGATGCAGCAGCTCTCCGAACTCCCCTCGGCCGCCCCTGCCACGGCCCC
>JBKDVK010000222.1:0-4489 GCA_046338875.1 Cyanobacteriota bacterium | reverse complement strand
CGGCGGGGAGCCACGCAACACCGCCCCAGCCTGGCCGATCGGGCCGCTCTGATCGGTGAGGCCAGGTGCGATCGCCAGCGCCCCAGGAAATGGCCCTGGACAGCACCTGCCGTGACAGGCCATGGTGCCATCAGGCAACTCATAAGCCGTTTAGGCTGTCATCACTCAACCTCGCCTGGCGTTTGCCTGCTTGCCCCAGCTCAGTCCCATCGTTCAGCACCCCCCGGCAGCTCTGGAGCAAGCCCTGCAGCGGCTGGGCCGCAACATCCGCACCGCCCGGCTGCGGCGCCGCTGGCGGCTGGAGGACGTGGCCGAACGGATGGGCGTAAGCCGCTTCACCGTTGCCGATGTGGAGCGCGGCAAGCCCGGCACCTCGGTCGCCGCCTACCTCGGTGCGCTCTGGGTGCTGGGGCTGCTCGATCAGCTGGCGGAGGTGGCCGATCCCGACCGGGATGGGGAGGGCAAGGCCCTGGAGGCGGTGCGCCAACCCGGCCAGGCCCCCCGCCGCCATCGCTTTGACGACGACTTCTGATCCAGCTCGCTTATCTGCGGCGCTCTCCGCCCATGCCATCGGACTTTGAGTGCTACGTCTATGTGGTCCTGCCGGGCAGCACGGAGTTCGTCACCGCTGGCCGGTTTTCGCAGAGCCGCGATCGGCAGGGCCAACCGGTGGGCACGTTTGTCTACGGCCGCCGCTACCGGGAGCGGCCGGACGCGGTGGAACTTGATCCCGTGCAACTGAAGCTGCGCCAGGGCCCCTTCGAGACCACCCGTCTGGGGGGCTTCTTCGGGGCGCTGCGCGATGCCCTGCCGGATCACTGGGGTCGCCGGGTGATCGCTCGCCATGGCGGACTGGGGGAGCCAAGCGATTTCGATCTGCTGCTGCTCGGGCCAGACGATCGCTGCGGTGCTGTGGGCTTTGGCCGCGGCGTGGAACCGCCGGCGCCCCAGCGTCGCTTCCACCGCACCCTCGATCTGGAGCGCATCAAGCAGGCGGCCGACGCGATCCTCCGCGAGGAACCCCAACGGGCAGGCTCGGCCCTGGAGCAGGTGGAGGAGCTGCTTGGCCAGGCCGGGACGTCCATGGGGGGTGCTCGCCCCAAAACCACCGTGGAGGCCGATCAGGCGCTTTGGCTGGCGAAGTTCCCAGCGCCTGCGGACACCTGGAACCAGCCGCGGGTGGAGCACGGCCTACTGCTACTGGCCCGGCGCTGCGGACTGCAGGTGGCCAGCAGCCGCCTCACCCGGGTGGGCGCTGCCGATGTTCTGCTGGTGAAGCGCTTCGATCGCGAGTGGAGCGAGGCGGGATACCGACGCCATCGCATGGTGAGCGCTCTCACCGTGCTGCAGGCCGAGGACAGCGTCACTGATCGCGCCAAGTGGTCCTATCTGCTGTTGGCCGACGAGCTTCGCCGCGTTAGCGCTCAGCCAGCGGTGGATCTGCGTGAGCTGTTCGGCCGGATCTGCTTCAACGCTGCGGTCTCGAACATGGACGACCATCCCCGCAACCATGCGCTGCTGGCCAGGTCACGCAGCTGGCAGCTCAGCCCCGCCTACGACCTCACCCCTGCACCCGTGCAGGCGGAGACCCGACGGGACCTGGCCATGGCTTGTGGCCTGGTGGACCGCACCCCCAGCCGCTGGGCCAACCGCCGGGCGATTCTGGCCGCGGCGGGCCGGTTTCTGCTCCAGCCAACGGAAGCGGAATCGATCGCCACGCAGATCTTCACCACCGTGGCGACTAGCTGGGAGGCCAGCCTGCGCGGGGCCTCAGTGAGCCCTGGCGACTGTCAACGCCTCAGCCGCGCCTTCTCATACCCGGGGCTGGAGCTGGATCCGGAGGTGAGGGGGTGAGCGCAGGGCCTCCTCCCGCAGCGCCGTATTCGGTCAAGTCCTACCGCCTATCCACGTCAAGGTGTCAACCCGTGGACTACTAGCGCAGCAGTCACAGACGAACGGCGGCTCGGGGGACGTGGACTAGCCCCTCCAGAGCCAGAACCTTTGCTATGACTTGGTTTTTTTAAGACGCCCCCTGTGTGATTCGAACACACGACCGGCTGCTTAGAAGGCAGCTGCTCTATCCAGCTGAGCTAAGGGAGCACATGGGGCATTGTGCCCTTAACCCTGGCTAGCGGTCTGGCCTGGCGGTCAGCATCTTGGCCGGCACCAGCATTTAGGATAGTTAACCTTGCTTGCGTACGCCCGATGGCTGCCACCCGGCTTAGTGACAGCCAGAAGCAGGAACTGGTAGCCCGCTTTTGTGGAGGCGCGTCCCTCCAGCAGTTGGCGACATTGTTTGGTTGCAGTCCGACCACGGTCAGCCGCACCGCCAAGGCGGCGATCGATCTTGCCGATTACGAGTTGCTGCTTAAACAGCTCAAGGCTCAGCGGGGTGGCTCTTCACGGGGCGATGGCGGCCTGATGGCGGAGTTGCCATTGGAGATAGAAACAGATCAAGAAGATGGCGCCAGACCAGAGGCCATCCCAGCGTCCGAGGGCCCAGGTGGTTATGGCGATGCCAGTGACATCGTCGAGGCCAGTGATATTGGCGCGCCCACTGACATAGGCGAGGCCACTGATGTTGGCGAGGCCGTTGGCGCTGCTGCTGCCTTGACGCCGAGCGAACCTGGGGAACCGCCTGAGCTGGCTACCACTGGGAGTTCGCATGGGCTCGAAGAGCCCGCTGAGGCGGTTGCACAACCTGCGGTGGTTACAGAAGTTTCCAGGCCGATCCTGGGCCGCCGCCGCCGTTCTGGCGCCGCCACACCCAGCACCCCAGCCACTCCCCTCCCTGACGCTGACCAGGCTGCGCCGAATCTCTCCGGCCAAGTTGGGCTGCAACAAGTTGGGTTGCAACAGGTTGGCCTGCAAGCGGAGCTTGACCCAGCAGCGGACCCTGCCCCAGCAGCGGCGGGCCCGGGCGAGCTGGCCATTGATGACGCCGATGATTTCGGTGCGGACGATGCAGAGGATGGTGAAGACGATCTCAGCGACGACCCTGGCGAAGAAATCTGTTTTGCCCAGGGCGAAACCTTCGTGGCCATCCCGGTGGGTCCCATCATCGATGACCTGGCCATCCACGAGGCCGTGCCATTCAGCGCCGCCGTCCTGCCCAGCAGTGCCTTCCTGCTGGTCGACAAAACCGTGGAGTTGCAGGCCCGCCCCCTGCGGGAGCTGCCCGAACTGGGGCGCCTCGCGGCAGACGAACTCGACCGCCAGGCCCTGGTGGTCTTCGTAAACCCGCGTCAGGCCAAACGCCAATGCGGTCGCACCCAGCGGGTCATCCCCCTTCCCGATCCCTCCCTGCTCGAACGCACCGCCCCCTACCTGATGGCCCAGGGCATCACACGACTCGTCATCGAAGGGGCTCTTTACGCCCTGCCAGGGGCCTGACTGGCGCAACGCCACCCCTGGGTCTGCTGCAGCCCTCCCCCGCCCGCATCACTCCTCCCGGTCCGCCGGGCCGCCCTGCAGCAAGGCCACGGCACTGCCGCCACTGAGGACCCCCAGGGCCAGGGCCACCCCCACCAGAAAGCCACTGGGCAGGGGTGCCGTGCGGCCAAAGCCCAGCTGCAATGAAGGCCGGTCGTTGAGATTTTGGGCCCCCAGGCACAACACCAGCAACAACATTGAGGCGCCCAGCGCCGAGGAGATCAATAACCGCAAGCGCAGCAGCATCACAGCGACCGTTGACACACGCTTGCCACTCTGCCGTCATCGGGGTGCCTTCACAGCCAAAGCACTTCCGGACACTACCCGTAGCGTCTGGGTTGGCGCCGGTCTGGATGGTGTTGGCGAGGGTTCCCATGGGGGGCCGCCAATCTGCAACTCCCCCTACCCCGGCCCCTCAGCTGCAGTGTCGGCCGCTTCGGCCGTCTGGTGCAGCAGGGCATAGAGATCCCGGCGCGGATGGCCCGTGCGTTGCGCCAGCAGGCGACTGGCCTCCTTGGCGCTATGGCCGGCGGTCACCAACTGCTCCAGCTCAGCCCGCAACAGGGGCCCATCCCAAGGTTCTGGACCCGCCACCGGCGTCGCGCCACCCAGCACCAGGGTGCATTCGCCCAGGGGTGGGGTAGCCAGGAAATGGGCCAGGGCCGCCGCCACCGTGGGTCCCACCTGTTCCTCGTGGCGTTTGGTCAACTCCCGGGCCACCATCAGGGGCCGGTCGCCCACCACGGCCAGCAGGTCCTCCAACAAAGCCACCAGCCGGTGGGGGGCCTCGTACAGCACCATGGTGCGCTGCTCAGCGGCGAGGGTCTGCAGCCGCTGGCGGCGGGAGGCGCTGCGGGGCGGCAAAAAGCCCTCAAAACAGAAACGGCCGCTGGGCAAGCCGCTGCTGACCAGGGCGGTGGTCAGGGCGCAGGGTCCAGGCACGCAAACGACGTCGTGGCCCGCCTGGCGGGCGGCGGCCACCAGCTCCTCGCCGGGGTCGGCCACCCCGGGCAGACCGGCATCGCTGATCAAGGCGATGCTCTGGCCCGCCGCCAGG
>JBKDVK010000221.1:0-8174 GCA_046338875.1 Cyanobacteriota bacterium | reverse complement strand
CCGGGACAGCAGCGCCCTCATGGCTGGGGGGGCAGGTTGGAGGTGTCCACCAGAGCGCGGGCGGTGGCGGCGGCCATGGCGCGGATCAATTCGCTGGAGCGGGGATCGTTGAAGGGACCTTTGACCATGAAGGCCGCCACGGCGCGCTGGCCATTGGGCAATTGGATCAGGGCGGCGTCGGAGTAGGCGATGCCGATGTCGCCGGTTTTGTTGAGGGCGCTGATGCCGTAGCCCAGCAGGTCGCTGTCGGGGTCGGAGGATTCCTTGCCCTTGACCAGGCCCTTGAGCAGCCCGGCGGGGATGAGGGTGTTGGTGCGGGAGCTGGCCATGATTTCGCGGAAGAGATCCCGGGCCCGGGGGCTGAGTTTTTCGCCGCTGTCCACAAGGGCGATACTGCGGGCCAGGTCGTGGCTGCTGGTGGTATTGGTGCCGTTGAGGTCCGGCAGCCAGTTGTTGATCACCGTGGCTTTGAGACCCAAGCCATGGAAGCGCTGGTTGACGGCGACACTCCCCCCCAGCCGCTTGATCATCAAGTTGGTGGCGGTGTTGTCGCTGATGCGGATCATTTCGGTGGCCGCCTCGTAGACACGGAAGCGGCTGCCGATCGGTTTGTTGCCCATCCAGCCGGCGCCCCCCCCCTGCACTTCGCTGGTCAGCGGCAGCAGGTCGTTCCAGCGCAACTGGCCGGCATCGAGGGTGTCGAGGCCCACCAGCAAGATCGGGATTTTGATCGAACTGGCGGCGGGCAGGGCCAGCTCGCTCTGCAGCTGGGCGTAGCGGCCGTCGTCGAGCACCAGCAGGTAGCCGGAGGCGGTGAGGCCTTTCTGGGCGGCGGCCAGTTTTGCCCATTCCTGGCTGAGGTCGGTGAGTTCTCGGCGCGGCTCAAAGCGGCCCAGGGCCATGCCGCCGCCGGCCATCACCCAGGCGCGGGGGGCGGGATCGGCGCGGGGAAGGCCGATGCTGCCCTCGGCCAGGCGCGGCGCCACCAGCTTCAAGCCCGTGCCCACCAGCACCCCCAGGCCGGCCCCCAACACCACCAGGCGACCCATCAGCACCAGGGGCGCCAGCCAGGGTTTCCGGGGTTTCCTGGAGGGGCGGCCGGCGGTCACGGTCGGGCTGGGGCGAAGTGCCCCTGACGCTAGTGGGGAGCCTCGGGGGGGCAAGGACGCCGCGCCGCCCAGCGCAATTGGGCCACCATGCCCCGCAGCAGGGCCACTTCGGCGCTGTCGGGCTGGGCCCGCTGCAGCAGGGCCCGCAGCTTGGCCATGCGGGCTCGGGCGGTGTGGGGCAGCAGGAAACCCACCTCCAGCAGCAGGGCTTCCCCATCCCCCAGGGCGGCTTCGAGGCTGGCACGGTCGGCCGGATCGGGGAAGGCCCCGCTGGCGGCCCCCACGGGGGGGAGGGCGGTTTTGCCGCGCCGCTGGTGCCATTCATGCAACACCACCGCCACCGCATGGGAGAGGTTCAAGGAGTCGTAGGCGGAGCCCGCATCGAGGCGCAGCAGCCGGCCGGCCAAAAGCAATTCGTCGTTGCTCAGGCCCCGGTCCTCGCGGCCGAACACCAGGGCCACCGGCAGGGGGCCGGGGGTTGCCGCCCCCGACTCTGGGGCGGCACTAGCCCCCAGCCAGTCGAGGGCTGCGGCTGGGCCGTGCAGGGGCAGGGGCGCCCCCTCCAGGCGGCCGGTGGCGGCCACCACCCGACCACAATCGGCCAGGGCGGCCGCCAGGTCGGCGAACAGGGAAGCACCCTCCAGCACGGCCTGGGCATGAACGGCCATCTGGCGGGCCTCAGGCCCCAGCGGATCACAGCGGGGCGCCACCAGGCGCAGTTCGGCCACCCCGAAATTGGCGCACAGCCGGGCCACGCTGCCTAAGTTGCGGGCGCCGGCCGGCTCCACCAGCACCAGCACCAGATGCAGGTTCATGGGTGCGCGGGATTCAGGCCAGAAGGTGCAGGAAGGCCAGCAGATCAGCCATGTCCTGGGGATCCAGTTGGAAGCGGGGCATGGGCGGCGTGCGGCCGCTGATGACCTGCTGGATCAACTGGCGATCGTTCTTGCGGTGGTCGACGCCATGGAGGTTGGGACCCACCAGCCCCTGGGCGGCCAGGCCATGGCAACCGGCGCAATTGAGGCGGAAGAGCTTGCCGCCGCTGACATCATCACCCTTGAGGGCCAAGGTGGCGCGGCTGTAGGGGTCCCGGGGGCCCGCTTGCAGGAAAGCCGCCAGCAGCAGTCCCGCCACCAGGGCCAGGGCCAACATCAGGCCCAGCAGGCGCCGTCCCGGCCAACCGGCTCCGACCTCCAGAGGCGGGGGCCCAGGTGGCGTGGGCGCCAGGCCCCCAGACCCGGAGATCCCAGATAGATCAGCGGGGGCGAGGGGCGGCAGCGGGGTCACAGAGCTTTAAGGGGCATGGCTGGGGGGTGCTGGCCATGGGACAATGACGCCACGACCACTGCTTGATTCTCAATGATCGAACCCCTCCTCTGCGGCATTGTGCTCGGCCTGATCCCTGTCACCCTCGCCGGCCTTTTCATGGCCGCCTGGATCCAGTACCGCCGCGGCGGCAGCCTGGGGGCCTGAGAGGGTCTGGCCTTGAGGGGTTTGACGGTATCGTGTGGATACCGAAAATCCCTTGGGGCAGCCAAGGGTGAGAGTTTTTTGGTTGATCAACAAGATAAAAGCAATGCTTTGTGTGTATCTTGCCTAGGGTTTTGATTGAGCACGGATAAAGTTTCTACACTTTTTGGCTAATTAGTTAAGTATATAAAATTGGCCGCATTTATTTATGATTTATTGTTTTACACTTTAATAATAAATTAACTTGTTTTAATTTTTTCTTGTTTTTGGCGAAATATCTTTGCGCAAGTGGTGCTGTGAAGATAATTTTGTCCGGCTTTCTTTCTTTAATATATATCAAAGTTTTCCAGTAATCGTGCTGCTTGGCAAGTGAATGCCGACAAAGCCCTGTTGGCATGGGCGCTTGCCTGTTATCCCACGAAATCACCCCCTATCCCCTGAATAGCGCAATACTGCCAAGGAAGTGCAAATGGATCGGACAGGGGTCTCCCCAGGGCCCCTGATGGCCCCCATGCAGCGCTCAGCCGGGCAGAGGCAGATTTATCTTCTGCCGTAGCAGTGGACCTTCGCTTGAACTACCCATTGTTCTCCTGAACCACCCCCTGCACGAGCGTCTTTTCCCCTGTGCTGACTCGCTCCAGAGCGGCATCATTCTTGCCAAGGCGCTACCGATCAGCCAGATCCAGGCGCTTGGGGCTGAAGCCGATTGGTGGCATCAAGATGGCCATCTGGGTTGCGGGGAGCTGCACCTGGCCGCCTGGCTCGGTTCACCCCTGTTGCTGGAGACCCATGGTCACGAGGGTCATTGCGTGCTGCTGCAACATGGGGGCCAGGCCGAGTGGCGCCAGGGCAGCGGCCGCCAGTCGCTCGGCCCCGGTGAAGCCCTGATCGGTCCTGGTCATGCCTGGAGCTTGACCACCAGCCTCAGCAGCAGTTCCTGCTTTCTTGCCGATCCCCATCGCCTGCTGCGTACGGCCCGGGCCATGGGTGGGCCCCAATGGCAGCCGGTCGGCCGCGCCGAGAGCGTTTTGCACCAGCCGCTGCCCCTTCCCGCCCAGCGGGATTTGGCGGGTAGGGGCCTCCTGGAGGCCCTCAGTCGGCTGCTGCCGTTCATCAGTGCCATCGCCCACCAGGGGGAGGGGCTGGTCCAGGCCCTGCATCTCGACGACCAGATCTATCGGCTTTTGGCGGCCCTCGTGTTCGCCGATCTGCGCGATGGGGAACAGCCCTCAGCGGCCCTGGCCGATCGCAAACGCACGGATGCCTGCATCGATGACCTGGTGGATTTCATTCGCCTCAACCTGCACCGCCGCCTATGCCTCAGCGACCTCGAGCGCCAAAGCATGTATTCGCGCAGGGCTCTGCACTACGCCTTCCGGGCCCGTTTTGATTGCAGTCCGATGCAGTGGGTGCGCCAGCAGCGCTTGGCCAGGGCCCTCGATCGCCTGCAAAACCCCCTGCAGGGCGAGAGTGTGCTCGGCGTGGCCCTTGCCTGTGGTTATCGCTCCTTGAGCCAATTCAGCGTCGATTTCCAGAGGGCTTATCAACGCAAACCCTCCGAGGTGCTGCGTCGGGGCCGGATCCAAAACCAGCCCGCCCCGGCTGTCCTTGATCTTGCCTCGGCTGACGTTGCCCCAGCGCCATAAAAAAGGCCCGTGCATCCCTAAGGCTGCGCGGGCTTGGACGAGGTACCAAGGCTGATCAGGTTAGGAACATGCTCGATCAGGCCAGGGTGCTGCCGTTGATTCGCTTGCGCAGTTTGCGGCTCATGCCGAAAGCGGCGCCGATGCCAAGTAGGGGCAGCGGTCCTGGTACAGGTGTTGTTTGGCCAAAGGAATTCTGGAGGTTGTCTATAACTCCATTGGAGGTAGCTGGCACATTATAGTCATCTCTTACGTATAAGGTTTGGAGCTGTTGACCGGCTACTGAGGTGCCACTAGGAGTTGGAGGGTTCGACAGAGAGTTTACAGGAATTACTGGAATTGTAAAGCCTGCATCAGAATACAGATTTTTAGTCAGAGTATAATTTCCATTGGTGATGCTGGAAGTATTGCCTAGCTTGACTTGGTCAAAATACTGGGTTGGATCCGTGATGGTTATCTTGTACATCAAATAGCCTGTGTCGCTGATATTGGCATCGCCACCACGGTTTGGGTTGAAGTCAAGGGTTAAATGCCAAGGCGTGTTGGGATCCCCTGCATCTGGTCCGGTGAATTCCACCACGTCTGTATTGGCAAGAAACGTGGTCGATCGAGAGATCATCGTGACAAACTTGTCGCCCAGCGTCGGCGAGTTCGTAGTGAAGCAATCGACATCAGTCAAATTGCATTTGTAACCGACTGGGCTGCCTCCATTCGAGAACCAACCAACCGCTTGGGCTGAACCCGAATTAAGTATGCAGGCGCCCAAAAGAAAGGCGGCCGAACCGAGGGTGATTTTGCGTTTAGGAGTCATTTTGATCAGGGCTAAAAAGCGCATTGTTAAAACTTTGTGGAGGTTATGGCCCGAAGTGGTTTGGGCTCCGAAATAGTTTGGCTTGCCCACTAAAGAATCCCGTTTAGCAGTCGTTTTGGTGGCATGTATTCGCCAGGAATTTTATATGCTGCACTTATCAGCTAGAAATAATGTCAGTTTCTTATATTGGTTTGCATTGTTGTCCTCTGTATCCCTTCGCAATCGCTTTTGCCTTCCTCTGGCCCTGCCAACTCCAGCAGCACCACGCTGCTGCCGCCGTAGCTGCGGCGGCGGCGTTCGCGCCAGCCTGCTGGCAGGGCGGGTGGTGCCGTGCTGTCGCATTCCCAGATCAGGGTGCCGCCCGGCGCCAGCCAGCCCCCCCTCGCCACCGCCTCCGTCAGGGGGCCATGCAGGCCGGCGGGCCAGGGTGGATCGAGGTAGATCAGGTCAAAACGTTGCTCGTCGCTGGCGGGGCCCGACGCCAGCCAGCGGCGGGCCTCCTGGCAGATCACCCGGGCCCGCTCCTGGCCCACCGCTGCGAGGTTGGTCCGGGCCACCGCCGCGATGCGTCGATCCTGTTCGACAGCCACCGCCAGTGCCGCGCCCCGCAGCAGGGCTTCGCAGGCCATCACGCCGCTGCCGCAGCAGAGGTCGAGCCAGCGGCAGCCGGGTAACTGGTCCGCCACCAGGTTCATCACCGCCAACCGCACTCGCGCCGCCGTCGGACGGGCCAGCAAACCGGGGGGGCTGAGCAGCCGCCGGCCGCCACTCAGGCGCAGGCCGCCACCGCTACTGGTGGGGCGCAGGCCGCCAGCACCGCCACTGAGGCGCCCGCCGCCGGCTCCCTGGTTGCGCTTCAACCCCGGGCGGCCACCCAGGCCAGCCAGCGGCGCAGCATCGCCTCACCGGTGCGGCCCGATTTTTCTGGGTGGAACTGGCAGGCGGCGATGTTGTCTTGCCACAGGGCTGCCGTCACCGGCGTGTCTCCCCACTCGACCAGCGCCGTGGCTACGGCGGTATCGGCCGGGACCGCGGCGTAGGAATGGACGAAATAGACCCAGTTCGGGGGGCTGCCCTGCGGCAGCAGCGGGCTGGGGTTGGCCGCCAGCAACGGCGCCCAGCCCATGTGGGGAATCGGCTGGCCGGGCCAGGCTGGCAAGGCCCGTACCCGGCCAGCCACCAGGCCCAGGCCACTGGTAGTTCCCTCATCACTGCCTTCAAAGAGCAGTTGCAGGCCCAGGCAGATGCCCAACAGGGGGCGGCCCGCCGCGCAGGAGTGCCGCAGGGGCTCCACCAGATCGGCGGCCCGCAGGCGCTCCATGGCCGGGTCAAAGGCCCCCACTCCCGGCAGCACCAGGGCCTGGCAAGCGTCGATGGCCTCAGGGCCCCGCACGGCCCGCACCTCGGCTCCGAGGCGTTCGAAGGCCCGCTGCACCGAGTGCAGATTGCCCATGCCGTAGTCCACCAGGCCGATGGCGCCTTTCATGGCGGCCCCCCCGCCTGGACGCAGCGATCGGCTGGGTGCTGCAGGGCATCGCAGTTCTCCAACTCGAGGCCGTTGAGGTGGTCGATGAATTGATAGAGGCGCCCAACCCGCCGCTTGTCGAAACGCAGCTTGAGGCAGGGATATAGCAAACCGTTTTCGCCCACATTTTCGCCCGCCTGGATCGACCCTTCCTGCAGCAGGTCGGCGAAGCGATGGCTCAGCTCGGGCAGCAGGCTGCGGGGCACCGCCGCATTGAGCAGCAGCTCAATCCGGTCTTCTCCCAGCAGGGCACTGTGGAAGACCCGATAGAAGCGGCAGATGCGGGCCACAGCATCTGCCGCATGGGTGGCTTCAAACACCAGGTCCCGGTCCTCCGGGGAGATCAGACCGCGCTTGGCCAGTTCTTCGTGCACATTCAGGCGCCAGGCCTGCCAGAAGTCATCGCCTTCGGGCGCCAGCAGCACCAAGGGAATAGGCGGGGTGCGGCCCGTCTGGATCAGGGTGAGGGATTCGAAGAGCTCATCGAGGGTGCCGAAACCGCCCGGCATCACGACGAGAGCATCGCTTTCGCGCAGAAAAAACAGCTTGCGGGTGAAGAAGTACCTGAAATAGACCAAACCTCCTTCACTGGCTTTAACAAAAGCGTTGGAGTGTTGCTCAAAGGGAAGGTCGACGTTGAGACCAATGCTGTGGGCGCTGCCGGCACCGCTGTTGGCCCCCTCCATCACCCCGCCGCCGGCACCTGTCATCACTTCAAAGCCGGCGGCAACTGCCTCTTGGGCCACCTGGCGGGCCAGCTCATAGCAGGGATCTTGTGGGCTGGTGCGGGCCGAGCCGAAGACGGTGATCTTGCGGGCAGCGCGGCGCGGTTGAAAAACCTCCAGGGCCTCGCTGAGGTCGGCCAGGGTGCCGCTGATCAAGCGCCATTCGTCTTCCTGGGTCTCGAAGCGGGCCATCTCCAGCAGGGAGACCACGGCCCGCTCGATCAGCCGTCGCTGGGGATGGCCCTGGAGTTGCTCGGCCAGGGCCTCTAGGGGACTGCGGCCCATGGCGATCGATCGGCCCCGGTTTTGGCGTTCAGATGTGCTTGCCGATCGCCTGGGAGAGGGTGTTGGCAGGAACGGCTCCGACAACGGTGTCGACCTTTTCGCCCCCTTTGAAGATCATCAGGGTAGGAATGCTGCGAATGCCGTACTGGCTGGCGATGTTGGGGTTTTCGTCGGTGTTGAGCTTGAACACCTTGATCTGCCCCTCATAGGTCTTGGCCATTTCATCGACGATCGGGGCCACCATGCGGCAGGGGCCACACCAGGGAGCCCAGAAATCCACCAAGACAGGCTGCTCGCTGTTCAGCACATCGGCGGTGAAGGTGGCGTCGGTGGTGGGGGTGGCGCTGGACATGCGTGGAGTCTTTGAGTGGGTTGAACCTAGCAACGAAGTCAGGTCATTCTTGGCGCCGCCAACACAGCGTTGCAGGCCGTTGCGTGGCGCAGTGATGGATGGCCCTGTGATGCGCGGCGCTGTCAGTGGGGTCGACGCCGCAAGCGGTTCGAAAAGACAGAAAGCCCGGCAACGCCGGGCCGGAGGGTGTGAGGAGTGTGTGAGCCGTAGCCCCCACAACTTGAGCGTAGCGCCAATCTCGGCACCCCTAGAGA
>JBKDVK010000220.1:0-20197 GCA_046338875.1 Cyanobacteriota bacterium | reverse complement strand
ATCGAAGCTGGTGGGGGTCTGGGCCCAGGCCGCCCCAGCGGCCAAGATCGGGGCAGCGGCGGTCAGGGTCCTAAGGGCGGAGCGGGCGCCGGGCATCGGATGACAACCAAGAATAATAACGATGAATTGGGTAATCAAGGCTCAACTGGGTGAGAAGAGCGCGTCGTAGCGGTAGTACTCGGGTTTGTTCAATCCATCATGGTTGAGCATGCGTCTGAGCTGGATGATTTCGCGCCTCTGGGCCACGATGATGGCGGCGGCCAGACGGCGCAGGTCGGGATTACGACTCTTGGCGAGGGCATCGTGAGCCATCAGCAGTGCACCGCCGTGGTGTTGCAGCATGCCCTCGAGAAACCAAGGAACCCGGTTGTCCCGGTTCGGGGTCGATTCCATCATGCGCATTGCGGCGATCTGGGCCCCACTCATGCGGACCAGGCCGGCCATGGTGTCCGGATCGCCACCCGGCGCCAGCGCCACCGGATACACCGGTGCCTCGGGATACCAGGCCTTGCGCCATTGGCCCATGGCCTTGATTTCCTGGGCTTGATCCCGCCAGATCTCCTTCGCCAAGGCCCCCACTCCGGGCACGCCGATATCAAATACGTATTCACTCATGCGCAGAGCGCCGGTGTGGTGTTGGACCATGGCGTCAAGCCAGCGCAGGTCATAGCTGCGGCCCGCAGGACCCACTTCATGGTTGTGGCCGTTATGGCCGTTATGGCCGTTGTGGTCTTTGTGGTCTTTGTGGCCGTTGTGGTGGTGTTGGTTGTTGTTGTTTTGGTCGTGGTGGTCCTGATGCTGGTGGTGGTTGTGGTGTTGCAAGGGCTGGCCAGCGGGGGCCGTCAGCGCTGGCGTCGCTGGGGTTTTTGGCACGGATTGCAGCAACGGCAGCGATTGCGCCCGGCTCTGGGCCCCCAAGGCCAGCCCGCCTACCCCCAGCAGGCCCGCCGCCACTGCTGCCAGGCTCTTTTTGAGCCAGGAATTAACCATGGGCAGGGGAGCCAGGTTGTGCAATGTCATGCTTTTGCCAATACCCATGCCATGAATTGAGCATGACGCCTCCCCTTGCGGGAGAGTCAAGGGCAGGATCCTGGCTTATTCGTTTTAGGGTGCGCCCTTGCCGAAACATCCCTATGACCCCAGACACCCCAGACAAGCCATACCTTTATGAGCCGGTGGAAAGATTCGGAGAGGGCCTCACCAGCCAACGCCCCTGGAACAAAGGCGCCTTGGCGGCGGTGGAGCTACTCAACGGTCGGGTGGCGATGCTGGGTTTCCTCGCCGCCTTGATCGGCGAGGCAGTCAGCGGCAAGGGGATCGTGGGCCAACTGGGCGCCATGGTGCGATTGTTGCTCGGCTGAGGGTCGCTTCGGATCCCAAGACCGGTTTTCCAGTTCCCTGGTACTGGGATCCCACCATGGAGATCCCACCATGGTGTCCAGGTGGTCGGAGTGCTGGTTGCTTTCCGGCTCACCTGACCAATTGGCTGCTTGCTTGGCTATTCGCTCTCCTCACCCTGGTTGGCAGCGTTTGCTTGGCTGGCCTGCTCCGGGTAGATCAGATCCGCCGCCTGGCGCGCCTCGCCGAGAAGCCGCAACAGCAACGCCGGCGTTGTTTTCAGCAAGGTGATCCAGTGCTGCAGGTAGGCGGCATGGTTCTGGACGGGGCTGCCGATTTCCAATCGATCTCCCAGCAGCACCGCCCCCAGTTCGGCCACCAGCTCTTCGCGGGCATAGGCGTCGCTGCCAAAGGTCCCCGCCAGGTTGCGCCCCAGGCGGGTCGGATGGCCGGTGCTGTGCAGCGCTTCATGGGCCCAGGTGGCATAGAACGCGGCGTCCGAATGGAAGGCTTGGTGCTGGGGCAGCAGGATCCGATCGTTCTGGGGCAGATAACAGGCCTGGTCGCCACCATGGGTGACGGGCACGGGCCAATGGCCCAAGATTGCGGCGGCGGCGGCGAGCCGTTCGACCTCGGGTCGCTGCTGCTGGTACGCCAGGGCGCGGCGTTGCTCGATCAATCGCCACAGGCGATCCTTGGCCCCCGCTTCCCCCTCCAGGTCGGCGGCATTGAAGACGGTGACGGGGCGATAGCGCACCCAGGCCGGTGCCCCAGACGGTTGGGAATCAACCTTGGCGATATCAGTGCTGTTCGAGTCGGCGCTGGCAGCCCCAGAACCCGGCTGGATCCCTGTCCCTTGGGCTGACTCCAGCAAGCTGCTGTGCCCGGGCCCGCCCGACTCCCCGGCCGGACGACCTTGCCCCAGGGGTCTGAGGATGGCAACCCCCCGACTGCCGCGCCGTGGTGCCAGGCCCAGGCGTTGGGCCTCCACGAAGCCACACCAGTAGGGCAGCGTCGATCCGCGGCGGTGCAGACCGAGGCTTAGCAGGATCGGGTTGGCACCTCGGTAGGGCCGGCCGGTGAGCAGATTGACGTGGTGGCCGCCACCTCGGGGGTCCCAGGGGCGGCGCCAGGGGGTGGTGCCGGCTTCCATCTGGGCGATCAGGGCAGCGACAAGGTTGTCCTCGGCGCGAGCTGGGCGTTGGGCCCGCTGGCGATTGGGGGTGGCCATGGCAGAGCGCCCCAGGGGGGCATCGTTCACCCCTTAAGTGCCACCACCCCTGTCAGCAAACCGCTCCGATGGCGAATAATGGGGGGGATTATTACCACAAGCCAATGAAAGTAATCGTCGATCTCTGTGTGCTGCCAGTCGGGGTGGGAGTGCATTTGGCGCCTTACATCGCCACTTGTGAAAGGGTGCTAAGCGCCGCCGGTCTCAAGATCCAGCTGCACCCCAATGGCACGGCCATCGAGGGGGAATGGGGGGAGGTGTTCGCGGCCATTGAGGCCTGTCACCAGGCCCTCCACGCCATGGGCTGTCCGCGCCTGTTCACGTCGGTGCACATCAACACCCGCACCGATCACGACCAGGCCCTGGAGGACAAGGTGGCCAGCGTCGAGGCCTTGCTGGCTGCCGACCCCTAGCCCTAGGCTGGATCTCCAGCAACTGGAGAGTATCGCCATGGTTCCAGCCGCGCCTCTTGGCGCCCCTTTGGGGGTTCCAGCCGCGACAGCCAAGGCCCCGGCTGGACTGCGCATCGGCGAGGTGGCCAAGCGCTCGGGTTTGCCAGTCAAAACGATTCGCTTCTACAGCGATGAAGGGTTGATTCTGCCCAGTGGTCGCAGCGAAGGCCGCTACCGCCTGTTTGATCAGGAGGTCTACGCCGAACTGTCTTTGATTCGTACCCTCAAGGCCCTGGAAATTCCCCTGGTCGACATCAAAGCGATTCTGACGGCCCGCCGGGTGGGAGTCTGTAGCTGTGATTCATTGCGCTGCCTGATCCAGGAAAAGCGCGACGAAATCCAGGGGCGCCTGACGGGCCTGGAGGCCTTGCGGCAGGAATTGACGACCCTGCTGCAGGGTTGGGAAGACTGTGGTCGCCCCAAAGCGGCCCAGTCTTGAGCGTCCAGGAAGGAATCCTCCGAACTGACGGCCACGGCCCATCAGCCAGGGCCGTCAACCCCAAGGATGGCCAGATTTCGACTTAATCGCCCGGCCTTGGCTTGCTGCTGATTCCCATGCTGGCCAGGGATGGTCCATAGCAATCTCCAGGTCGATCAAAGGCGCCGGCGCCAACTCTCTTGAAACGAACTGCTGGGCTGGTCCTTTGGCTGTTCGCTGCGGCTCAATTTCCAGACGTTGCGGCCGCAACGGCGGGCCACCAATCCGCCCCGCTCGACGACCGCAGCCCCTGGACGGGCCCCCAACAGTTGAGTTACTTCCGCCGTACTCAGCGGCGCGGCGGTGCGCAGGGCCAGGTCCACTAATTCCAACCGCTGGCGTAGCGCGCTCAGGTCGGCGCTGCCAGCGTCTTCCTCTCCGTTCCAGATCCAGGGGCCCTGGTTTTCGGCCCCAAGCCGTCCGATCAACCCCAAGCCGATCAATGCCAGGGCTTGATCCGGCTGGACGCCATGGGCCACCTGGGCCATCCATTCCGGCAACACCGAAGCTTCTTTGTCGGGGTGGAGATTTAGGCCCGGGGCGGCTTCCATGGGGCGGCGAGCCATAACGTCATTGCGTAACTGGACGGACGGTACCGGCTGATTCACGGGCGGCAAGTCCAATCACTTAACGCCCATGACTTAACGCCAATTCCCTAACGCCCTTGCCTCAACTACGGCGCACCCAGCTTGGCGCTCCACCAAACCAACCTTCGAGGTCGTCGCCGCGGCGGAATGTCCGATCTGGATCCGCCGAGCCCAGGTTCAGGTCGCTCAAGAGCTGATCCACCCCATCGGCGGGAGTTTGTTGTTGTTGGCGACGCCTGGCTTTCAGCAACCAACCCGCCACGCCCTGGTCGCGATCGGCGAACTTCTGCACATAAATCCGCTCCTGAAGGGTTACGGGTTGATCGGCGCCGATGCGATCGAGAATGGCCTGGAGCCGAAGACGCGTGCTGGGGGTGAGCATGGGTTGATTGGCCGTGATGATCTCTTTAATAGCGAGAGCTGATGGTTGGGCTGTCGCTGCAGGCACCAAAGCGGCCCAAATGTGGGGGGCCCAGCACCGTGGACCCGTAGGATCGCTCCCGACGCATGGGCTCGGTTGCTGTGAACGCCCCATGAGAGTGCCGTGACCGCTTCAAGCAACCGCCCCCGCCGCTCCAGCGGCCTTTCGCTCCCCCAGAGCAGCGAGAACCGCGCCCCTAGTCGCCGCGAATCACTGCAACTGGGTCGGCCTGCGATCACCGGCACCGACGTCAGCGGCATTCAAGGGGACAGTGGCGCCAGTTGTGTCATCACCACCGACACCGACGGCTACCGGCTGCGCCTGAACAGCCATGTGCAGTCCATCGAACTGCGCACATACGTTTTTCTGGATTCCCTGCAGCCCCAACTGGCGGCCTACATGGGCACCGTTTCCCAGGGGTTCCTGCCGATTCCCGGTGACGCATGTCTCTGGCTGGAAGTCTCCCCCGGCATGGCGGTCCACCGGGTCACCGACATCGCCCTCAAGGCCAGCACCGTGCGCTTGGGCCAAATGGTGGTGGAGCGGGCCTTTGGCTCCCTGGCCATGTATCACCGCGACCAGAGCAATGTGCTCCATTCCGGTGAGGTGGTGCTCGAAGCGATTGGCAGTAGCATCGAGCAGCGCAGTCGCTGCGAAGTTACTTGGACAGAAATCATCTATTCAATTACCCCTGACCACGCCGTATTGATCAACCGTCTCAACCGCCGCGGTTCGATGATTCAAGCAGGTATGAGCATGTTTATCTTGGAAACGGAACCGGCTGGTTATGTCTTGATTGCCGCCAATGAGGCTGAAAAAGCCTCCAATATCACCGTGGTTGATGTCAAAGCGGTGGGGGCCTTTGGTCGCCTGACCCTGGCCGGCAAGGAAGGGGATATCGACGAGGCTGCCGCCGCTGCCATGCGGGCCGTCGGCCAGATCAACGCTTGAACCAGCCCCTTCCCCCGCCCCGCCCCCTTTGCACCGTTGGGGCCTTGGTGGTGAACCCCAATGCCGAGGTGTTGATCGTGCGCACGACCAAGTGGCGCGGCACCTGGGGCGTGCCCGGTGGCAAGCTCGATTGGGGCGAAAGCCTCGAGGAGGCGCTGCTGAGGGAGTTTCGCGAGGAGGTGGCCCTTGATCTGCAGCAGGTGCGTTTCGCCCTGCTGCAAGAGGCGATTCTGGATTCCCAGTTCCATGTCCCCGCCCATTTTGTCCTGGTCAATTATTATGCTTTTTCCGCCAGTACTCAGGTGGTGCCTAATGAAGAAATCGTCGAGTGGGCCTGGGTGCCACCTCAACAAGCCCTTGGCTATCCGCTTAATAATTTTACGGAAAGGCTGGTGAGTGATTGTATCGAGCGCAATATAGTTGCTGATTATTGTTCATAGTCTCTTTGCTGGTTTTGTTCTGTTCAAGCGATTCGCTCTAGAATTCCCACTTCACCCAGCAGGTTCGCCAGCTCGCTGATGGTCTTGCCGCTGGTGGGTTCGATCCATTGGGGCGCGATTTCGGCCAGAGGCGTCAGCACAAAGGAGCGCTCCGCCAATCGGGGGTGGGGCACCTGCAGCCGTTCGCTGGCAATCACTTGGTCGCCATACAGAATCAAATCCAGATCAAGGCTGCGGGGCCCCCAGTGCTCCAGGCGGACGCGGCCAAAGTCTTGTTCCGTACTCAGGAGCAACTGCAGCAACGCTTCGGCGGCCAGTTCGGTCTCTAGCAGGGCGCAGCCGTTGACGAAGTCATCCTGGGCGGGTCCAACCGGCACGGTGCGATACCAGCTGGAATGGCTGACAAGGCTGACCTGGGGATGTTGGTCAAGGGCCTTGAGGGCGTTCTTCAAGATGGCGGCCGAGTCACCGATGTTGCTGCCCAGGGCGATGGCGGCCTGGGTGACGGCAGTTGGGGGCGGGGCCATGGGGACGGTGGCGAAGGTCAAGGACAGTTCTATGCCCCAGTCAGTCCAAACCGAGCAATTGCCGCAGCCCCGGCGCCAATTCGCGGGCGGCTTTGCCGCGGCTACCCAGGCGGGCTTTGAGATGGGGCGTCATCTCCGCATAGGTGCAGCCCGCTTCCCGTACCCAGAAAATCGGGTCGTAGCCACCCCCATGGCCCCTGGGTTGACTCAAGATGGTTCCATGGCAAAGACCCCAGCCCTCCAGGCGCGTTTGGCCTTGGGGATCGGCGAGGGCCATGGCGCTGATAAAGCGGCCGCCGCGATAGGGGGAATCCCCCAGTTCGCCCAGCAGGCGGGCGATGCGCTGAGCATCCGTGGGGGCATACCTGGCTGAATAGAGACCGGGAGCGCCACCGAGCTCATCCACCTCCAGGCCGGAATCGTCCCCCAGGGCCCATTGCCCGGTGAGGCGCGCCACCGTCTCCGCCTTGAGGCGTGCGTTAGCCGCATAGGTGCTGCCCGTCTCTTCTATCTCGAGACCCTCGGGTTGCTGGCGCACCTCCAGGTTGACAAGCGCAAGCATGGAGGCGATTTCGGCCACTTTGTGGGGATTGCCGCTGGCAACCACCAGCACGGGCATGGGGCGAGGGGGCAAGCGGGGCCGGCAAACACCCATTCTCCCAGAGCGATTGCCCTGACTTTTGAATGGGGTGAGGCAGGGACGGGTTGAACATTCCACCCCCGGCAAACACCAGGGTTCCTGCCTCAGGGAGGACCTTAAGGAAATCCATCACGGTCTGTCGCCCCTGGCGCGAACTTTGTGTACCTCCTGACCTGGGGGCGAGTTGTGCCTCTAGCTTGCTCGCAGTTACGAAAGCGAGGAGGCCAAAGGATGCAGTCAAGTCTTGTGCTTCAGAACCTGTTATCGCCACCGATTTTATTCTTTTTCCTCGGTGTGCTTGCCGTTCTGTTCAAGTCCGATTTAGATATCCCTTCGCCATTGCCCAAGCTCTTCTCGCTCTATTTGTTGATGGCGATTGGCTTCAAAGGGGGCATTGAGCTCGCAGATAGCGGTCTAGGTTCGGAGGTGTTGCTTACGATTGGTGCCGCTATTTTTATGGCACTGGCGGTACCTTTGCTATGTTTCTATGTCTTACGCCTCAAGCTTGATGCCGCCAATGCGGCAGCGGTGGCGGCATCTTATGGCTCAATTAGTGCTGTGACCTTCATCACAGCCGAAAGTTTTTTGAACGTTTTGCAACTTGATTTTGATGGTTTTATGGTGGCTGCTTTGGCGCTTATGGAATCACCAGCCATCGTTGTGGGTGTGATCTTGGCCAAGCTGTATTCCGATAAAGGCGGAGAGTCACAAACCCTCCATTGGCGGGAGGTATTGAGGGAAGCCTTTCTGAATGGCTCGGTGTTTTTGTTGATAGGTAGTCTCGTTATTGGTGCTCTAGTAAGTTCTTTCAGTGCAGCGGGTGTTGAAAAAATGATCCCATTCACTGAAAAGCTTTTCTATGGGGCGCTTTGCTTCTTTCTACTTGATATGGGCCTTGTCGCTGCCCAGCGGCTTCAGGATTTACGCAAGGCAGGTTCTTTCCTGATCGGCTTCGCCGTGGTGGCACCCTTGGTCAACTCCATGTTGGGACTGGGGATCTCTCGCCTGTTGGGCTTACCCCAGGGGGATGCCCTGCTGTTTATGGTGCTTTGTGCCAGCGCTTCCTATATCGCCGTGCCGGCTGCCATGCGCATGACCGTGCCTGAGGCCAATCCAAGTCTTTATATCTCAACCGCCCTAGGGCTCACCTTTCCATTCAATGTTGTGGTGGGGATTCCCCTGTATCTCAGCCTTGTACAGCGCTTCATCCCAGCCCGCTAAATTTAGTTTTTACCTCTTCACTTAAACAAAAATGCAACGTATTGATCTTTTTGTTAGCGAACGGGAAGTGGACCGGGTCTGCCTTGCCCTTCGCCAAGCCGGTGCCCCTGGCTGGTCCGTGATGCGACACGTCACCGGATCGGGCGAGGGGGGCGAGATCTCTGAGGCCATGGATTTCAGTGGGCTGGGGGCCAATGCCCACATCGTCGTGTTCTGCGAGTCCAGCCAACTGGAGCCCCTGCGCCAGCAGATACACCCGATCATGCGGCGTTTCGGCGGCGTCGGTTTCGTTTCCAGCGCCGACCGTTTTTGAACGAAGAGCCCTGATAAACCCTTTGGGCGCAAGCATTTCTTTGCGATCGACAGGTATTTCATAAGCTAGCCTTATCAGAGGTCCTGGGAACCTTGATGGGGCCTCCGTACCAAATGGCTTGACGCGGGGCAAGGTGGCGGAGCAGGGTTGCTCACGAACATTCCACCCTTTCCTCCAGGAGCAGGTAATGGCAAACGAAACCATGGGCATTGCCCTCGGCATGATTGAAACCCGAGGTCTGGTGCCGGCCATTGAAGCCGCTGATGCCATGACCAAGGCAGCCGAAGTGCGCCTGATCGGTCGTGAATTCGTCGGTGGTGGCTACGTCACCGTGTTGGTTCGTGGCGAAACCGGTGCCGTGAATGCCGCCGTCCGCGCCGGTGCCGATGCCTGTGAGCGTGTTGGTGACGGCTTGGTGGCCGCCCACATCATTGCCCGCCCCCACCGCGAAGTTGAGCCTGCTTTGAACAGCAGCTTCGGCATCGGTTCCAAGGACTGATTGGCTAAGCGCCTCAGGCGCTGACCATCCTTTCCATCCACACGAACCAACCGGAGACACCCATGAGCAAGAAGTACGACGCTGGGGTCAAGGAGTACCGCGACACCTACTGGACTCCCGACTACATTCCCCTCGACTCCGACCTGCTGGCCTGCTTCAAATGCACCGGCCAGGAAGGCGTTCCCCGCGAAGAAGTGGCTGCCGCTGTGGCCGCCGAATCTTCCACCGGCACCTGGTCGACTGTTTGGTCTGAGCTTCTGACCGATCTCGACTTCTACAAAGGCCGTTGCTATCGCATCGAAGACGTTCCTGGCGACAAGGAATCCTTCTATGCCTTCATCGCCTATCCCCTCGACCTGTTCGAAGAAGGTTCAATCACCAACGTTCTCACCTCTTTGGTGGGCAACGTGTTCGGCTTCAAGGCTCTGCGCCACCTGCGTCTGGAGGACATTCGCTTCCCCCTCGCCTTCATCAAGACCTGCATGGGTCCCCCGAACGGCATCGTCGTTGAACGGGACCGCATGAACAAATACGGCCGTCCCCTGTTGGGCTGCACCATCAAGCCCAAGCTTGGTCTCTCCGGCAAGAACTACGGCCGGGTGGTGTACGAATGCCTGCGCGGCGGTCTTGATTTCACCAAGGACGACGAAAACATCAACTCCCAGCCTTTCCAGCGCTGGCAGAACCGTTTCGAATTCGTCGCTGAGGCCGTCCGTTCTGCCCAGGAAGAAACAGGCGAGAAGAAGGGGCACTACCTCAACTGCACCGCCGCGACTCCTGAAGAGATGTATGAGCGCGCCGAGTTCGCAAAAGAACTGGGCCAGCCGATCATCATGCATGACTACATCACCGGTGGTTTTACTGCAAATACCGGTCTGGCTAAGTGGTGCCGCAAAAACGGCATGCTGCTCCACATTCACCGTGCCATGCACGCGGTAATCGACCGCCATCCCAAGCACGGCATCCACTTCCGTGTGCTGGCGAAGTGCCTGCGCCTCTCCGGTGGTGACCAGCTGCACACCGGTACCGTGGTCGGAAAACTGGAAGGTGATCGTCAGACCACCCTCGGTTACATCGACCAGCTGCGCGAATCCTTTGTGCCTGAGGACCGCACCCGCGGTAACTTCTTCGATCAGGACTGGGGTTCCATGGGCGGCGTCTTCGCCGTTGCCTCTGGTGGTATCCACGTTTGGCACATGCCCGCCCTCGTCGCCATCTTTGGCGATGATTCGGTGCTGCAATTCGGTGGTGGCACCCACGGCCACCCCTGGGGTTCGGCGGCTGGCGCCGCTGCCAACCGGGTGGCTCTCGAAGCCTGCGTCAAGGCCCGCAACGCCGGACGTGAGATCGAGAAGGAGGGCCGCGACATTCTGACCGAGGCCGCCAAGCACAGCCCCGAGCTGGCGATTGCCCTGGAAACCTGGAAGGAAATCAAGTTCGAGTTCGACACTGTCGACAAACTCGACGTTTAGTAGTCCCCCCGGAACCGGAGGTAGGGCGGTGTTCATGCACTAAGCCCTGCCCCGGAAACACTCGTTTGCTGAGCGGATCCCTGATCCGTAAGCAACATTTTCAAGGATTTTGCGCTTCCGCGCCGACCCCACATCCATCCCCCAAGGAACCCCATGCCCTTCACGAGCACCGTGGGTGACTATCAAACAGTCGCCACCCTGGAGACCTTCGGCTTCCTGCCGCCGCTGACCCAGGACGAGATCTACGACCAAATCGCTTACATCATTGCCCAGGGTTGGAGCCCCCTGATTGAGCACGTTCATCCCAGTCGCTCCATGGCCACTTATTGGTCCTATTGGAAACTTCCTTTCTTTGGAGAGAAGGATCTTGGCGTGATTGTCAATGAGCTCGAGGCTTGCCATCGCGCTTATCCTGACCACCACGTTCGCCTGGTTGGCTACGACGCCTATACCCAAAGCCAGGGGTCCTGCTTCGTTGTGTTCGAAGGCCGCTGATTGCGTCTTTGAAACGGAATCACATTTTGATGTGATTTGTCTAACAGTTATGCCCTATTCCGGCTGATATCCCTATGGGGGTTTCAGCCGGCTCTTCTCAGGCAGGCTGTTTCAAGATTTTGTTACTTCCTTTTATTTTCCGGGCGGACATGGCCAGCACAACCAGTCGTGAAGCTGCTCTGGAGCGGCGCAAAGCGCTTACTAACGGCGGCAAAAAAGCCGAAAGTCGCTTCAATTCGGCCCCGGTTCGGGTTCGAACAGCTGCCGATGCCCGTGCCACCCGTACGGAGCCGGTTGCTGCTGCTGCCACTGCTTCTGCTGCCAGTTCTCCTGCCAGTTCTGCCCCGGTAGCCGTAAAACCTGCACCCGCCAGCGCCAGGGCGGCCAGGTCCGCCGTTGCGCGGCCGGCCCCGGACCTATCCAGTCGGTCCGGCGAATCCCGCCGCAGTCCCACTCGGGCAATTCCGAATCCCAGCCGTGATTTGGTGCTGGCTCGCCGTGAGGCCCTCTCCCGCCGCGGCAAGCGCGCTGACAATTCCCGCGATCGCACCCGCAGCGAAGTCGCCCGCCAGCAGCCCGCCCCAGCAGCCACGGTCGCGGTCGCGGCTCCCCCTGTGGAGGTAAAGGCTGCCGATCTCTCCCGTTCGTTGAGCAGCAGCGCCGCCCGCAGCCGCAGCCAGGCTGGGCGCAACGGCAGCGCCGGTACCAATGCTTCCGCCAATGCCGCCGCAGAACGCCGCGCCACCGTCAAGCGCTCGGCCCAGTACAACTCCAGCCGGGCCCTGGTCCTGGCCCGTCGTGAAGCCCTCTCGAAAAGGGGTAAAGCGGCCACTACTGCCACCAGCACCACCGCCGCCGCCGTGGCACGCCAGGCCAACCCGGATCTTTCCAGTCGGGAACTGGCCCAGAAGGTGCGCGAACTCAAGAGCAAGGTGGGTTCGGCCGGCACCGCCCGCAATGGGGGCGGTTGTCGTCCCAGTGGCCCCAACCGCAACGGCGCCCGCTTGGCGGCCGCAGCCGACGCCAGTTGGAAGGTGGGCCTGACCGAAACCAGCCAGGGCCAGACCGTCACCGGCACCCAGGCCAACCGTTCGCTTGCCACCACGGGTAACGAAGCCGGCACCTGCCGCGCGGTCACCGGAACTGAATACCTCGGAGCTGAGATTTTCAATACTTTTTGCCAGAGCGCTCCCTTGGGCACCCAGCCAGCCAAGGTGCGCGTCTCGGCCACCAGCCAAGGCAATCGCGTCACCGGTAACGAGGTCGGTCGCTCTGAGAAGGTCACAGGCGATGAACCGGGCACTTGCAAGCTGGTGACCGGTACTGAGTATGTCTCTGCCAACCAGGAAAGCGCCTGGTGCGGAACTGCCACACCCGGACCCCGCAAGGTGGGCCAAGCGCTGAGCGCTGGTGGCCAGAAAGTTTCGGGGGTGATGGTGGGCCGCTCCGAGCTGGTGACCGGTAATGAGAGCGGTTCGGGCCGGCAGCTCTCGGGCGATCAATACGTCGGACAGCAAAACCAGCTGCCCGGCAGGGCCCCCAACAAGGTCAGCCAGCTCCAGACCCTGCGGGGCACGGGGGTCACCGGTACCTCCGTCGGCCGCAGCGAAAGGGTCACCGGTGACGAACCGGGTTCCTGCCGCCTGGTGACCGGCGATGAATACGTCGGCAACCAGCAATACCAAACCTTCTGTGGCATCACCGCTCCTGCGGAAGCGGCCAAGGTCGGTTTCAGCATCACCAACCGGAATCAGGTCGTCAGTGGCACCCGTACCGGCCGCTCCGAGCTGGTGACCGGCGACGAACCAGGCACCTGCAAGGCCGTAACCGGCACTCCCTACGCCGGTCTTGAGCAGGCCGGTGGTTGGTGCTCCACCGAGCAAGTGGACAACGTGCGCCGTCGTACGCCTGTGCGCATGGGCACGGTCATGACCGGGATCCAACCGGGCATCGGCGGGGTCATGACCGGTGCCGATCGGGGAGCCTGTGAAGTGATCTCCGGCACCCAATACATCGGTTCCGACCAGACCCGGGCTGTCTGTGGGGCCGCCCAGGAAAGTGATGCGGACTTTCCCCAGACCCTTGCTGCGGAGCCCTGGCAGGAATTCAGCGTCCAATCTCCGGCCCGGGTTGCCCAGGCGGAGCGTGATCGCACCGGTTGTGTCACCGGCAGCACCTATGAGTTTGGCGGACGCATCACGGGCCCCTTCGACATGGCCAATGACAAGGTGACCGGCACCGAGCAGTTCCGCTTCGATCGTCGCGGCCCTTCAGCTCCCCGCAATGTCCTTGCAGCCGGTCCGGCCCGGGGTGCCGCAGCTTCCCTGGCTGCCGCCCCTGCCGCTGCTCCTGTGGCCAAGGTTGATCCCTCCAGTCGCCAGACCTCCCGAGTCACGGGTGCAGGCCAGTCTTCGGGTCTCTCCATCAGCGGCGATGACTGGAATCGGGGTAAGCATGTGACCGGCACCGAAGGGGCCTCCGCCCGCCGCCGCAATCCCACCCGTCCAGGTCCGCTCGCAGCCATGCCTGCCTTCCAGCCCAAACGCAATGAGGAACTTCCCGAGCCTGTCAGTCGTATCACCGGTGCCAGTGGCAACACCCAGGCTGGTTCCCTGATCACCGTTTCTGGCGGCGCCCGGGGCTGATCGCGATGCCCTCCCGCCGTCCCGCCTCCACCACGATCCGGGTTCTGGCTCCGACGGCACCACGGCGCCGTGCCAACCAAGCTGGCGCCGCCGATCAGGTTCAATCCCTGAGCGAGTCCCCAGGCGCCCCCGCTGCCGCTGGGGTAGCCATCTCGTCCGCGCCAGTCCCCAACTCTGCCCCGTTACCCACTTCTGCCCCGTTACCCACTGCAGCACCAGCACCTCCTGCAGCACCAGCAGCCAGTAACTGCCAGCTTCTTCGCCCCCCGGCAGGCCCGATCCCCATTGCGGGCTCAGCACCGCTGGCTTCCAGCCGTTCCGGTGGACTCCATCCCCTCAGTGATGGCGCCCGCAATGCCGCTCTCCATGCCTACGACGCCAGGGTGAAGGCGGCATTCGATCGCATCGTGCCGGTGCTGCAGAAGCTTTCCGCCCTTCAGCACGAAAGCGACTTCATCAACCAGGCCCAAGCTGTGGCTCAGGCAGAACTGGGTTATCAGCTGCCCCTGCCGATCCTGGAGCGGGCCTGGGTCACCCAGTTGGACATGCGCACCCTGTTTGCCTGGTGCGTTTTTGAAACCTACGAGCAAACCAGCGCTGCTTTTTACGAACAGGATCCCCTTGGGGCCTGTCCTGGCAGTCCCGCCGCTGAAGCCTTCGACGCCTTTCTGCTTTCTTGTGGCTTCCATTTGCTGGATGTCACCCCCTGCGCCGATGGAAGGCTGGCCCATGCCATCGCTTTTGCCCTGCGCCTGCCCTACAGCTCGGTGCGGCGGCGGCCCCATGCCGGTGCCTTGTTTGATGTCGAAAATACGGTGAATCGCTGGGTGAAAACCGAGCACAGGCGTTACCGGGAAGGTCGTCCCAATTCCGCCCACGAGGACACCCGCTACTTAAAGGTTGTTCTTTATCACTTCAGTTCCCGCGATCCAGCCCATGAGGGCTGTGCGGCCCATGGCAGTGACGATGCCGCAGCGGCAGCTTGCGGTTTGCAGCGTCTTAGCGATTTTCAGGAGGCTGTTGAGAACAGCTTCTGTTGCGGGGCCTCCGTTGATCTGCTCTTACTCGGTATCGACACCGATACCGATGCCATCAGGGTCCATGTACCTGGCCTCGATGGCACGACCCGCCTTGATCGTTGGCTGGATGCGGAGGCGGTTTATCAGGCCACCCGTGACCTCAGCGCCCAACAGGCTTGGCAGCGAGTCGAAGCCATCGTCCAGGAAGCGGCTGCCTCCACCCCCGACCCGGGCATGGTCAAACTGATTGCCCGTCTGTTGGCCAATAACTTCTCCCAGATTGATTACGTTCGTCAATACCATCAAGATTGTCATTATGCCGATGCCGGCCACGCTGAGAGATTCATTGGGGTGGGCATCGGCTTCAAGGAAATACACCTTCGCAATCTCACCTACTTTGCCTACATGGATACGGTGGAGGAAGGTGCTCCTGACCTCGATGTGGGTGTGAAAATTTTCCGGGGACTGAATGTTTCCCGGGGACTTCCCGTTCCGGTTGTTGTGCGTTTCGATTATCACGGTACGGTTCCCGGGGCCAGGGAACGGGCGATTCGCCATGCCGAACGGGTGCAGGCCGCCATTGAAGAACGCTATCGTGATCTTTATTCGCAGGGTTTATTGCATGCCCTGCTCACTGTGCGCGATCAGGACCGCCACGTGCCAGCGGAAGCAGTAGGCTCAACCATTAGCTTCACCACCGTAGGAGGACATTAAGATGTTGATCTGTAAAGTTGTTAAGCCTCTCGTTTCCACCAATCGCATTCCTGATTTTGAACACAAACATCTTCAGGTTGTTCTCGATGGCAGTACCCAAAAGGTTGCCGTAGATGCAGTTGGCTGTGTGCCAGGCGATTGGGTGATCTGCGTCGGCAGCTCTGCTGCCCGTGAGGCCGCTGGCAGCAAGTCCTATCCCAGCGACCTGACCATCGTCGGCATTATTGACCATTGGGATCCGGATGCAGCCAAGGCTTTGGCCAGCAATGCCGCCCCGGTGTCAGCAGCAGCGACCGCGAACGGGGGTAAGGCCTGATGGAAATCATGCAGGTGGCTGGCTCCTTGGTTTGCACCCATCGGGTCGAGGGATTGAGCCACATGAATCTGCGCATCCTGCGCACGCCCAAGGGCAAGCTCAGCGTGGCGGTGGATCCCGTTGGTGCCGCAAATGGAAACTGGGTATTCACAGCCAGTGGCAGTGCCGCCCGTTTTGCCTGCCCCGACCCAGCCATCCTGACCGACCTGACCGTCGCCGGGATCATCGATTTCTGGGAACCCGATGGGTAAGTATTGCGCCCTTCTTTGATCCCCCCAGGGCTTCTTTTCGGCTTCGGTTCTTCCCTTTTTTCTCTCCCTTCTTGCCATGGCCAACAGCACCCCACGATCCGGCCGCAGCCCTGCCCGGCGAAGGGTTGCCAGTAGCCCCGCCCGCGCTGCGGCCAAACCCGCCCAGCCGGTGCAAACTCCGGTGGCCAAGGACGATCCGGTGACCCTGCCCCTTGCCTACGACCAGTCGCCCCCAGGTCCGGAGGCCCTCTCCGAACCCACCGGGGCCATTGCGGCCGATCCGCTGCTCTTGCCCAGCCAGGAAAAGCCCCCTGAGGTCATGGCCTACGGGGTCACTGTGGAGGTCCAACCCATCAAAGACTTGACAGTGGCGGAAGAGGCCCCCCCCGCCTCCCTTGCCCTGCCCGCGGCCACCAGCGGGCCTTCGCCAACTAATCGCAGTGCCCCCGCAAGGGCGACCCGATCGGTGCCTTCACGCTCCAACCGATCTCGCAGCTCCGCCTTGGCTGCCTCAACAGCCAAGGCGGCTTCGGTAGCTGCCCCTGCCAACGGCTCAGGCCAGCCGGCGCAGGGCGGCGCTCTCAAGCCTGGCAGCCCGTCTGCCGCTGGTGGGTCTTCCCTCAGCGGCGGCACCCCGACCCGTTCCCCGTTTTCCCTTATCCCTTTTCCCATGGCCTCCTCAGTGCAGGGCATTGCCCTCGGCATGATTGAAACCCGCGGTCTAGTGCCTGCGATCGAGGCGGCTGACGCCATGACCAAGTCGGCAGAAGTCACCCTGGTGGCCCGCGAATTCGTTGGTGGTGGCTATGTCACCGTGATGGTTCGCGGTGAAACTGGTGCTGTGAACGCCGCAGTGCGGGCCGGAGCAGATGCCTGCGAGCGGGTCGGGGATGGCCTGGTGGCGGCCCACATCATTGCCCGCCCCCACTCTGAAGTCGAGCCGGCACTGATCGCCAGCGAAGGTCCCCGTCGCCTCTGAGCCCCATGCTCTCTGTTCATCCGCGGGTCTCGGGTTACCTAGGCCGCGCCCTGAGTCTGGAACTTTCCGCAGTCCAGCAGTACATGACCCAGGCTTGCCTGGCTGAACAATGGGGTGATCTTGAGGCGGCTGGCCGTTTTCGTCGCGAAACGGTGGAGGAGTTGCAACATGCCGAACGCATTGTGAAACGCATGTTGCAACTTGGACTTGCCCCCGGGGCTTCCCAGCTCAAGCCGATCAGCCACGCCCCCGATCTGGAGGGATTGCTGCGCCTTGATGCGGTGCTTGAGGTCGATTTAATTGAGCATTACGCCGAAGCCGTGCGGTTCTGCGAAGCCATCGCCGACGCCGACAACCGTGCTTTTTTTGCAGCCCTTTGGCAGGAGGAATCCGCCCATGGCCAGGAATTGCAGGAGTGGTTGGCCAGCTTCGCCTCTTCTGAGGCCCTGGCCGAGCCCACGCACGCCAGCTTCTGACGAGGATCTGACCCAGAGCTTGGGCTTTCCTTAATGACTAGATTCCAGCGCCAGCCCCCTTGCCGTCGGACCCAGTCGAGTGCCGTTTCCTTTGCCTGAAGGCCTGCCCCTAACGATTCAGACCGCTTGGTTGATCCCGCTGTACGGGTTCAGCGGCATGCTCCTGTCCCTGCCTTGGGCCACCGGCTGGATCAAACGCGAAGGCCCCAGGCCAGCCGCCTATTTGAATTTATTACTTTCAGTTGTTGCCTTGGTGCACGGCAGCTTGGTGATCAGGGAGGTGCTGCGGACTGGGGCCCGCCATCTGGAATGGCCCTGGTTTCAGATCGCCGACCTGAACCTGAGGATTGGATTCGATCTTTCCTTTACCAATCTGGCCGCCCTGGAGATGGTGACCACGATGAGTGTCCTATGCCAGGTGTTTGCCCTTGGTTATATGGACAAGGAATGGTCCCTGGCTCGTTTTTATGCCTTGGTCGGCTTCTTTGAAGGGGCGATGGCGGGGGTGGTAATGAGTAGCAATCTATTTATGAGCTATTTTCTGCTGGAAATGCTCACTCTTTCTACCTATTTATTGGTGGGGTTTTGGTATGCCCAACCTCTGGTTGTTACAGCTGCACGTGATGCTTTTCTCACCAAACGGGTGGGAGATGTGCTGCTCTTGATGGCTGTGGTAGCCCTATCTGCCTGGGCGGGTTCGCTCGAATTTTCCGATCTTTATGCCTGGGCTGCCCGCACCCAGGCCAGCGGTGCCCTCACTCCCCTGGCGGTCAACCTGCTGGGATTGGGGTTGATCGCCGGACCAATGGGTAAGTGTGCCCAGTTCCCGATGCACCTCTGGCTGGATGAGGCCATGGAGGGTCCCAACCCCGCTTCGATCCTGCGCAATTCTGTGGTGGTCACCTGCGGAGCCCTGGTGCTGATCAAGGTCATGCCCCTGCTCACACTCTCGCCCCTGGCCCTGAATGGCTTGTTGGTTGTAGGCACCATCAGTGCTGTGGGTGGCGCCTTGGTGGCCATCGCCCAGGTGGATCTGAAACGGGCCTTTTCCTATGGCACCAGTTCAATCCTTGGCTTGGTCTTTATTGCCATTGCCCTGCAACAACCCCTAGTGGCCTTGCTGTTGCTGCTGGCCCACGGCCTGGCCAAGGCCCTGCTGTTCATGAGTGTGGGCAGTGTCATCTCCACCACCAATTGTCAGGACATCACCGAGCTTGGCGGACTGGGCAGCCGCATGCCCGCCACCACCGGCGCCTATCTGGTGGCAGCGGCCGGCCTTACTGGAATTTTACCCCTGGGAAGTTTCTGGTCCTATGGGCTGATGGTGGATCGGTTGATGCAGCAAACCCCAATCTTCGCCGCCGTTGTGCTGCTGGTCCATGGCCTGACGGCCTTCAACCTGGTGCGCGTCTTCCGCCAGGTTTTTCTGGATGTGCCCCACGCCAAGACCAAGCGCACTCCTGAGGTCAACTGGCTGATGGCTTTGCCCATGGTCAGCCTGATGGTGATCGTGATGCTCACCCCCTTGATCATGGCCCGGCTCGATGACTCTCCAGGTGTCGTGCCTGTCTCCCTAACCAGTGCCTTGCTTGTGGTGAGCACGGGCTTGGTTGGTTTGGTGAGCGGTGCCTTGGTGCGGCTCGATCGCTTTTGGTCCCGTTCGATGTTGCGGCCCCTGCGAACCTTGCAGGATCTATTGGCGTTTGATTTCTATACCGATCGAATCTATAGAGCTACAATTGTTGCCTGGGTTTCCGGTTTGGCCCAATTCACAAATACCTTTGATCGGGTCGTCGTCAATGGCCTGGTGCGTCGAGTTGGCGGCTTTTCGCTTGCCAGTGCCGAGGGTTTGAAACTTGGGGTGAGCGGCCAGTTGCAGAGTTATGTATTGACAGTGATTGTGGCGATTGTATTGCTTTTTGCCAGCCTTGCCTGGCTCAGGGCATAGGAGAAAATCATGCTTAGTGCCTTGCTCTTGATCCCTTTCCTCGGCAGTTTACTGCTGCTGCTATGGCCTGGTCAGGCTCCTCCAGGACGCATGCGTTCGATTGCCTTGGTGGTGCTGGTCGCCCAGCTGCTCTGGAATCTGGTGCTGCTCATAGCCTTCAACCCCGCACTTCCCGATCTTCAGTTGGTCGAGACCCTGCCTTGGCTGCCCGGTCTTGGCTTGGAGTATCGGCTGGGAATCGATGGTCTATCCCTGCCGCTTTTGTTGATCAACAGCGCTTTGAGCCTAGTTACCGCTGTTTGCACCAGGGATATCAATGAGCGACCTCGGCTTTATTTTGCGCTGCTTTTGATCATCAGCGGCGCCGTCAATGGTGCCTTTATGGCTGGTAATTTGTTGTTGTTCTTGCTGTTCTATGAGCTTGAGCTCATACCCCTTTGGTTGTTGATTTCCATCTGGGGTGGCGCCGATCGGGCCGCCGCCGCCACCAAATTTTTATTATTTACGGCGGTTTCAGGGATGTTGATTCTGGGGGCCTTCTTGGGATTGGCCCTGTTGACGGGAGTGGCTGATTTCAGTATCACCCCGATCTACAGTGATCGCTTGGCAATGGGGAGTCAATTACTGCTGTTAGGCGCCCTATTGATTGGTTTTGGCATCAAGATCCCCCTGTTTCCTTTCCATAGCTGGCTCCCCGATGCCCACACCCAGGCCTCCAGTCCGGTTTCGGTGCTTCTGGCTGGGGTGCTGCTCAAGTTAGGCACCTACGGGTTGTTGCGCTTCT
>JBKDVK010000219.1:0-6756 GCA_046338875.1 Cyanobacteriota bacterium | reverse complement strand
TTTTCTTTGTTCTGCAGCTGGGAGCGCTCCTGGGTGCAGCGCACGGCCAGGCCGGTGGGGATATGCAGGATGCGCACCGCCGTCTCCACCTTGTTGACGTTCTGGCCGCCGGCGCCGCCGGAGCGGGAGGTGGTCACCTCCAGGTCTTTTTCGGGGATGTCGAGCTTCACATCTTCATCAAGTTTGGGCATCACCTCGACACCGGCAAAGCTCGTCTGCCGTTTGTCGTTGGCATTGAAGGGCGAGATGCGCACCAGGCGGTGGGTGCCCTTTTCGTTACGCAGATAGCCATAGGCGTAGCGCCCGTCAATTTCGATTGTGCAGCTTTTGATGCCCGCTTCTTCCCCTTCGGAGAGTTCATCCACCGTCACCTTCATGCCGTGGTCTTCGGCCCAGCGGGTGTACATGCGCATCAACATCAGGGCCCAGTCCTGGGCATCGGTCCCCCCGGCGCCGGCGTTGATGGAAATCACCGCCCCCTCCTTGTCGTAAGTGCCGGCGAGCAACCGCTCCAATTCCCAGCGGTCCAGGTCGGAGCGGAGGCTCTGCAGACCGGCATGAGCTTCCGCCAGCAGGTCGTCGTCTGGTTCGAGGTCGTAAAGCTCGAGGGTGGCCCGGCCGTCGTCGATCAGCCCTTGCCAGCGGCTGAGCTGGGACAATTGGGCTTTGACCTCGTCGAGCTGGCGCATCTGCTTTTGGGCATTGGCCTGGTCATCCCAGAACGTGGGCTGGGAGGCGAGCTGCTCTAGATCTTGCTGGCGGGCATTCAGGGCCGGTACGTCAAAGACAGTCCTGGGCATGGCCCAGGCGGTCGGTGAGCTCGGAGAGGTCGCGTTTGAAATCCGTGAGGTCGAGCACGGGGGCAATGCATGGCTTTATTCGACCGTACCAGTGGGTCGGTGCCCCCAGCCGGCCGTTGGCGGTGAGCTGCTTACGCTGGACGAGGTTTGTAATTTGTTTGATCCATGGCCCAGTCCTCGATCGGGCAGGAATCCTCCGCTTCGGGCTCCGGGAAGCCACCCCAGGTGGAGATCTATACCTGGCAGTTCTGCCCCTACTGCATCCGTGCCAAGGCGCTCCTTGATCGCAAAGGCGTCGTCTACAGCGAATACCGGATTGATGGCGATCAGGAGGCCCGCAGCCGCATGGCCATCCGCGCCACCGGCCGCACCAGCGTTCCCCAGGTGTTTATCAACAACATGGGACTTGGCGGCTGTGACGATCTGTACGCCCTCGAGCGCAGTGGCGAGCTCGATGGCCTGCTGGGCCGGAAAGCGTGATCAACACCAGCGAGCGTCAGGGGGCCCAGCTCTTTGTGGTCGACCCGATCGAGCGACTGCGGCCGAGCAAGGACTCCAGCGTGGCGCTGATGCAGGCGGCCCAGAGGGCCGGCCTGGAGGTTTGGGTCTGCACCCTTGCCGACCTTTCCGCCCGCGCCGATGACGCCCTTGGGGCGGCTGGCCACCGCGCCTATGGCTGGGTGCGTCGCCTCTCCCTGGCGCCCATGGCCTGCGAGGGCGGCCAGTGGCAGGTTCCCGACCCCTGGTTCAGCGCCTCAGATGCCCAGCTCCTGCCCCTCGATCGTTTCGGCTGGATTTGGATGCGCAAGGACCCGCCGGTGGATGAGGCCTATCTCTATGCCACCCATCTCCTCGACCTGGCCAGCGCCAGGGGCGTGCGCGTCCTCAACCGTCCCGATTCCCTGCGCGGCCACAACGAGAAATTGAGCGCCCTGCGCTTCAGTTACCTGATGGCCCCGTCGTTGGTGAGCAGCCGGGTCGACCAGCTGGCCGCCTTCGTGGCCGACCACGGCGAGGTGGTGCTCAAGCCCCTCGGCGGCCGCGCCGGCCAGGGGGTGGTTTTTGCTGCCGCCGGGACGCCGGGCCTGCGGGCCCTGCTCGAATTGGTTACCAACCAGGAGCAATTGCCAGTGATGGTGCAGGCGTTTCTGAAGGGTGTCGAGGCCGGCGACAAGCGCATCCTGTTGGTGGACGGCGAGCCCCTCGGGGCCGTCAATCGCTTGCCGGTGGCTGGCGACTTCCGCAGCAACCTGGCCGTTGGTGGCGTTCCCCAGGCTTGTGACCTGAGCGAGCGGGAGCGGCAGATCTGTGGCGAGCTCGCCCCCTGGTTGCGCCAGGAGGGTCTGTTTTTTGTGGGCATTGATGTCATCGATGGCCACCTCTCTGAAATCAATGTCACCAGCCCCACCGGCATCCGGGAAGTGGAGCGCTTGGCCGGTGTGCCCCTGGCCGATCTGGTGCTGCAACGCCTGCTGCAGGGCGCGGCCCCCCTGGTGGCCGTCTGACCCGTCAGCAGGGGGCCAGGTGGTGGCTGGGATCACCCAGCAGGTGCAGTTGCTGCTGCAGAACCCCCAGCTTCAAGGCCACCTCCTGAAGTTCGCGCTCGGGCTGGGAGCCGCAGACCAGGCCGGCCCCGGCCGTCAGTTCCAGTTGGTCCCCGCGCAGGATGCCGCTGCGGATCGCCACCCGCAGGTCGGCATCCCCCTCACTGTCCAGCCAGCCGATGGGGGCGGCGTAATGGCCCCTTTCGAAGGGTTCCAGCGTGCGCAGCCAGGCCATCGCCTGGCGACGGGGCAGGCCCGCCACGGCGGGCGTCGGATGCAGAGCTTCCGCCAGGGTCAGGGGGTGTTGCCCCCCAAGGCGGGCGGTGATTGGCGTATGCAGATGCACCAACGCTCCATGGCGCGCCAGGCGCGGGTGTCGGGAACGCCGCGGGTTCAGGCCAGCCGCCTGCAGCACTTCGGTGATCGTGTCCACCACCAGCTCGTGTTCATGGCGGTCCTTGACGGAGCGCAGCAGGTCGGGGGCGGCTTCCCCCTGGGGGGCGGTGCCGGCCAGGCCGTCGCTGCATAGCTGTCCCTGACGCACCGTCAGCAAGCGTTCGGGAGAGGCCCCCAGCAGGGCTTCGCCAGGGCGGCGCTGCCAGAGAAAACGGCAGCTGCCGCTTTGGCTGTGGCGCAGCTCGGCCAACAGGGTCAGGGGATCGGGGGCGGATTCCAGCCGCAATTGCTGGCGAGCCGCCAGCACCAGCTTGCGCAGGTCACCGCCCCGCACCAGTTCGAGGGCCTTATCCAGGGCCTGCCGATAGCCCACCTGCCAGGAGGGCTCGATGGCCAGTGGAGTCGCCCACAGCTTGGGGGCATGGCTGGGGCTATCGCCTGCGGCGGCGCAGCTTTCCAGTCGCCGGGCCTTTTCCCACAGTTCTTCGGCCAGCCCCCGGGGCGTGACGCCGCCACCCAGTCCCCCCTGCAGTCGCAGCCAGCAATGGTGCCCCTGGCGACTCAGCTGCCAGCGGGGCAGCACCGCCTGCACCCCCGGGGCGCCGTCGCCCGGCAGCAGGGGGCTGGCGAAGAAGGCAAAGGCCAGCAGCAGCCGGGGCCTGGCCAGCGCCGGGCAGGGCAAGGGCCCGCTGGCCAGCCGGCTGAGGGTGAGAGCGCTGAAGCGCTGGGCCAGCTCGAAGCGGCGCGGGCCGCTGAGTTCGAGGTGGTGGGCGCGACCGCTGGCCGCCAGGCAGAGGCCTGGACTGCCATCCCAGAGGAAGCGAAAGCCTTCGCCATCCTGCAGTTCGGGCAGCACCCGCAGGGGATCGACGGGGGCCAGGGGCATCGCCAGGCTGATCAGCCCGTCTTCGTCGTGACCTGCGGCCAGCCGGGTGGCTTCCGCGGCTAGGTCGGAGAAGGACGGAGGAGCCTGCACCGGGAAACCTCGCAACCGGGGAGAAGGCTCGACAAATGTATGGGGCGTTGCCGGGTCCAAGACGGCTGATGGCCGTGGAAGGGCCCAGGTCGTAGCAAGCCGTTACGCCCCGGGGGGTACCGTGACGCCATGGCCACACTTTCGCCAGGCGAATTGGGTAGAATGGAATTTACCTGGGTGGTTTGTTTGAAATTCACTAGAATTTTCTCGGCAATAGGTCCGGTTTAATGGCCGCCTATTCACGTTTGACCTTGTTTGGATACTGGCTTGGTCCTGTTTTTATCCTTCTCAGTCACGTCGGTTGCCTGTTGTTACTGGCCACTGGCTTCAGTTTGGGGGCCATGGCCTGGGCCTTGGGCCTCTACCTGATCCGCATGTTGGCCACCACGGCCATCTACCACCGGCTGCTGACGCACCGCTCCTACGACACCTCCCCAACCCTGTTGCGCCTGGGTTGCTTCGTGGGTGCCAGTGCTGGCCAGATGGGCCCCAGCTGGTGGAAAGCCCACCACCTGGCCCACCACGGCAGTCCCGATGCGGCGGCGGACGTCCATTCGCCGTTCCTGCCCCACGCCGGTTTGCGGGGGTTCCTGTGGTCCCAGGGAGGCTGGTTGCTTTCTCCCCAATTCCTGCCCCAGGCCCTGCCCGCCGATGTGGAAGCGGATCCCGTGCTGCGGGCCATCGACCGCTTCCACTTCGTGCCGCTGCTGCTGCTGGCCTTGCTGTCGTATCAGATCGGTGGGCTGGCCTACTTGGGGGCTTTCTGTCTCAGTACCACCGTGCTGTTTCACGGAGTTCAAACGGTCAATTCCCTCAGCCACATCTTCGGCAGCCAGCCCTTCCGCACCGCCGACAACAGCCGCAACAACTCTTTGGTGGCCTTCCTCACGCTTGGCGAGGGCTGGCACAACCTGCACCATGCCTTCCAGCATTCGGCCCGCCATGGCTACAGCTTCCGTGGCGATCGACTCGTGGCGCTGGTGGATCCCACCTTTGGCTTCATTCGCCTGCTGGAGGCCCTGGGCCTGGCCTGGAAAGTGAGGTTGCCCAGTGATCGCCAGCTGCAACGTCGGCGGCTTAGCGGCGATACCCCGGGGCCAAGCACGGGTCTCGATAAGGTTGCTGCCGAGGCCATGCCCATCCCGGAAGTGATGCGGGGCTGATCCCTGTCTTGGCACCGAGGCTGGCGTCAGGGCTGCTCAAATGGTTCGGTTCCAGCCGTTGCCCAACTCCTTCATGACGGATCCAAGGCCCGAGCGGCGGCGCCTCTGGAAGGCCGCCATCAAGTGGCCGATGTATGCCGTGGCGGTCATGCCGGTGCTGCTGGCGGCCGGCTGGCGCCGCAGCCAAGGTCTGCCGGTCAGCCAGTCCCAGCTGCTGTTGTTTCTGCTGGCGGCGGTGTTGCTGCTGGCCTGGGAAAACCTGGCAAACGATGTCTTTGATGCCGACACCGGCGTCGATGCCCACGGCAAACCCCATTCCCTGGTCAATCTCACCGGCCGGCGGGATCGGGTGGCGGTTTGGGCCAACGGGGCCCTGCTGCTTGGCCTGCTGTTGATGGCGCTGGTTGCATTGCGCAGTACCCCGGCGGTCTTTGGCCTGGTGCTGCTGTGTTGCGGCTTGGGATACATCTATCAGGGACCGCCCTTTCGACTGGGCTACCGCGGCTTGGGAGAACCCCTCTGCTGGCTGGCTTTCGGCCCCTGCGCCACCGCCGCAGCCCTGCTGGCCCTGGCCCCCGCTCAGCCGGCCGATGGCCCTGGCGGCGCTATCCCTTGGGGCACCGCCCTGGTGCTGGGCAGCGGACCGGCCCTCGCCACAGCCCTGGTGCTGTTCTGTTCCCATTTCCATCAGGTGGCCGAAGACGCCTCCCATGGCAAACGCTCGCCGGTGGTGCGCCTCGGCACCGCCCGGGCCGCTGGCCTGGTGCCCTGGTTTGTGGCCATCTCCCTGGCCCTGCAGTGGGCGCCGGTGCTGCTGGGGTGGTGGCCCCTTTCGGCCCTGCTGGGGGCGATCGGCCTGCCCCCCGCCCGCGCCCTGATCCAATTGCTGGGCCAGGCCCATGACCAGCCCGAGCGCATCAGCGGCAGCAAGTTCCTGGCCCTGCGCTTCCAGGCCCTCAGCGGCTTGGGCCTGGCGGCGGGCCTGGCCCTGGCCCCCTGGCTGGCCCGGCTCGGCGCCGTTGGCCTCGGGCCGATCCAGGGGCCATGAACGCCAGCGGCGCCGGCGTTGACGCGCTGCTGCGTTTGAGCTGGCGACCCTTCTCTTTTGTGCTGCCGACGGCCCTGGTCACGGCCCATGGGGCGGTGAGCGACCGGTGTGGTTGGCTGTTGCGCCTGGAGAAAGGCGAGGGCCGGGTGGGCTGGGGCGAGGCGGCGCCGTTGCTGCTGACCCCGACCCCCCGGGCCCTTGCCTGTCCGCTCGCGGCGGCCGCCCTGGCGGATCTAGGCCCCGTCCGCAGTCGCCAGGAGCTGGAAAGGTTGCTGCCCGCCCTGCCGTTGGCGCTGGGCTTTGCCCTCGGCTCGGCCCTGGCCGAACTGGATGGCCGGGTGGGGCCTGGCGCCGGTGGTTGGCGGCCGGCGCCCCCGGCGGCCTGGCTGTTGCCCGCGGGGGAGTCGGCATTGGCCGCCGTCGACCATCTGCTGGCCCGTCAGGGCAGCCGGCGCCCCCCCCTCACCTTCAAGTGGAAGGTGGCCGCGGCGGCCGATGGGCTGGAGTGGGCGGTCCTGGGGGAGCTGCTGGAGCGCCTGCGTCCCCCAGATCGGCTGCGCCTCGATGCCAATGGCGGCTGGGACCGGGCCACCGCGGCCCGCTGGGCCGATCGGCTGGCGGATGAGCCCCGGCTGGAATGGTTCGAGCAACCCCTGCCGCCCGAGGATGGCGAGGGTTTGTGGGCTTTGGCCGCTCGCTTGCCCGTCGCCCTGGATGAATCCCTGCGGGCCGATCCCAGCTTGCGCGGCCGTTGGCCCGGGTGGCAGGTGCGGCGGCCGGCCCTGGAGGGCGATCCCCGACCCCTGTTGGCCCAATTGCAGGCGGGTGT
>JBKDVK010000218.1:0-10037 GCA_046338875.1 Cyanobacteriota bacterium | reverse complement strand
GGCATAGGCCAACACCGCCAGGCTGATGCCCGCTACCGAAATGGCCACCGAGGAACCGGCCAGGGGCAGAAAGTCCTGCCACGAGAAATGCTCCGCCATCTCGACGGCTTCATGGGGGTCCACCAGGGCCGCAAAACGACTGTTCCAAGGCATCCCCAGCAAACCGATCAGGACTGAGGGAACAGCCAAAACCACCAGGGGTGTAGCCATCTGCCAACCCGATTCATGGGGATGGTCGGCGTGGTGGCTATCAGCTTGTTCAGCATGTTCGTGATCGCTTGACTTACCTGCGGCGGCAAGCAGCTGGGCCTGCAGACCCTTGTCGTTGCCCCTGAAACTGCCTTCAAAGGTGAGGAAGTAAAGGCGGAACATGTAAAACGCTGTCATGCCTGCCGTCAGGAAACCGGCCGCCCAGAGGATCGGGAAGGTATGGAAGGCCTGGCCGAGGATTTCGTCTTTGCTCCAGAAGCCCGCCAAGGGGGGGATGCCGGCGATGGCGATGCAGCCAATCAAGAAAGTGCTGGCAGTGACCGGCATGTAACGCCGTAATCCGCCCATGAGGCGCATGTCCTGGGCCAGCACGGGTTCATGGCCCACCACCTCCTCCATGGCATGGATCACCGAGCCTGAGCCAAGGAAAAGCATGGCCTTGAAGAAGGCATGGGTCACCAGGTGAAACATGCCGGCAACGGGGGCGCCGCAACCCATGGCCAGCATCATGTAACCCAGCTGGGAGACGGTGCTGTACGCCAGCCCCTTTTTGAGATCCTGCTGGGTGAGTGCGATGGAAGCTCCCAGAAACAGGGTGATTGTGCCGATGACGGCGATCACCGCCTGAACGGCGGGGAAGGGGGCGTAGACCGGCTGCAGGCGGGCCACCAGGAACACCCCGGCGGCCACCATGGTGGCCGCATGGATCAGGGCGGAGATGGGGGTCGGGCCCTCCATGGCGTCGGGCAGCCAAACATGGAGGGGAAACTGGGCCGATTTGGCCATCGGACCCATAAACACCAGCAGGCAGAGCAGAACTGCCACTGCGGTTGAGAGGGATCCGTTGGCGACAGCCTCCTGCAGGCGGATGCCAATCTCTTCGAAGCCGAAACTGCCAGTGGCCCAAAACAGGCCGAGCATGCCTAGTAGTAGTCCGAAATCACCGACGCGGTTAACCACAAAGGCCTTCTGGGCGGCATTGGCGGCGCCATCTCGGTCGTACCAGAAGCCCACGAGCAGGTAGGAGCACATCCCTACCAGCTCCCAGAAGACATAGATCTGCAGCAGGTTGGGGCTGATGACCAGTCCAAGCATCGAACTGCTGAACAGGGCCAGGTAGGTGAAGAAGCGCACATAACCCTTGTCGTGGGCCATGTAGCCATCGGAATAGACCATCACCAACAAGGCGATGGTGGTGACAAGGGCAAGCATCACGGCGCCCAGGGGGTCAACCCGGAAGCCCATCGGCAGGTTGAAGGTGCCGGCGCTGGCCCAGTTGAACAGTATTTCGGTGGTGCCTGCCCCTGCCAGTTGTTCCGCCAGCACGGCGTAACTGAGTACAGCGGCGGCCCCGACAAAGCTGATCAGGAAAAGGGCCACCGGCTTGCGCAGGCGATTAATGGTGCGATTGAAGCTGATCAGACCGAGACCCGTGAGGCAAGCGCCCAGCAGGGGTAGCACTGGGATCAGCCAGGCGAGATCAGAAGCGGACGGCATCCTCAGGGGACGGCTGCAGGGAGTGTAGGCAGGTCTGGCAGGCAGGGTTTAACCCAACCAGTGGGCCCAGGCGGTGCGTTGGAAGCTGGTGGCCACCAGACCGATGCTTTGGTGCGCCCACCAGAACAGCCCTATGGCCACGGCGATACCCACCTGGGCTGGCCGCAGAAATTCGGCAAGGACCAGTTTTTGTCTGCCATCCAACACGGCGGCGAAGGGCACGATGGAGGTTTGGGCCTGGAGTTCGCTGGCGGCGCTGCCAAAGCGTTCTCGCAATCGACGATCGCCATGCCAGATGGCAAAGAGATGGTGGGCGATCAACCCGAAGCAGGTGACCACCATGAAACTGCTGCCGATCCAGAGCAGGTGGGTGGCACACCAAAGGATCTGACCGATGGCCTGGGGGTGGCGGCTGATGCGGATGATGCCGCTGCCATAAAGCCGCACCTGGGGTCGCAGCAGGGCTGGGATCTCCAGCAGGTTGTAAGTGGCTGGGTAGAGGAAGAAAAAGCTGATCGCTGAACCCAGCCAGACCAGGGGCAAGATCCAGGGCCGGTCCTGAAGATTCCAGAGACGCCAGCCGTCATAACGATGGGCCAAGAAATAGGCGATCACCAGCCCCGCTGCGGGCACGCTCGCCAGGGCAAACAGCAGGCGCCAGGCCCGGGCGCCGATGCGTTTTTCCGCCCAGGAGCGCAGGGCAGCACCACCGCTGTGCAGCACCGCAAAGCCCAGCAGCAGGGCCAGCATCACCCAGGAGCTGTGCTGGGACATCGGAGCGAGAACGGAATTAACGATGGGTGCTCGGGAATGAATCCGGGGGCCACCCTAGAGTTTGGTGCTGCGTGCCGGTTCGGCCATCGGCTATTCCCAGGCTCACCAGACTCCATGGCCGATCTGCCTTTCACCCTCGACCAACTGCGCATCCTGCGGGCCATCGCCAGCGAGGGCAGCTTCAAGAAGGCGGCTGACAGCCTTTATGTCACCCAGCCTGCGGTGAGCCTGCAGATTCAGAATCTTGAGAAGCAACTGGATGTTTCCCTCTTTGATCGTGGCGGGCGCAAGGCCCAGCTCACCGAGGCGGGCCATCTGCTGTTGAGTTACTGCGACCGCATCTTGAGCCAGTGCCAGGAGGCTTGTCGGGCCCTTGATGATCTCCATAACCTCAAGGGAGGTTCCCTTGTGGTCGGGGCCAGCCAGACCACGGGCACCTATTTGATGCCACGCATGATCGGACTGTTTCGTCAGAAATATCCTGATGTCGCGGTGCAGTTGCAGGTTCACAGCACCCGTCGCACCGGTTGGAGTGTCGCCAACGGCCAGATCGACCTGGCCATCATTGGTGGCGAGCTGCCCGCCGAACTCAACGACCTGCTCCAGGTAGTCCCTTATGCCAACGATGAACTCGCCTTGGTGCTGCCTCCGAAGCATCCTTTGGCACGCCTGAGCGAGCTTACCAAAGAAGACCTGTACAGGCTTGGCTTCGTTTGCTTGGACGCCCAGTCAACAACCCGCAAGATGGTGGATCAATTGTTATTGCGATCCAAGCTGGATGTGCAGCGGCTCAAGATTGAGATGGAACTGAATTCCTTTGAAGCCATCAAAAATGCTGTCCAGGCTGGTTTGGGGGCTGCTTTCCTGCCGGTGGTCTCCATTGAGCGTGAATTGGCTGCAGGCACCTTGCACCGTCCGCCCCTGGCCGATCTGCTGGTGCGCCGCCAGTTGAAGCTGATCACCCATCCAGCCCGTTACTGTTCAAGGGCGGCCGAAGCCTTTCGCCGTGAGGTGCTGCCCGTATTCGCCAGTCCTGATAGTCCGTTGCGCCAGGCTCAGCCCAGGGCTGAAGCAACAACTGTGGCGCCTGGGGCATAACTCCCAGGCGTATTGATCCCACTGGTTGATCACCCTGGGCGGCGCAGCTGCGGTCCCTATTCAGAATTGGTCGGCTTCTGGGGTGACACCAACACTGCTGTTCGGTGCGGCCCCGGCCACGCCTTTCTGCAGAAATTGGTTCTGGGTGATATCGGTTTGGTAGACACAGCGCACGATCGGTTTGTCGCGAACTGAACCGACATAGGCAAAGGTATTCATGCGCTGTTTGCACTCGCGCATCTGCTCAGGCGTGATGGCGCCTTCCTTTTCCAGCACAGACCAGTTTTCCCTACGGATCACGCAGCCGGGCTTGAGGGTTGGTTGGGTGACGAAGCTGCTACTGGGATTCATGGTCGTGTACATCTCCACGTCGATCACAAAGGCACTCGCTCCCCATTGACGGCAAAATTCCGGATCGGGAACGGCCATATCGAGCTGCTGGCTGCTGGCGATGTTCCCCTGGTTACCCACGGTGGTGCTGGTCACGGCACTGCCGATGCCAATGCCCACCACAAGGACCCCGGCCAGCACCGCCAGGGTGCCGACGTTGAATTTGAATCCCGGCCCCCCATCACCGCCCGACCCACCGCCGGGACCTTTGCCCGATCCAGCAGGGCGGGCGCCTTCGCGGCGATCAAACGGCGATTCTTGGCCCCTGGGGCCATAGCGATCCCGCGGACGACCTTCGTAGGGGTCGCCAGGGTCGTCGCGGTAGGCCCCGGTTCCCCTGGACCTAAAGGCGCGTTCATCCGGGCGGGAGCGGCTCAAATGGAATCGGGGGTGCGTGGCAGCCCCATGGAAAAATTCTGGACGCGGGCGCCGGGGTTGTAGCGGATCTCCCCGGCTTGCAGTAGCTGCCGGATGACCCCTTCCAGTTCAGAGCCGATGCGGCGCAGGTTGTAGTCGGTCAAATCGGCTCCAGCCTGGGCGTCAACAAGGTTACGAAAGCTGGAGTGCACCTTGGCAAGCGCCGAATCATCCCAGAGAAACTCGTTGTCTGGATCGATGTCCAGGGTTAGTTGGTCTGCATCGGGGAGCAGATCACCGTTTTCGACACGGCCGGCGAACAGCCTGACGTGGCGGGTGGTGGATTTGAGCAGGGTATCGGCCATGGGACGCCGGTGGCACGGAAGTAGGTGGAACGGACGGGGTGGAACGGGAGAACCGCCGCTTGCGGCGTGGGCTGACTCTAGGAACTCCAGGAGGCCGGGGGCCAGGGTCTAGGGGCCCTTTCGGCACGGTGCGGGGGCTTTGGCCGATAGGGTTGCAGCGAGTTTGCTGCTGGGTCATGCGTGTCGCCATAGCTGGGGCCGGGCTGGCTGGATTGGCTTGTGCCAAATACCTATGCGATGCCGGCCACACGCCGGTGATTTATGAGGCCCGTGATGTCCTGGGGGGCAAGGTGGCCGCATGGCAAGACGAAGAGGGGGATTGGTATGAAACGGGATTGCACATATTCTTTGGCGCATATCGTAATATGCGTCGCCTCTTTAAGGAGCTGGATATCGAAGATCGATTGCAATGGAAATCCCATTCCATGATCTTTAACCAGCGGGAAGTGCCAGGAACTTACAGTAGGTTTGATTTTCCGGACTTGCCGGCTCCCTTGAATGGGGTGGCTGCCATTCTTGGCAATAACGACATGTTGACCTGGCCCGAAAAGATTTCCTTTGGGCTGGGCCTTGTTCCGGCCATGCTGCGGGGCCAGAGTTACGTTGAGGAGTGTGATAAATATTCCTGGAGCGAGTGGTTGCGGTTGCATCGCATTCCTGAGCGGGTTAATGACGAAGTATTCATGGCCATGAGCAAGGCCCTCAACTTCATCAATCCCGAAGAAATTTCCAGCACGGTCGTGTTGACGGCGCTCAATCGCTTCCTGCAGGAGTCAGATGGTTCGCGCATGGCTTTTCTCGATGGCAATCCACCCGAACGCCTATGTCAGCCCCTGGTTGACTACATCCGTGAACGGGGGGGTGAGGTGCATCTCAATGCGCCACTCAGGCAGATTGAGATAGATGAAAACGGGAGGGTCAAGGCGCTCCGCATCGGTGGGGTTAAAGGGCAGGAGCCCCAAGTGGTCGAGGCCGATGCCTACGTCAGTGCCATGCCGGTGGATCCCTTGAAATTGCTATTGCCTGAGCCGTGGAAATCCCTTCCCTATTTTACAAAACTGGATGGATTGAATGGAGTTCCAGTCATCAATATCCATCTCTGGTTTGATCGTAAATTAACGGATATTGACCATCTCTTGTTTAGTCGTTCTGACCTGCTGAGTGTCTATGCCGATATGAGTAATACCTGCCGAGAGTATGCCGATTCAGAACGTTCTATGCTCGAGTTGGTTTTCGCGCCAGCCCACGATTGGATCGGACGACCCGATGGGGAAATTGTTGCCGCAACAATGGAAGAGTTGAAGCGCTTGTTTCCGGCCCATTTCCTTGGGGACAATCCGGCCGTTCTGCGCAAGTCAATCGTTGTCAAAACCCCACTTTCGGTTTATAAGACGGTACCTGGCTGTCAGCAGTTGCGTCCCGACCAGCGCTCGCCGATTGACAACTTCTTCCTTGCGGGTTGTTTCACCATGCAACGCTATTTGGCTTCGATGGAGGGTGCCGTTCTGAGCGGCCGACTCTGTGCCGAAGCGGTTGATGCCAGTGGCCAACCCCCCGTCTCTGACGCGGTTGCTACAGCCGCATTTGTATCCGTTTGAGCGTGTGACCCTCTCGTCGACCACCCAGGCAGAATTGCCCCTCCAACCGAGCCTGGATGAGGCATATGAGCTGTGTCGCCAAGAAACAGCACGCTGGGCCAAAACTTTTTATCTAGGCACCCTGTTGTTGCCCCTGGCCAAGCGTCGGGCTATCTGGGCCATTTATGTGTGGTGCCGTCGCACCGATGAATTGATGGACAGCCCCCAGGCCCAAGGCTTGCCGGCAGAAGAGCTGGAGGCCCGGCTGGATGCTTGGGAGAGTAAGAGTCGCCAGATGTACCTGGGGGAGGTGAGCGATGCCTTGGACCTTGTAATGGTGGATATGTTCCAGCAATTCCCCCAGTCCCTGCAGCCCTATCTTGATATGATCGAAGGCCAACGCATGGATGTGCGTTGCCATCGTTATACGACTTTTGCCGAACTTGAATTGTATTGTTATCGCGTCGCCGGCACCGTTGGCTTGATGTGTCAGGCCGTGATGGGGGTTGATCCCGCCTACACCACAGCTCCTTGGAGTGAGCACCCCGATCCCACTGAGGCCGCTGTTGCCCTGGGTATTGCTAACCAGCTAACCAATATTTTGCGTGATATAGGCGAGGATCGGGAGCGGGGGCGAATTTATATTCCCCAAGAAGATCTCCTGCGATTTGATTATACAGAAGCCCAGCTCTTTGCCGGAGTTGTTAATGACAATTGGCGACGTCTGATGGCATTTCAGCTTGAAAGGGCTCGATTTTGGTTTGCCCGCTCCGAGGCGGGGGTACGTTGGCTTTCGGCCGATGCCCGCTGGCCTGTGTGGACATCTCTGCGCCTTTATCGAGGCATACTTGACGTGATTGAGCGCCAGGATTACGACGTCTTTAATCGTCGGGCGTATGTACCTACCGCTGGCAAACTGCTTGATCTGCCTGTGTCATTTTTGGTGGCTCAGGTGCATTGATTCCTGCTGATGAGGCCTGATTGCCGTCTTTGCTTCACTCCAACAGGGCCAACCAGCGCCGCAGGATTGGGTTAACTTGCTCAGGGGATTCGTCGTGGGGGCAGTGACCCAGTCCATCTAGAACAACGAGTTCTTGAATGCAGGAAAACTGGGCGGCCCAGCTCCTTGCTTCCTCGGGATCTTCCCAGGGGTCCCTGGCTCCCCAGATCATGCGTACGGGCACTGAAAGGCGAGCCAGGTGGTCGGGGGCCAGGTGATCTTCGAACAGATTCACGAACCCGCGAAAGCTCTCCACCGCCCCGACATCGAGGGCTGGTTTTAACAGGATCTCCACAAGTTCGTCATCAAGATTTGCGCCACTCGGGTATGCCTGGGCCAACACCTGACGAACAAAGCTGGGTCGTCCCACAAAACGGAACAGGGGCTGCAGTATCCAGCGCTGACGAACCAGACGTTTGACCAGCGGTCGGCTCAGCCGTTCCCATCCAGGCAGGCTGGAGAGGCGTCGCTCATCCAGGGTGCGCTGGGCGCAATCGATAAGCACTACCTGGAGGGGGGGGGTGCCTGCACTCTGGAGGCGATCGGCTGCCACCAGAGCCACGAGGGCACCAATTGAATTGCCAACCAGCTGAACGGGGCCTGCAGGCACGACCTCAGCCAAGAAGGCCTGCACTTGGTCAGCCCAGAGGTCGAAGCAATACCTGACTGATCCGGCTTCAGCGGGCTCCCCGCTCAATTGCGAACGGGGCTTGTCACTTGCACCAAACCCAAGTAGGTCAAGGGCATAAATATCAAGCCCTGGATTGAGGTCCCCGATGGTGTGGCGCCAGTGACCGACGCAGGCACCGAACCCATGAATCAGCAGAACGGAGCCGCGACCGCTTTGACTGATGTCCGTCGCTTCATGGCGAACCCAGTGAATACGGTGCGGTCCCCAGTTCCAGGGGTCCGGCGGGCTGGCCGGACCAAAGACTGCCATCAGACTCCGACAGTCTGGTTGGCGAGGAGATCCTTGAGTTTGGCCAGTTCGCCAGCCCAACGGGGGTCGGGGGCTTGGCTGTCCACATTGTCGGCGTGCACGATCTTGTCGGCCGCACGACGCTGGGCAACGGGGGCTCCAGCGGCGGGACGCCGATCGTTCGGGGCCGCTCCGCGAGCATCGCGACGCTCAGAAACCTCAACCCTCAGGGTGTTGCCACCGAATTCGCGTCCATGCAATTGGCCGATCAGGGCTTCAGCCAGCTTCTCGTCATCGACGTTGGCAAAGCCGAAACCACGGCAGACTCCGGTCTCCCGATCAGTCACGGTCTTGAAACGAACGCCTTCGCCGACACCCTGGAACAGGGCCACCAGCTCGTTTTCATCAAAAGTCTGCGGCAGGTTGCCGACGTAGAGGCGAACGCTCATGGGAGTGGAGAGACGGAGAAGGAAGGCTCTGACAGGCGGAGGAATCACGCCATTGCAACAGATAGTTAATCACGTCACCCCCCCTGCCCTTGCTTGGAGCCAGCCCGCGGCTTTGCTGCGGATCAATTCCTGGTCATGGTTTTGGGCTGGCAGTCGTCCCATGGCCCGTTCTTGTTTCAAGTAGTGCAAAAGTTGCCCCAGCAGCGGCCCGGCCGGAACCTGCAGCTGCTGTTGCAGGGTGTGGCCGTCCGTGGGGGCAGCGGGGTGAAAGAGGGGGTCGTCGGGGTCGCGCCATCGTTCCAAGGCCGCTTCGGCCTGGCGGCGCTCTAGATGGAGCAGCAGGGCAGGCATGTCCGTTTCCAGTTCAATTTGCAGCTTGAGGCGCTCGTCCTCCGCTAGCCGCTCCAGTGCGCCACCGATCCCAGGCACCTGGAGGCGTTTCAGCCAGTGGTGCAGGTTGCCGACCCTTTTCTGCAGGCGACGACTGGCCTGGAGTCGGACCAGGCTGGCCGTGTCGAACAACAGGGCGAGCCGTGCCACGGGGAGGGCTGTGAGCAATTCGTCTGGCGACAGACCCCGGGCTTGGCCCTCTACCGGAGTCAGCGCCTCCAGTAATTGATCTGCACCTTGCGGGGGGGCGTCACCAGCCAGCCAGGGTTCCAGCAGCCCGTAGTTCAGGGCCAGGGCCAAACCTTGATGGCCTGAGCAGCTGGCGGCCATGCGTTCCAGTTCGGCCAGGACCCGCTCTGGAGCGACCTGGGTCAGTCGGGCCCGGTGGTTACGGATCCAGCCTCCGCTCTGGCGATCGATCGCCAGCGCCAGGTCCCCGACCAGTCGCATGCCCCGCAGCAACCGCAGGGGGTCGTCCAGCAGATTGGCCTCACTGATGGCACGCAGGCGGCCCGCAGCCAGATCCTGGAGTCCCTGGCAGGGATCGACCAGCACGGCCCCTGCCCTGCCCTGCGGCAGGGTCAGGGCGATGGCATTAATGCTGTAATCACGCCGCTGCAGGTCATCGGCCAACGTGGTTCCCTCCTGCCGGGCCAGATCCACGGTCCAGCCGCGGAGTACAAGCCGGGCGATCGACCGATCCCGATCAAGAACCACAACGCTTGCTCCATGGCGTCGGGCCAAGGTCTGGGCCAGGTCGATCGCCTCCACTGGTACCACTAGATCCAGGTCTGGTCTGGCGGCCAGTCGTCCCAGCAGGCCGTCCCGTACTGCTCCTCCGACCAGGGCACTGCCCTGGGGCAGATCCTCGAACTGGATCGGCCATTGGGGGGGGTCAAGCAGCTGCCACAGGGCCCCGGCCTGATCCCCCGGTGGCAGGGTCAGAATGGACTTGAGGTCGGGATCTGGCGGCATGTGCATTTGTGTCGATTGCCACTGGGTCGACCGATG
>JBKDVK010000217.1:0-2531 GCA_046338875.1 Cyanobacteriota bacterium | reverse complement strand
CCCATGAACTGGAGCCCAGAAGCCGATGAGGTCCTCAAAGAGGTGCCCTTTTTCGTACGACCGATCGTCCGCCGTCGGATTGAGTCCATGGCGGCTGAAGCCGGCCTTGCCACGGTGGATCTGGCCTTCTATGAACAGGCCCGGGAGCGTTTTGGCCAGAAATGAGCAGGTGATGAGGTAAAAGGGGGATAACACAACCCCCTATCGATGTCTCAGTCGAAACGAGAACAGGTGGTCAGCCACCTCCGTTACATCCGTCAGGAGCTGCGCGAAATGCATCAGGGCGTGATGGAGGACGGCCTTCTGCCTGAGGCCGGTGAGGTGCGCGGCGTGATGGCCCAGATGGAAGCCCTGCTTGAACTCCTGGAGGGCAAGGGATCCCGCAAAAAAGAAGGCGAGGCCTGAATCCCCTGGCTGCCCCCCTTGCCGAAACCCAGCGGAGCTGGTTTGCTTAGGGAGTCCCCATCATCCGGCCCCGGCCTCGGCTGCGGGCTTTTTTATTGATTTCCCCTACATGTGGGGTAAATTCTTTCCCAAGCCCCTACAAATGGTGTATACAGGATAAGCAGGGCGCTGGGTCGGGTGATGGGGATCACCGCCGGTGCCCCTGTCCACCACCTCGGTGCTGGACAGGGAGACAACCGGCCGATGCGGCCCTGCACCCCATTTCTGCCCATGGACCCCCGTGGCCCCACCCCTGGCTCCCAGGTATCAGCAAACCAGGGTCCAGCAAAGGTTGATCCAGGCGGGTGACGCCCTGGCCCAGTGGGCCAAAAACCCTTGGCGCCGGCTTTCCCTGTCCCTGATTGTGCTTTTGGTCTCCTTTGGCATCGGCGGAGGCTTGGGCACGATCACCGGCGCCCTGTCCTATTTCGACCAGCTTTCAGCCCTGGTCTGCGTGCTCGCCCTGGAGCTGGCCGCCCGCTGTCGGCCCTGGCTGCTCAAGCGCCCCAGGGATCAACGCCTGGGATTGCAATTGCTGGACATGGCCCGCATCGGCCTGCTCTATGGCCTGCTGCTGGATGGCTTCAAGCTGCAGTGAGTCCGATCGCCGCCCCCGCCCCCGCTCCGGCGCTCAACAAATACAGCAGGGCCATCCGAATCGGCACCCCATTGCGCACCTGTTCTTCCACCAGACAGCGTTCGCTGTCGTCCAGCAGTTCTCCCGCCAGTTCCACGCCCCTGTTCACGGGGCCCGGATGCAGCACCGGCACCCGGGCCCCACAGCGTTGCAAGCGCGCGTGGGTCAAGCCATAGCGGCGGTGGTAGCTGTCGAGGCTGGTGAGCAGATGGTCATGCATGCGCTCCTGTTGGAGCCGCAGGGTCATCACCGCATCGGCGCCGCTCAAGGCCTCATCAAGGTCCCGACAGAGGATCACCGGCCCGCGCTGGCTGACCGGATCGTGCCGTTGCCCCGGAGGCGGTGCGGCGACGAACTGGGCGAAGTCCTCGGGTAACAAGGTGGCGGGTCCGCAGAGCACCACCTCGGCGCCGCAGCCGGTGAGGGCCCAGAGGTTCGAGCGGGCAACCCGGGAATGCAACACATCGCCAACGATCACCACCCGCCGGCCGATGAGGCTGGCGGGCGAAGGCTGGCTCGGCTCGAAATGGCGGGCCAGGGTGAACAAATCCAGCAGGCCCTGGCTTGGGTGGCTGTGCAGTCCGTCGCCGGCATTGAGCACCGCCACCTTGTCTCCCCCCCGTTCCAGATCCCGGGCCAGGCGATGCGGGATGCCGGCACAGCGATGGCGCACCACCAGCACGTTGCTGCCCATCGCCACATAGGTGCGGGCCGTATCCAGCAGGCTTTCGCCCTTGCTCAGCGAACTGGAGGAGGGCGAGAAGGTTTGAACATCGGCCGAAAGACGCCGGGCCGCCAGTTCAAAACTGCTGCGGGTGCGGGTGCTGGGTTCAAAGAACAGGGTGGTCATCAGCCTTCCCTGCAGCGCCGGCAGCTTGCGGGCCCCGGCCACCGGCAATTGGCGGAAGCGTTGGGCCAGTTGCAGCACGGTGGCGAAATCCGCCACCGAAAAGGACGCCAGGTCGAGTACATGGCGGTGGGTCCAGCCGCTCAACGCACGATCCCGGCTAACAGCCTCAACTTAAGGGTCGATCGTCCCGGCGCCCAAGCCATACCCCCGGGCTCCCCAGTCCAGATGCTCAGGCCTCCAAGCTGCTGCCGCTGCCGGCTGGCGGTCCCCCCGGGCCCGGCGACTGACGCTGCGGCTGGGCCCCAAATACCAGCGCCAGGGTTGATCAACGGCGGCGCTGATGCCGATGCGGCGGTCTTGCCGCAGGGCGGCGTCTGCTGAAGGGGCAGTTGGGGCGGGGCTGAGCAGGGCCTGCAGGCGACTGGGGCGGGGCGCCAGCCACAAGGGCCCCTCGCCGCAGGCTCCCTGGCCATCGTGGTGCCGCTCGATGCCAAAGCAGCGGGCCAGCAGCCCTGGACCACTGGCCTGGCGCTCGGGGCCGGCGGGGAGGGCGGCGGCCCGCAGCAGCACGCCGCTGGCCCATTCGGCCCGGTCCGTGAC
>JBKDVK010000216.1:0-2660 GCA_046338875.1 Cyanobacteriota bacterium | reverse complement strand
TGGCATATCAATAAGTTCCTCAACCCGATCAGCGATGGGGCGGTGCTGCCGGTGCTGCACCTCAATGGCTACAAGATCGCCAACCCCACCCTGCTGGCGCGGATTCCCCGGGACGAGTTGGCAAACCTGATGCGCGGCTACGGCTGGGAGCCGATCTTTGTCGAAGGCAGCGAACCGCAGGCCATGCACCAAGCCATGGCTGCCGCCATGGATCGGGCGATCGGGCGCATTCTTGAGATCCGCGCCGAAGGACGCGCCAGCGGTGAAGCGGTGCGGCCTGCCTGGCCGATGATCGTGCTGCGCTCCCCCAAGGGCTGGACAGGGCCGGCTGCGTTGCATGGCAAGAAGCTGGAGGGCTTCTGGCGGGCCCACCAGGTGCCGCTATCTGCACCAAACAGCGATCCCGAACAGCTGGGTCTGCTGGAGAACTGGCTGAAGAGCTACCGCCCCTGGGAGCTTTTTGATGCCAACGGCAGTTTGATTCCTGAACTGCGGGCCCTCTCCCCCGTCGGCAGGCGTCGCATGGGTTCCAACCCCCATGCCAACGGCGGCCTGCTGCGCCGCAAGCTGCAGTTCCCCGCACTGGCGGACTATGCGGTGCCAGTGGATGTTCCAGGTCGCACAGAAGTGGAGAACACCTACCCCCTCGGGGCGCTGCTGCGCGACATCATCCGCATCAATCCCGATTCGATGCGGGTGTTCGGCCCGGATGAAACCTCATCCAACCGCCTGCAGGCGATTTATGAGGTAAGCAAAAAGGTGTGGATGGAAGATTTCTTGCCGGAGGACCTCAACGGCAGTGAACTGGCCCGCAACGGACGGGTGGTGGAGATGCTCAGCGAGCACACATTGGTCGGGATGATGGAGGGCTATTTGCTCACCGGTCGCTATGGCTTCTTCCATACCTACGAAGCCTTCGCCCATGTGATCGCCTCGATGTTCAATCAGCACGCCAAGTGGCTGGAATCCTGCATCCACCATGCTCCTTGGCGTGCGCCGATCGGCGCCTGGAACTGTCTGATCTCCTCCACTGTCTGGCGGCAGGATCACAACGGCTTCACCCACCAGGATCCGGGCTTCATCGACCTGGCCGGCAACAAGAGCGGCGAGGTGGTGCGGGTTTATTTGCCAGCCGACGCCAACTGTCTGCTGGCGGTGGCGGAGGAAGCTCTGCGGGAAACCAACGTCTGCAACATCATCGTCTCCGACAAGCAGAAGCACCTGCAGTACTACTCCCTGGAGCAGGCCAGACGCCACGTGGCCAAGGGGATCAGCATCATTCGCTGGGCCAGCACCGACGACCTAGACGTCGAACCGGATGTGCCCGAGGTGGTGATGGCCTGCGCCGGCGACATTCCCACCAAGGAAACCCTGGCGGCCGTGGAGATCCTGCAACGGGAGATCCCCAGCTTGCGGATCCGGGTTATCAACGTTGTCAAGCTGTTCGCCCTCACCGACCCGAAGGAGCATCCTCACGGGCTGAGCGACCGCGATTTCGACACGTTGTTCACAACCGATCGGCCGGTGATCTTCAACTTCCACGGCTACCCCTGGCTGATTCACCGCCTCACCTACCGCCGCACCAACCACGGCAATTTCCATGTGCGGGGATACAAGGAGAAGGGCAACATCAATACGCCCCTGGAGCTGGCGATGAACAACCAGATCGACCGCTTCAATCTGGTGATCGATGTGATCGACCGCGTGCCCCGCCTCGGCTCCCGCGCCGCCCACATCAAAGAGCGGATGCAGGAGCAGATCCTCTCCCACCGGGAGTATGCCCATACCCATGGCATGGACTCGCCAGAAATCACCAACTGGCGCTGGGCACTGCCGATTGTGGAGCGCGGATGAAGGGCCTGGCCCCAGATGCGGCGCCAGCTGCTGGGCTGGTGCTTGTGCTCAATGCCGGCAGTTCCAGCCTCAAGGCCTGCCTGCTGGATGAAAGTGGCAGCCGGCTTTGGCAGGGGCCACGGCCATGCCCGATGGCCGAGGGAGCTGCCCCGGAGCCGGTGCTCGCTGACTGGCTGCCGGCCGCCCTGGCACCCTGGAACGAGTCCATCGTTTTGGCCGGCCACCGGGTGGTGCACGGGGGCGAAGGCTTCACCACCCCCCTGCGGCTTGAGCCGGCTGTGCTGGCGGCTCTAAACGAACTGGTGCCCCTGGCACCCCTGCACAATGGTCCGGCCCTGCGGGTGATGCACTGGCTGGCGGCCCAGCAGCCGGAGCTGGAGCAATGGGCTTGTTTCGATACTGCCTTCCACGCCACCCTGCCGCCGGAGGCCGCCACCTATGCCATCCCCGCTGCATGGCGCCGCCAGGGGTTGCGCCGCTTCGGCTTCCATGGGCTCAGCCACCAGCACGTCGCCGAGGTGGTCGCAGACCGCTTTGCCCCGGCCGCCGCAGCGCCCCCCCTGCGGCTGATCAGCTGCCACTTGGGCGCCGGCTGCTCCCTGTGCGCCATCAAGGCGGGACGCAGCATCGACACCACCATGGGCTTCACCCCGCTGGAGGGGTTGGTGATGGCCACCCGCTGCGGTTCTATTGACCCGGGCTTGCTGCTCTATCAACTGCGCCAAGGCCTTTCAGCAGAGGAGCTGGACCAGGCCCTCAATGGCCAAAGCGGCTTGCTGGCCCTTTCGGAGCTCAGCGGCAACATG
>JBKDVK010000215.1:0-2722 GCA_046338875.1 Cyanobacteriota bacterium | reverse complement strand
TGATTGGTTTTGGCATCAAGATCCCCCTGTTTCCTTTCCATAGCTGGCTCCCCGATGCCCACACCCAGGCCTCCAGTCCGGTTTCGGTGCTTCTGGCTGGGGTGCTGCTCAAGTTAGGCACCTACGGGTTGTTGCGCTTCTGCCTGGGATTGTTTCCCGAGGCCTGGGCCCTGGCGGCCCCCTGGCTGGCGATTTGGGCAGGGGTTTCGGTGTTGTATGGCTCCCTGGCGGCCATTGCCCAGCGGGATATGAAGCGCATGGTGGCTTACAGCTCGGTTGGGCATATGGGCTACATCCTGTTGGCTGCGGCCGCCGCCACACCCGTCAGCCTCGCTGGTGCCGTCTTCCAGATGGTCAGCCATGGCCTGATATCGGCCCTGTTGTTTTTGCTGGTGGGCATCGTCTATCGCAAGACCGGTACCCGGGATCTCGAAGTGTTGCGGGGACTCCTCAATCCTGAAAGGGGTTTGCCCCTCACAGGCAGCTTGATGACGCTGGGGGTCATGGCCAGTGCCGGCATGCCCGGCATGGCTGGTTTCATTTCCGAGTTCCTGGTCTTTCGGGGCAGCATCGAAAGCTTTCCACTGGCTACCTTGCTCTGCATGGTGGGCTCCGGTTTGACGGCCGTGTACTTTTTGTTGTTGGTCAACCGGGCCTTCTTTGGGCGCCTGGCGATTACACCTCCCGGCCTGGCTGAGGTTGATGGTCGTCTCGATATCCGTCTGGCGGCGGTCGCCCCCCGCGAAACGCTTCCGGCCCTTGCCCTCGCTTTGGCTGTCGTCGCCCTTGGTTTGCTGCCAGCGGGTCTAGGAAGTCTGATGGAAAGCACTAGCACCGCGATGGCCAGCTTGCCCAAGCTGGTGGCCCTGCTGAGCGCCGGGGGGGTGGGCTGATGCCAGTCATTTCCGAGCTGCTGACCCACCGCGGCGGCATGCCCAGTTCCCTGGAGCTGCAGCAAAAGTTATTGACGGGCTCAACCCTGCTGAGCGAAAGCGAAGACAACCTCATCGAGGTGGTTGATGTTTTGCATAGCTACGGAGAAGTGTTGGACGCTTATAGCCGAAATTTGATTTATCAAGCGGAGGCACAATTTCTTAATCCATTTCCAATCTTTAGATTTTTGGATGGTGATTTAAGTTTTGGCAAGATCTGGCGTCATCTTTGTCATGATCGCATCAATTTTGAGTATGCCGAATATTGCATGAAGACGATGCTCTGGCATGGAACTGGTGGTCTTGATTCTTACCTCGACAGCGAGGCTTTTCTGCGCGACTGTGCCGCCATTATTGCCCGCAAGACCAAGGGCGACCCCCTGCTTGCCGTCCTCCATCCCCTCTTTCCCAACTTTCTGCCGGAAGCCATACGAGCCGCTGCCACCACCCACGCCCTGGGCCAATTCTGGCGGGTGATGAGTGATCTTTTTATCGATTTGGCCCAGGCCGAGACCCAGGGTTCGATTACCACGATTCGCGACCTGGTCGATTTTTTACGACAGGGCTTGGTAGCCGCCGCTGGCCAGCCGATCAGCTATGGCGTAACGGTGGCAGGAGAGCAGTTCTGGGTGCTGCCCCCGGATGCCGGCCTCACCTTTCTTGTCGACGTGGCGGTCCCTTACGTCGAAGCTGTTTTTCTACGTGGTACACCTTTTTTGGGTACGGTTTCTTTCAACGCCCAGGCCCAGCAGATTTCGCCGGATCAGGGGAAATTCAGCTACGGCGCCCTCTATGCCGACCCCTTACCTACCATGGGAGCCGGCATCCCCCCGAGCCTTTTGATGCAGGACATGTTCCGTCATCTGCCGCAAAGGTTACATGAGCTTTACCTCAAACGTACCCGGGGCGAAGGGGATGAGAGGGTCAAAATATGCATGAGCTTTCAGAAGGCCATGTTCTGCGTGACCAATGCAGCCATTGAGGGCACATTCCCTTTCGAGCTCGGCTGCGTCGATGCCAACCAACAGGCCGCCAACCAGGCCCATGCGGCCGCCTGGTCCAACCGTCTAGCGACAGCTCGCACGGATTGCCTGGACGTGGTGGCCTAGGGTCATGGAACGAAGCCGCTAGAAACCCCTGCCATGGATCAACCTTGGACACAACGCTCAAGACCCGATCGTTTCGAGCGGCGCGTTGAATTCGGAGACTATGAAGCGACCCGAGTGTTTCTAGAGAGGCTCAACCATCTCTCTGAACATCTAGACAAATTTCCCGATATTAGCTTTGGACGTACCTATGTCAATTTGACGGTGCGGCCCGAGGAGGGCCAGGACTTTGGCGAAGCCGAGCAAAGTTTTATTGCTGCTATTGATGAACTCCTCTGACGCAATCGATTCAGAACAAGGCGCCGATCTGGATGAGGCCTTCATAGATCTACGAGCATCCTACAAGGCTTCTGGGATTCAGGAGATTCTTGACCTACTTGATCTCGAACTTGTTGGCCTCAAACCAGTCAAAGCAAGAATTCGGGAAATTGCCGCGCTTTTAATAGTCAATAAAGCGCGTCACTTGCTGGGTTTAGAGACAACGCGACCCAGCTTGCACATGTCATTTACCGGACCTCCTGGCACAGGTAAAACCACCGTGGCCGCTAGGATGTCCAAGATTCTGCACGGACTTGGCTATCTGCGTAAGGGCCATGTGGTGACGGCGACCCGCGATGACCTTGTCGGCCAATATATCGGACATACGGCACCCAAGACCCGAGAAATGCTAAAAAAAGCGATGGG
>JBKDVK010000214.1:0-5943 GCA_046338875.1 Cyanobacteriota bacterium | reverse complement strand
CTTGGGGCCTGGAACCGACGACTGGCGGCCATGGCCCGTAACACCCGGGCGGGATCGAGCCAGGCGCCCCGATAGCGAATCCCCCAGTGCAGATGGGGACCGGTGCTGCTGCCGGTCATGCCCACATGGGCGATCGTCTGGCCCGTGCGCAGCCGCTGACCGACCTGGAGCCGTACCGACCCGCTCTGATACGTGGAGCCACTGACACTGCCAGCTAGGTGGCAGTAGGTGTGCTCGTAGTCCCCGGAGCGAATCACCAGCCCATTGCCGCACCCCCCGCCCTGGAGTACCTCCACCAGCACACCGCTCCACCAGTTGCGAACCGGGGAACCGAGCGGGGCCGCGATGTCCAGTCCGTAATGGGGACGCATCCCGCCATCGACCGGATGGAAGCGCATACCGAAACCACTCGTGTAACCGGCGAAGACCTGCACCGGGAAGGTGGCCCGCAGCCAGGCTTCACGGCCAGAAGCCCCGGCCGGGCCAGGGGCCGCGACCAGGCCCATCATCAAGGCCATGACCAGGGGCCGCGTGGCCAGGTGACGTCGACCGATTGCCAGCTCAGAGCAGTCCCAGAGCATGGAGGGGACCACGGCCGCTGATCAGTTCAAACAGAAAAGCGGAGAAGCCCACCATGGCCAAACGACCGTTCCAGACCTCCGAACTGTTGTTCCAACCCCAGGCCCACTTGTCCTGGGGATACAACTTGACTTTGGTGGGCAGCTGGGCGGCCTGATCCAGGTTCACCTCGGGACCCTCCAGGGCCGCCACCACCAGGTCGGCCAGGCCCGTGATGAAGGTGGGATCGGTATCGAGGGCCGGGACCCGCAGAAAATGGTGAATGCCCGACTCCTCAGCGATTTCCCTGTATTCAAGGTCAATCTCTTCCAAGGTTTCGATGTGTTCGCTCACGAAGCTGATCGGCACGACCACCAGGTCCTGAACCCCGTCGCTGCCTAGCTGGCGCAGGGCATCTTCGGTATATGGCTTGAGCCATTCCACCGGTCCTACCCGGCTCTGATAAGCCAGGGTATGGGGGTTGGCATGGCCCAGGTCCCGCTGCAAGCGCTGCAGGATCAGGGAGACGCAGGCCTCAATTTCGCTTTGGTAAGGATCGCCAGCTTCTTCCACATAGCTCTTTGGCACCCCATGGGCGCTGAAAAAGATGTGGGCGCGAGCCGGATCGGAAGCGACCCGTACCTGGCCGCCGATCAGGCCAGCCATGGCCGCGATGTAGCCGGGGTGGTCGTACCAACTGCGGATGCAGCGAAGCGGCAGCCGATTGAAGGCCGGGTCGGCCTGGCGCAACCGCTTCAATTCACGAAAACTGGAGCCGCTGGTGCTGATCGAGAATTGGGGATAGAGGGGTAACACCACCACTTCCTCGATGCCATCGGCCTTGATATCGGCCACGGCGGATTCGGTGAAGGGATGCCAGTAGCGCATCGCCACATAGGTGGTGGCCTCCACTCCCCGCTCCCGGAGGGTGCTCTGTAGGGCCCGAGCCTGATGTTCGGTGATGCGGCGCAGGGGGGATCCGCCCCCAATCGAGCGATAAGCCTCCTTGGATTTGCCACTGCGCAAGGTGCTGATCAGCCAGGCGAGGGGCTTTTGCAATATGGGCGTGGGCAGGCGGATGATTTCGGGATCCGCAAAAAGGTTGTACAGGAACGGGCCCACGTCTTCGATCCGTTCAGGACCGCCGAGGTTCAGCAACAGCACGCCGACCCTGGCCATGCCCTCATTTTCGATGCGAGAGGCCGAGCGTAACGCCAGGCTCCCTCGGGCTGCCAATTCCAGCCAGCCCCCTGGCCAGGGGGCTGGGCTGCCGATACGGTCCGGCCGTGCCCCCGATGCCATTCCTGGCCCCCCCCATCGAACCTTCCCTGGCGGCTGCGGTGCGCCACCACAACGGCCTGCTGGCGGCCGAAGGTTGTGCCCTGCGCCTGGAGATCCGCGGCGGCAGGCTGGGGCTGCGGGGCCCCTTGCCCGACCGCCTTGGCGGCGGGCAGGCAAGGGTCCAACGGCTCAGCCTGGGGTTAACCGCCAGCCCAACCGGCCTGACGATCGCCCTGGAGCGGTTGGCAAGGCTGCGTCAGGAGCTGGCCTCAGGGCGCTTTCAGTGGCACGAGTGGAAGCGCGCTAGCAGCAGCGCCGTAGAGGGGGGGCCGGCCGCTGGTGGATCGATTGCCGGGGGCCTGGCGTTTCGGCCCCTGGCCGAACAACTCGAAGCGTTTGAGGTCGCATTTCGCAACGATCCGAAGCGCCGACGCCGGCCGGCGGGTAGCCGCAGCACCTGGGCAGCCGCCTACCGGCCCTACCTGCGGCGCCTGGCCGCCTACGCAGCCGAGCAGCAGCCGGGCCGCCTCGATGCGGATTTACTGGTGGAAGTGCTCGAGAGTTATGAGCTCTCCAGCCGCAGCCGCCAGCAGTGCGGCGTGGCCCTGGCGGCCCTGGCCCGCCACCTGCAACTGGAGCTGCCCGACGACTGGCGAGACCGGGCGGCGGGGTACGGGTTGCACCTCACACGTTTTCGTCCCCTGCCCACGGACAGCCAGATCCTGGAGCTGGTGTTGCAGATTCCCAATCCCCGCTGGCGCCTGGCCTACGGCCTGATGGCCACCTATGGATTACGCAACCACGAGGTCTTTTTTTGCGATGGCAGCGCCCTGGCTCCCGGGGCCGATCGGGTGCTGCGGGTGCTGCCGACCAGTAAGACCGGCGAACACCAGGTCTGGCCCTTCCAGCCCGAGTGGATCGACCATTTCGACCTGGAGCGGCTCGGAAGGGACCCAAAGGCCCTGCCCATCGTGAACCTGGACCTGCGCCGCACCACTTTGCAACAAGTGGGCCGCCGGGTGGCCGAACAATTTCGGCGCTACGGGCTGCCCATCACCCCCTACGACCTGCGCCACGCCTGGGCCGTGCGCACCATCCACATCGGTCTGCCGGACACGGTGGCGGCCCGCATGATGGGCCACTCCGTGGCCATCCATACCCGCACGTATCACCACTGGATCACCCGACGAGATCAACAACAGGCGGTGGATGCGGCCTTGGCCCGGCGAGCCGGCTGATGGCACTGCCCCCGGCCACAGTGGCGGCATCGACGCCCCTGGCCCCATGAGCGAGACCGCCCCCCCCGATCCCTCGGCGCTCCCAGCCGACGCCCCCAGCCCGGGGGTGGATCCTTCCCTGGACCAGCAGGCCGCCACGATTGGTCCCGGCGGCTCCCTGGCCCCGGAGACCGACCCGGAGGCCTACCGACGCCGCATGGAACGCCGCCGCGACGTACAGCAACGACGCGTGGAAGCCCGCGATCTGGAGAAGGGGCTGGTGATGGTGTTCACCGGGGAAGGCAAGGGCAAGACCACCGCCGCCCTGGGCCTGGTGATACGCACCCTGGGCCATGGCGAGCGGGCGGCGGTGGTGCAATTCATCAAGGGAGGCTGGCAACCCGGTGAGGCCAAGGCCCTGGCCCACTTCGGCGATGCCTTGGCCTGGCATGCCCTGGGGGAAGGCTTCACCTGGGAGACCCAGGACCGCGAAAGGGACCGGGAGCTGGCCCAGGCGGCCTGGCAGCGGTCCCTTACCTATCTGGCCGATGGGCAGCGCAAGCTGGTGGTCCTGGATGAGGCCAACGTGGCCCTCAAGCTTGGCTACCTCGATATTGCCCAGGTGCTCGCAGGGCTCGATTGCCGCCCCCCCCTCACCCACGTGGCCTTGACAGGACGGGGAGCACCCCCTGAGCTCTTGGCGAGAGCCGACCTGGTCACCGAGATGCGGGCCGTGCGCCACCCCTTCCGGGAACAGGGGGTTAAAGCCCAGGCTGGCATTGAGTACTGAGGCGCATCCAGGCAAACCGGGCCCCGCGGCAGGGGGCCGACCAGGAGGGGTTGCTACTGTTCGAACGAAGGTGGAGGTCGATGGCTTACCGGCGTGTGCTTCTCAAGCTGAGCGGCGAAGCCTTGATGGGGGATCAGGGTTACGGGATCGATCCCGCCATCGTCCAGTCCATCGCCCGCGATGTCGCCGCCGTTGTGGCCAATGGCACCCAGCTGGCCATCGTTGTCGGCGGCGGCAACATTTTTCGCGGCCTCAAGGGATCGGCCGCCGGCATGGACCGTGCCACCGCTGATTACGTCGGCATGCTGGCGACGGTGATGAATGCCATCACCCTGCAGGATGGCCTCGAACGGGCCGGGGTACCGACGCGGGTCCAGAGCGCCATTTCGATGCAGGAAGTTGCGGAGCCATACATCCGCCGCCGGGCGATTCGCCACATGGAAAAGGGTCGGGTGGTGATTTTTGCTGCCGGCACCGGCAACCCTTTCTTCACCACCGACACGACGGCAGCCCTTCGGGCCGCCGAAATCAACGCCGATGTTGTCATGAAAGCCACCAAAGTTGATGGCGTTTACGACAAAGATCCCGCCAAACACAGCGACGCCAAGCGCTACGAAAGCCTCACATTTCTCGAGGTTCTCAGCGACGAACTCGAAGTTATGGACTCCACTGCCATTGCCCTCTGCAAGGACAATGCCATTCCGATCCTTGTTTTTGATGTCTTCGGCAGCGGCAACATTGGCCGGGCCGTTGCCGGCGAAGACATTGGTACTCGGATTATCCCGGCCCCACTTTAATCACCTACTCCATTACGCAGGAATCCCATGGATCTGGAAGCCAGCATGCGCAAATCGGTGGAAGCCACCCTGCGCAACTTCAACACCATTCGCACCGGTCGTGCCAACCCCAGCTTGCTCGACAAGATCTTGGTGCCTTATTACGGCGCCGACACCCCCCTGAAATCCCTCGCCACCCTCGCCACCCCAGATTCCCAGACGATTCAGATTCAGCCCTTCGATGCCGGCTCCATAGGGCTGATCGAAAAAGCTATCGGCATGAGCGATCTGGGCTTGACGCCCAACAACGACGGCAAGGTCATCCGCATCAACATTCCCCCGCTCACGGAAGACCGGCGCAAGGATCTTTGCAAGCTGGCCTCCAAATATGCCGAAGAAGGCAAGGTGGCCCTCCGCAATCTGCGTCGCGATGGCATTGACCAGATCAAGAAACAGGAAAAGGACACGGAACTCTCGGAAGATCAGAGTCGCGATGAACAGGACAAAATCCAGAAATTAACTGATCGCTTCATCAGCGAACTTGAGAAGCACTTGGCTGACAAGGAGACCGACATCCTCAAGGTCTGAGCATGACGCTCGACGCCGATGTCATTGTGCTTGGGGCGGGACCGGCCGGATCGGCTGCGGCCTTCCATCTGGCCGCCCTCGGAAGGCGGGTGATTCAGCTCGAAAAGGAGGGCCCCGGCCGGGGCAAGCCCTGCGGCGGTGGCATGGCCGCCTCTGTACAGCAGTGGTTTCCGTTTGACCTGCAGCCCGCCGTTGACCAGGTGATTCGTCAGGTGCGGTTCACCTGGTGCCTGGAGGATCCGGTGGTGGCCGAGTTGCCCGGTGATGCCCCCTTTTGGATCGTGCGCCGCCGAGTGCTCGACGACTATCTGGCCCGCCAGGCCACCGATCGGGGAGTTGATCTGCGCTACGGGCGCACCGCCACGGCCCTCAACCGCCAGGGCGACCGCTGGCAAGTGACCGATAGCCAGGGCCAGCAGCTGGAAGCCCGGGGCCTGGTGATCGCCGATGGCTCCGGCTCCCGCTTCGCCGCCGACCTGGGCCTGGGGCCAGCCCGCCCCCGCTATGCCGCCACCGTCTCGGTCGAAGTGGAAGGAACGGCGCTGCCTGCGGATGTGGCCCACTTTGAGTTCGGCCTGGTGCACCACGGCTTCTGTTGGGCCTTCCCCCGCAGCGGCGGGTACAGCATCGGCGTGGGCACATTCATCGGCCAACAAGAGGCGGATGCCAATGCAGTTTTGGCCCGCATGTTGCCAAGCCTGGGGCTGGACCCGGCAGCGGGCGAACGACGCCC
>JBKDVK010000213.1:0-15851 GCA_046338875.1 Cyanobacteriota bacterium | reverse complement strand
GGCTGCCTCCAGGGGCAGGCGCTGATCCTGGTTGAGGTTCTGCACCCAATGGCGATCGAGGCGGGGATTGGCCTCCAGCTCCCTGCCATTGAGCCCGTGGCCGATCACCTGCCGGTAGCGGACGTTCTCCGGCAGATGGCTCACCCAACTGCTCATTAAGTCCAGCACCACCGCATCAGGGCCAAGCCGCTGGGCGTATAGGGCCGTCAAGCGGCTGCGAAAAGCGCCATCGAGGTGCTGGACAAAGCGGGGCTCGGCGTAGAACAGCGCGTCGTCAGAGCGATCCTGTTTGCCGCGCTCCGCCTCGCTGAGGACGGGCACAGATATGGACATTGGTTGGGGTAAGGACATAGCTATGGCTCACTGCACCGCAGCGGCAAAATTGGCATTGGCTTGGGGCCGCACCAGCAGACCCTGTTTGGGGGAGGGGCTGGGGATCGTCGCCAGAGTGAGGTCCTGGTCGGGCTCCAGCTCCAGGGTCAGGGATTTGAGCAGTCCGACCGTCAGCAGCCGCACCTCCAATTCGGCCAGGGATTTGCCCAGGCAGACCCGCTCTCCACCCCCAAAGGGCAGCAACGTGAGTGCGGGTTCTCCGGTCAGGTGCCGCTGCGGGCGAAACAGCTCCAGATCGTTATCAGCCAAACCATGACGATGGCTGGCGCTGATGCTCACCTGCACCACCCGATCGGCGGGCACCAGCACACCGGCCAGGGCCAGGGGCTGGCGGCTGCGGCGAAAGAAGCCCCCCACCGGTGGCGTCAGCCGCATCACCTCCTTGACGACCGCATCCAGCCGGGGGGCCCGCAGGGGGTCGTAGGCGGCGACGGCCTCCCCAGAGGGCGGCGGCCAGGCCAAGCTATCCAGCTCTTGCTGCAGCCAGGCCAGCTCTTTTGGGTGCTGCAACAGGGACAGCAGCAGGCAGGACAGGGAGGAGGCGGTGGTTTCGTAGCCGGCGAACAGCAGCAACAACAACTGCTCGGCCACATCGTCATCGGCCAGGGGCAGGCCGGCTTCATCGAGGCCACCGGCCAGCAAGTCAAGCCCGCCGGCATTGAGGGGCCGGCCTGCGGCAGCGGCAGCCTGGGCCTTTTCGAGCACGGCGCCTAGGCGGTCCAGCAAGCGCTTGCGGGCCTGGAGGGCCCGGCGGTAGGGGCTGCCGGGGAGGGCAAAAGGCAGGGCGAACAGGCCGCCACACCAGATCTCGAAATCGCCAAACAGGGCCTCCCGATCAACCGGATCAAGGCCCAGCACAGTGGTGGCGATAACACTGAAGGCGAAACGGCGCAGCTTGGGCACCAGGGCCAGGGGGGCGTTCGCCTGTTGCACCTCCTGCCGCAGTTCATCCACCAAGGCCACGATGGCGGGGCTATAGCGCTTGAGGGCAACTGTGGCAAAGAGTTGACCGACCACCCGCCGGCGCGCCTTGTGGTCGGCGCCATTGCGGTTGGCGAGCGACAACGGACCCAGCAGGTTGCGCACGCTGGCCGGCCACCAGCCCTCGACGGCATCGCCCTGGGCGAACAGGTCGGCAATCGCCCGCTCGCCGCGGATGAAAACCGTGCGCTGCCCTAACAGGGTGGTGCCAAAGACATCGCCGTAGCGCTCGAAGCGGGTTTGGGAAAAATCCCGATCCCGTAGAAACGCCAATGTTTCGAGCACGCCACTGACCGCAGGCGTGGTCGGCAGCGGCGTCAGGGTGGCGGAATCGTTTGCCATCCAATCTCGTTAAACGTTGGGCCCAGGCTGTCGGATCCCAGCCGGAACTGCGGGGAGGCTGCGTAATGCGGCAAGGCCACGGCCACCATGGCCGCCGTCGCCATCGGCCCAGGCGGGCGCCGCCGCCGCCAATGCCAAGCCGCCATAAAAGCGACCAAAAAACCTGACCAGAAAATAGATGACTTATGCCTCAATATTTTTCAGGATTCTTATTTTTCAGGAATCTTATTCTTCAGGATTCTTATTCTTCAGGATCCTTTGCTGGCGGCATTGATGCGAGACTGGCCATCGGCGGAGAGGGCAAAGCCAAGAAATGCCTTGACGGCTGGATCAATGGGTTTGCGATAGACGTAGAACAAGGGCCGCTGGAAGGGATAGGAATCCGCATCGGGCATGCTGCCATCTACGGCAACAACGCGCACTGTTTGTTGGTCCGCCACTTGGGCATAGGTGGCATAGCTGATGCCATCGCTGCCAAGCAAGCGCAGCAGCGGCGTTGTGGCATCGCGGTCCAAGGTGATGATGTTGGACGTCTTGCCGAAGTCGGCACCGCCTAGGACAAGTTCACGGAAGGCCTTGTGGGTGCCACTGACCGAGGGCCTGTTGAGTACCCGGATCGGGCGATCGGGGCCCCCAAAGGTGGACCAATTGCTGATCTCACCCCGAAAGATCTGCTGCAGTTGGCTGCGGGAAAGACTGCGGCGAAAGGGGTTGCTAGCACCAACGACAATGGCGATGCGATCGCGGGCCACCGGTACGGCCTCCAGTCCCTGGGTTTTTTCCGCCGCAGTCAGGGGCCGCGAAATCGCCGCCAGGTTGATGCTGCCCCCCAGCAGGGCCTGGATGCCGTTGTCGGAGCCGGTGGCGGCGGTATTGACAACGGTGCCGGGGTAGGTGCTGGGGAAACTGGTCTTGAGGGCTTGATTGATCAGCACCATGCTGGTGGAGCCATCGATGCTGATCGTGGAGCCGGCCGGAACGCTGGCCTGCCGGGGAAAGCGTTGCGTCAGGTTGCCCAGGCCGATGCCGATGCCACCGCCTGCACCACTGCCGAAGGCACCGCCAGCGCCAGCGGGCAAGGAGGCCCCGGCGGGGATGGCCGGGAGGCTGGGGCGTGAACCCAGCAGTTTGGGGAGCTGGGTAAACAGCAGCCAGAGGGCACCGATACCCAGCAATAAGAAAACAATCGGTGGCGGGCCTTTGCCGGAACCACCGGATGAGGGTTCTTTCATGGTTGGGGGGCCTCAGGCAGCTTGGGAGCGAAAGGGGGTTCTAGGGCCTGGAGACGCAGGGACACCTGGTCATCAAGGGTGAGCTGGTCCAGGTCGGCTGCCAGTTTCTCCTGGGAGTTCTCGGAAAGTTCGGCCAGCGCTGTGCTGGTGCGATGGCGACCTTCGACGGCATTTTTAGCCGCATCAAAGCTGGAACGGGCCGAGCCGATATCGAAGTCGTTATTCACCTTGGCAATCGATTCAAGAGCAGCATTGACTTCGGCAAGGTCCTTGATGTTTTGCATGTCGGATTTGTATTGCTCTAGCTTGATGCGTTCGCGGTTGAGTTTGTCCTTGGACATACCGACAAATGCGGCCGCCTGCTGCACCTGCTGTTCGAGGGAGGGAAGCAGTTTTTCAATTTGAATGGCTCGAGTCATGGCCAAGCGGGCGCCATCGTCATGGCCGGCCCTCTGGGCCAGGCGCGCTTGCTGCTCGAAGGTCTTGAGTTCTTCGATTTTCTGCTGATATTTGGACTGGGCCCGTTCGAAGGCGCCCACTTGCATCGCCACCGCCTTGGCCAGCTTTTGCACCGACTCCTGCATGGAGATCAGGGATTCCTCGGCCACGGCCACCGCCACCTTGCCGCCCGCTTCGACGGGCCTGCCCCAGAGCCAATTCCAGCTGCCGACGACGACCCGGCCGGCCCGATCGCCCATGAGCCAGTAAACGAATTTCTTCACTGCACGATCCAAGCCAATCTAAAGCTAAACCGGCGCTGGAGTTTCGTCACCTGCCAACAGCCCCACTTGCCACCTGCCAACAGCCAACGGCCTGCTGCCACCTGCCAACAGTCAACGCCGCGAATCTCGGAGGCGACAGGCCAGAATTTGTCCCTATTGCTTGCACCGCCATGCTGTTTCGATTGCTGGTCAGGCCGTTGTTGGCCGGCCTGACGGCGCTCTGGCTGCTGCTTGGCCCTGCCCTGCCGGCCCGGGCCGAGTTCAGCTTGCCGCCGCTGCCCTACGCCGCCACGGCCCTGGAGCCAGCGATTGATGCCACCACGATGACGATCCACCACGACCGTCACCACGGCGCCTACGTGGCCAACCTCAATGGCCAAATCGCCGCCAACCCGGCCCTGGCGGACCTGAGCCTCGATGCCCTGCAGGGGAAAATCTCCGCATTCCCGTTGGCGGTGCGCAACAACGGCGGCGGCCACTGGAACCACAGCCAGTTCTGGGCCGTGCTGGCACCCGAGGGCCAAGGGGGCACGCCCTCGCCAGAGCTGCTGGCGGCGATCAACAAAAACTTCGGCTCCTTGGAGGCGATGCAGACCCAGTTCAACCAGGCGGCGGCGGCACGCTTCGGTTCGGGCTGGGCCTGGCTGATTCGCAAAGCCGACGGCAGCCTGGCCATCACCAGCACCGCCAACCAGGACAACCCCCTGATGGATCTGCCCGGCATCGAACGGGGTGTCCCTTTGCTGGGGCTGGATGTATGGGAGCACGCCTACTACCTGAAGTATCAGAACCGCAGGCCCGAATACATCAAAGCTTGGTGGTCGGTGGTGAATTGGAATGAGGTGAACGGGAGGCTGGCTAATGCCGCATTGCCGTTATGATTAAGCATGAGCATACTACAAAAATTATTTATTATTAATGCACTAAAATTCCCATTAGTTTATTAGGAATACACTTTATTGTCACGTATACTACAGTCAATACCATTGCTGCATCTTGGCTATTTCCTTGTTCTGCACCCTAACCATGTGCCTTTGCAAATCACGCAGCCAAGGATCTTAGCTACTGTTCTGTGCCATTGAAGCAATCATTACCTACACTTGATGTTATATCATTTGATCAAGGAAGATACGGTTCAGTTCCTATATACCAAGGTGCTATCATCAACGATGCTGTGCATCCCTATTACATTTCTAGTAACCACTCCAGTACCCATTATTCCCCCACGCCCCTGCCAAACCCAGCCAGCCCCGGACCTCCAGTCTTAGGTCTCCTGTGCACACCACCGGTCATACCGTGCCCAATTTTTTTTCACTGAAATGACTGGTCTTGATGTGCTTGGCAAGGTCTGTTATTTCGGGGCTATTAGCGCTGCTTAGGGCTAGATCAGCCACGGCAATCTCTCCGCCATAGTAGGGAATCATCATGATGATGAAGTGTTGATCCACAAAGTTCAGCATCCCCGTCTGAACTATTCCACCCTTCGCTGCATCATTAACAACTTTGCCACTATTTTGAGGGTCAAGGCACGTCGGCTTGCCTGCCCCGACCCCCGATTGCTTATGCTTTATTGCAAATATGGCAAATTAGGACTGCCTTGTGCACCTTTGCTCCTTTTCAAGTCTGCTGGCCAGCTTCCAATTGCTAAAAGTGCAATATCCAAAGATTAAGGGAAAATAAAATTTTTTCTTTGCTGCGGAATGTGTGTTAACCTTGCCAAGTCCAAAATTATTAAAACCTTTTTCTAAAAAATTATGTTGAGCAAACTTTATAAAAAAATACTTTAATTCTTGCTCTTCTTTTAAGCTTAAAAGCTTGACCTGATCTTTTACTCTATCCCTCAAAGGAAATCATGCCATTGTCTCGTTTTGACCACAGCTTTCCTGCCGATCACAAGAGCCTAACTAAATCGCCCAGTGGCCAGCTAGATGGCAAACAATCCAAACAGAAAAACATGCTCGCTCTTAATCTCAATCTGCGTCAGCTGCTCCCTGCGATAGCTTCCCTGGCACTTTTTGCTGGTGAAGCTAAGGCGCTGACGGTGGCCCCCTCTACAGATTTCAATGCTCTTGCAAATTTCTTGCTCGTGCCCGGTTGGAATCCAGTCCCTGGTTCAGTATCGGGCACCCTGGCGGGCCCAAATGCAATCGGTACTTTTGACAACGCCACCGACATCGGCCTTACTAACGGCGTACTATTGACTACTGGGACTGTTTTTAACGCACTTGGACCCAATTCCTCTAGTTCAGCAACAGGGCCCGGGGCTCTATCTAGTCTCAGTTTTGATTTCGTTGCGGTTTCGCCAGGCATTTCCTGGCGGTACGTATTCGCTTCTGAAGAGTATGAAGAATATGTGGGTTCACAATTCAATGATCGATTCCGCCTTACACTAAACGGTGAAAATCTAGCATTGATCCCCGGAACTTCCGCAAATGTTGAGATTAATTCAGTCAATCAATCTTCCAACTCTGCCTTTTATCGCTCCAATGTTGGCACGGCACTGAATAACTTTAACACTCAATACGATGGCTTGACTACACTCTTAACGGCTTCGAAGGGTGATTTGGTCGTAGGAGATACATATACTGTTGAATTCATGATTACTGACATTGGCGATCAAGCTTGGGATTCGGGTGTCTTTATTGGAGCAAATTCAGTCGTTTTTGAAGGCGGTTCACCTGAAACGCCCTTGATGCCCGAAACACCTTCCACTCCTACCGCTCCGTGGGTCTTCCCTGAGTTCGAAGTATTTGACACCGACTTCACGTGGTGGCTCGATCCGGATGTTGCAGTTGGTTACATCTACAACGTTACCGGCGGGCCTAAATTTGCCACCTATGAAGCGCCCACTCTTCCCTTCGACAACGACTATGAGCTCTTCGGTTCAAGCGACTCCTGTTCCACCTTCACGAACTCCCTTGGTCTAATTACAGGAGGTAATCAATTCTCGTTCGGAACCGCAGTTGACTGCTTCGCGATCAAGGGGATTGATGTGGCCAACATGCTTGATCCCACCGATACAATGGCCTTCGTTGCTGGCGTCACCTTTGACTCCACCGGACTAGTGAATGTTACCCAAACCCCAATCACTGTGTTCGTTGATCCCGCCACAGTACCTGGACCCCTGCCATTGTTCGGAGTTGGGGCAGCCCTGGCTTGGTCCCGGCGTCTCCGTCAGCGAATCAACGCCTGAGCAGATTCCAGCGGTGGCCGATATCAGCTACCCGCCCGCGGACATCTGCTTTATGACCCTAGCGAGGCTGCTCCACCTGGATCTAGACTCTCTGAGGGAATCTGAGATTAAATAATTTAGCGAAGGTAGACCAAACAAAGTCGCTAACTATTGAAATGAGCCCCACCTAATAAGTGGGGCTTTTTGATGCTGTGCGTAGTTTCAGCTCATCAGGTTGCTGAGCGGCTCATCTCAACGCCCTGGCGGTCTAGCAAGCGCCCAGCTTTTGCCATGCATCTGAATCCGCAGCGGATGCAGGAATGCCCCACAGGCCTGCCCAGCTCAACTCTGGCACAACACCACAGCCGAACAGCCCGGAAGGCTGAGCCCGCCCCCTGAATCCTGCCCAAGCTGCACCGATAGGCTGGCCAGCATAGGTACTGCACCACCAGTAGCAAAGGAACGCTCAACACCGCAGTTGACGAGCAGTTCGAAGTCGCCGATCTGCCATTGCGCCGCTCCGGCCCTATCGTTAAGCCAACGCAGCTTGGGCGGATGGAGATAAGGCTCCACCTGACGACGAAGTTGGATCAAATCGCGGTAGTACTGGCGCAGTTTTATGTCCCATTGATCGCGAGGCGGCATGGGCAGCCGGGATTCCTCCAGGCGCCCCAGGGGGCGCTGTTGGCTGAGACCCACCTCGGTGCCGTAGTAAACGATCGGCGGTCCGGGCAGCATGAACTGCACCATGGCCGCCAGCCGCAAGCGACTGATGTCTCCGCCCGCCGCTATCAAAAAGCGGTTCATGTCGTGGTTGTCGAGGAAGCTGGGCAATAGCAACTGCCCACCGGCATAGGCCAGATGGCGTTCGAGATGGCGGGCGAAGGCGGCAATGGACATCTCGCTACGGGCGAAAGTTGCCCGCAGCAGCTCACACAGCATGAAATCCAGGCAACCATCAAGCCGCCCCCCGTAACTGCGCACCAGCTGGGGCGTATGGGTGACCTCCCCGAAGCAAACACTCTCGGGTGCCGCTTTCCGGGTGGCATTGCGGAACTGGGACCAGAAACCATGGCTGAGGCCATGGGCGTAATCGAGGCGAAAGCCAGCGCAGCCCTGCCCCAACCAATGGCTGGCGGCGGCAATCAGATGCTCGCGCACCTCGGGTTGCTCAGCATCGAGTTCTGGCTGGTGGGGCTGGTCGAAAAAGCAACCGTAGTCATGGGGCCAGGTGCGAAAGCGCAACCAGGGGCGGGTGGGGGCATCGGGCGCCTGCAAGGCCTGCTGGAAGGCCGCATGTTGATCGGAAATGTGGTTGGCGACGAAATCCAGCACGATCCGCAGGCCTCGCGCCTGGCAGCTACTCACCAGCGCTTCCCAGGCCTGCTTCCCGCCCAGCTCGGGCGCAATCGCCAAAAAATCACTGACGGCATAGCCGTGGTACTGGGGCGAAGCGAAGATCGGCGTCAACCACAGGGTGTCAACACCCAGCTCGGCAATGACATCGAGTTGGTCGACCAGCCCCCACAAGGTTCCGCCCAGGCGGGCATCGAGATCATCCACTGGCGCAAAGCTGCTGCCGGGGGTCGGCGCAAAGCGATCTACAAAAACCTGATAGATGACTGCCTGCGCCAGCCAGGCCGGTGGCTCCAGCCGATCGACAACAACCGCCGCGACATGGGGCGTGCCATGGCGATCGCGATCGGGCCAGGGACAGGGAATCAGGACTCCTGCAGGATCGATTCCGATGGCCGCATAGCGCAGCAAAGTGCCCTCGGCTTGGGCAGGCAGGTCCAGCTGCCAGTCCTGGCTGTAACCCCAACTAAGGGTGTCCCAGGTTGGATCAAGCGCAGACGCTTCGGCCACCTGCGTGCTCCCCAGGGGCTTCAGGGCATCGTCCCAGGCCGGTGTGGTGCCGTCGGCGCTCCAGACGACCAGCAACCGCGGGATGGCCGTATCAACGCCGCAGCGAAAACGCAGGCGCACGGGCTGGCCCGGCAGCGGATCGAGGGGTTCCAGCAGGGCCAGATCAAAGAAGCCGCTGCGCTCCTGGCGCGCTTCGGCGCTGCGGCCCGCTGGCCTGGAGAGGGGTCCGAACAAAAACTCCTCTGCAGGTGATCCTGACGCCAATTCGGAGTCCGGGGCTGTGATTGGGTTTGATTCAGGCGGTGGGGCCGAATCCCGGGAGCCGCTCATCCCAGGATCACCATTGCCGCCGGGGGGAGATCCAGCCGCACCCAAGCCCGCCCGTCGTCGCCTATCTGCACCGGTACGGTTTCGTCGGTGGGGGGATGGCGCAGTTGCTCGTCGCTCCAATCGGCCCGATACAGCACCCGCAACAACGATCCAGCTTTGTGGATGGCCGCGTCGATCGTCACCTCGGCGCCGCGGGGCTCCAGGCCATGGGTGTTGAGGGCCATCAGCACCTCGTGGGCCGACAGCACCCTGGACCAGGCAAACAATTCACCTGCGGCTGGCAGAGCGAATGGGGCCTCGCTGTATCGGGTCTGGCGGGGATAACAGACACCCAGGCGCAAAGTGCGACCCACGTAGTCATCGCCCTGGCGCAAGCGGGCGATCGCCGCGATGCGCAGGTAGGTGGGGTGATTGGGGTTGAAGAAGTGGCAGCCCGTCGTCACCTCGGCGCCAAAGGGCCCGCCAAAGAGGCATTCGCGCACATAGCGATCCTCGCCAAAGCGACTCGGCTCAATGCTGTAGTCATGGTTCTCCTCGTTGCCCGTAAGGCCCTGCTCGGTGCCGTAATAGATGCAGGGAATCCCGGGCACCGTGAGCTGGACGCCGACGGCATGGGCCGACTGCCAGTGGCGATGGGGAGTGGTGTTATGGGCGGCAAAGCGGGCCTTGCGCGGCCGGCAGGACATGTCGTGGTCGTCGAGCACCGTGACATGCAAACCCCCGATTTGGATATAGCGACTCAGCTGGTTGTCGGTGCGGAAGCGGCCGAAGTAATCAAGGGGGGATTCGCTGCCCCGCACGGCACCGGTAAGTTGGTCGGGGGACTGGTTGATGTCCAGCACGGCACCAAGGGCCCGATCAAAGATGCTGCCAAACAGAGACAGGTAATCGATTGCAATCATGTTGTCAGTAATCTCCCCCACTAGCAGGAAGCTTCCCTTGCCAATCGATTGGGCATAGCGGTAAATGGCAAAGCAGAATTGCTGACAGAGGTGCTTGGGAATGTGCTTGGCGGCATCAATGCGGAAGCCATCGCAGTCGCTGATAGCAATCAGGTGCTGATAAGAACGGATCACCGCCTGCATCGTCTCGGGGTCGTAGCCATTCAGCTTCTTGAGATCAAAGAAATCGCCCCGGCGGTACTCGGCGTTGGGGTCCAACGGGTCGGGACTGGACCAATCACAGATGGCGCCACAGCGGTTGTATGCCTCCAGCCGCTGCAACTGCTGCGGCCAGCAACCGTCCTCGCGGGAGGTAATGGCGGGGATGCATTCACCAGTTCCCGATCGCCAGCCGCCGAAGCTGTAGGGGGGTTGGTAGCGGTAGGGGAGTGAATCCTCAGGGATGCCGGTGATATCGGGCCCATAGAACCAGTTGTTGGCCGTGTGGTCGATCACCACATCCAGTACGACGACCATGCCCCGGTCGTGGGCGTCATCAATCAGGTCACGCAGGTCCTGGAGCGTGCCGAAGCGGGGATCGATCTGCAGGAAGTCCTGAATGGCGTAGCCGTGGTATGTCTCTAGATCAGCCCGTTGTTTCAGCACCGGATTGAGCCAGAGCCCGGTGATGCCCAGTCCCTGCAGATAGTCCAGTTTGCTGCCGATCCCCCGCAAGGTACCACCGTTGAACCGCAGGCCCGCTTCCATCCAGGCCCGTTTGTCGTTGGCACGAAACGCCTAGGGCTGAGCCGGGTCGTACAGCGGTCGCCCGGCCTCGCCGCCATCACTGAAGCGATCCGGCAGGATTTGGTAAAAAATTTGGTCGTTCCAGTGCTCCGGGCTGGCCATTACCCGGCACCGGGGCTCCAGATCCAGCTCCTCGTTACTGGCCGGGGGGTCGTTGCTGACAGGGGTGCGGGTCATCGTCATGGCTAGTTCAAACTGCTCCCAGTGTGGAGGAAATCACCGATGGCAATCAGGCATGCCTGATCAGCTAACAACCAGTGGATCTAGCCATCCCAGGTTGCGTGCATCAATTTGATCCTTGGCCAGGAGCAATGAGTCACTTACCCGCCTGAGCCGCCCGCAGCATGTCGGGTTCCGCCGGCGGCAGGTTCAGGTAGCGGGGCGCAACGTCCTTCTGGTTTGATTCGCAGAGGTGGAAATAAAGATCTTCGGCCTGGCCGTAGGGATCTTTATATATATTCTGCCAGGAATAGCCATCACTGGATACGTTGAAAGTCTTGTTGCTGCAATTCATCACCAACCAGGTGGTGCGCACCGCCTCACCGTCTGATTTCAGGGCCCGTTTAAACAACCCCAGGGTGGCCCAATTCGCCGCAGTTGACACAACGGGAATGTTGCGGGCAAAATCCTTGGCGGCATCGCCACCGGGCTTGATACGACGCTTGACCCGCACAACAAAACCATTTTGAGTGCGACGGGCCGACATCAGATTCACCCCGATGTTCTGATAAGTACCATTCCAGTCGCCATGGGGCTGGGCCTCCGTAGTGCCGTTCAGGAGGGTGCCGCCTGCAGATCCGGAGGGAGGGAGGCCCGATTGGGAGGCCTGGGCGTGCACCGCATCAGGCAGCAGCAGGGTTATGGCGAGAAAATACAATGCCCACGACAGGTTAGCGACCATGGTTGCGCTCGTAAATTGGCAAACACTAGCAGAGGGATTGCTAGCTAGCTTTCCCAGCAACTACCGCAGAGTTGGCTGGGCCGCCCCAAAGGCATTATCTGTGGCGCCTGGGCCTTTGCCAAGGACCCCAGGCTGGGTGCCACCAGCCAGTCCGCTTTTCAAATCCCTGCCTGGATCGCTCTCATTTCAACAAACCTCTGCCTGAGATGCAAATTGGTATTTGGCCGCCGTCAAGGATTTAGCAGGGTGGCGGCTAGCAAAGCGATGTGTGGGACTAAGAGTCATTAACTAGACAGGTAATATTTATGCCTATGTGTTGAATATTCGTAGCGCTCTCTCTTGGCTTGCGCTATTGAGTCCCAGTTCGGTCGTCTTCAGATCGAAGAGTCGCCACAAGCTTCGCCATGTCGCCGTGGCAGCCTCTTTGCCCTAACTCAACTGGCACCATCCCCTAACCCTGGCCGATCTCTAGGGCCAGGACTAAGGGGAAATGGGTCGCGTCGGATTCGAACCGACGACCGATCGGTTAAGAGCCGACTGCTCTACCGCTGAGCTAGCGACCCACCCAATATCTTACAACCCGCCCCCCAGGCCTTCGGTTCAGCCATGCCCCCAGGCTCAGGGCCCATCGTCCTGGGGCACCGGCAACAGCGACTCCGCTGCGGCGGGGGGCTGACCCCTTTCGGCCAGCAGGGTCGCCACCAACAGGGCCAGGGTTTGGCGGTTGCCACCGGCCTCCCGCCAGATGGCAAGCCACTGTTGCAGCAAACCAGCCGGCAAATTGGGATCGCCAGCGTCCGTTCCTGGCCGGTCTGCCGATCCCGCTAGCCGCTCCAGGAAGGCGCTGGCATCATCAAGGCAGGAATCGCCGGCGCCGAAGCCATCGAGGCGGGGATCGAGGGCAGCCAGGAGTGTTTCGAGCTCGGGGCTGCTCAAGCTGGGCAGGGGGTCTGGACTCATGCGGCCGCGGTCGGGCTGGCACCAGCCCCAAAGCATTTGCTTCCCAGCATGGACCCGCACCCCTCAGCGGCGCCGGGAAGGGGCGCCGGCCAGGTGGTGTACGGCATGGATCACCACCCCCCACAGCTCCGCACCGCCGACTCCCTCCGCCTGGAGTGGAATCGGCAGCGTGGCGCCGTCACTGGCCAGCAGCCACAGCCCTCCTTGGCGTTGGGCCAGGCGCCGCACGACAAAAATGCCTTCGTACACCGCCACCACCACCCGCCCGGGACAGGGATTGACACTGCGGTCGATCACCAGCAGATCGCCCTCCAAGATGCCGTCGCCGCCCATGGCATCGCCGGCCACCCGCATGAAAAAAGTGGAAAGCGGCGAGGGGATCAACTCGATATTGAGATCAATGCGGGCTTCGACGTAGTCGTCGGCCGGACTTGGAAAGCCGGCGGCCACCGGTTCTGCCACCAGCGCCCCCAGCAGGGCCGGCGGTGGATCCCGCAGGCAAACGGGAACCCCCAGGGGCCAATCAGGCGCCAGCTCGGGCCAAGCATCAGCCGCCTCGGACCATGACAATCCCCTCTCGGGTCCGGGAGCAGCCGCCTCAGACAAAGGAGCAGCCATGGCGGGCAACAATTCCAGGGAGGCTCAGCTTAGTACATGTGTACTAAATCAGAGGTGGTGGGCAAGGGGTCCAGCCGCCAGCCCCCTCGCCCATCCAGCTCCAACAGGCGATCGTGATAAAGCCGCAGGCTGGGTCGATGGCCGACGCTGATCAAGCCCATGCGCCGGCGCAGCAGCTGGGCATACAACTGCTGTTCGGCCGTCCCATCGAGGGCGCTGGAGGCCTCATCGAGCACCACGAAGCTGGGCGAACAAAGCAGCAAGCGGGCAAACGCCAGACGTTGCTGCTCACCCAAGGACAACAAACGGGGCCAATCCTGGCGAATGTTCAGATCGGGGTAGCGCCGCAACAAATCCGGCAGCAACACCTCCGCCAGCACATGGCGTAGCTGGTCATCACTGAAGGCCGCTGGGTCCTGGGGATAACAGAGCTGCTGCCGCAGGCTGCCGAGCAGCATGTAGGGGTTCTGGGGGATGAACATCAATTCCCCCACCGGTGGCCGCTGCACCTGGCCACTGCTGGCCGGCCAGAGACCACTCACCAACCTCAGCAAGGAGGTTTTGCCGCAGCCGGAGGGGCCCATCACCAGCAACCGCTCGCCCTGCTGCAGGCAAAAGCTGAGATCGCGGATGAGCGGGCGGTCGCTACCGGGCGGGATCAGCTCCACATGGGCAAGACGAATCGAGCCTTCAGACACCGCCATGCCCTGCTGGCTCTGCCCAGGCGGGGCCGCCAGGGCGGGCCGCAGGGCCAGGGACTCCACCTGGCTTTGGAAACTCTCAAGGCGTTGGATCGAGGCCGAAAAGGCGGCCAGACGATCAATGTTGTTGACCAGATAACTCACGGAAGCGAGCACCTGGGAAAAGGCGATACCGGCCTGGCCAAAAACACCAAAATCGACCTGGCGGGCGAAAAAGAGGGGGGCGATCACCAGCCAGGGCAGAAAATCAGAAAAATCGTTGTAAGAAGTCTGGATCACACCGATCAGGGCCTCCCAGGTGATCAAGCGCTGGGCGTTGTTGATGGCGTTACCAAGGCGCTGCAGGGCCTGCTCCCCTTCACGGGCTTCGCCGCGGTAAAAGGCAATCGACTCGGCGTTGTCGCGCAACCGCACGAGGCCATAGATGATTGACCAGGGCATTATCGATGTTACGGGCGATAAAACTAATCGCCACATTGATGCCGTTAATCACCAAAATCAACAGCACAATCAAGCCCAACAACAGCCAGGGTTGCCAGCGCCCCATGCGCAGCTGGTCCCGATAGCTCCAGAAGGCCACTGCCCCAGCCGCCGCCAAACCCAGCAGGCCCCAACCGATCGGTCCGTGCCAGAGGCCCATGACCCCGGCGGTCACCCCCGGCAGGAAACGGGCCTGCCACTCCGGAAAGAAAACAGCGCTGAAAGCCAACGCTGCCGTTAGCAGTAAGAGACTCAAACCAACCACCACCGCCACCAGGGCGGCCAGCAGCAGGGCGAAGCTGCCAGCGCCAGCTTCCAGGGGCAGGAAATAGGGCTGACTAAGGCGCCGCAGTCCCGCCACAGAGGCGATCAAGGACGACCACCACCGCTTCATCGTGCCGCCACTGTCTTGGGCGGACTGGGGCGGAAAACCATGGAGGGAATGCTGGGGCAGACAGGAAGCCTGATGGCGAGCATGATGCCGTCAGAAGCGAAGCAATTAGGGCGATGGCCTGTCCGAAGTGCGGCAGCTGGGCGGTGCGGGCCGACCGGAGCCTTTCGGGTCGGATGGTCTGCGGCCGCTGCGGCCATCCCTTGGGGCAGCGGGTGAATGATCAGAGTCGGCGGTCCTCAGCAGGAAGGGGTCGGGGCTGGCGCCAACGTCGCTGGTTGCTCTGGTCTGGCCTGACTGCCTTGGTGGCCTTCTCAGCGGTGTTGGCCGCCAAACAGCCCGGCGAAAACCAAGGCGGAACCAGGCGAGAACCAGCCGGCTCGTCCGGCTTAAGTGTGCCCATCCGCTGACAGTTTGGGCTTAGCCGTCATCCATCCCGGATCATGGTCCGAAATGTGAACGAATGCGAATGGCAGGCCAAAACCCGATTTCCAATCTGGCCGCCGTCAGCCTGCGTCAATTGCGCGACCTGGCCCGATCGCTGGGGATTCTGCGCAGCAGCGCTGAATTAAAAACCCCGATCACCGAGGCCAGTGAAGACATTACTGCGCCTATTAAGCAAGAGCTAGCGAGTGAACGCTTCACCAGAACTGGTGTTGATCTCGATGCTGATGGCACCAATCTGCCGATTTCAGACTTAGTCACGACCACTGTCAGCGAGCAAACGACGCAAGCAGCAACAACCGAAGCTGCAGTGGAGCGACCCCTTGTCGTGGGCAGCTATGAAAATCAAACAGCCCTAAAGGTTGGCAGTTACGCCGCAGATTCCGGTCAGGATTCAGTCAGCGATCCCACACCTACTGAAGCTGTTGTTGCTGCTGCTTTTGGGCAGGAGTACGCAGAGCCCGCCACTGAATTGACTCAGCTCGACAGCTTGGAGGCCCCACTAGACGACGCCTCCCGGCCAGAGCCCGAAACCCGCGTCGTCTTCCTACCCCGCGATCCCCAGTGGGCTTACGTGTTCTGGGAAATTGCCGACAGCGATCGGCAGCTCGCCCTTGAAGCCGGGGCTTC
>JBKDVK010000212.1:0-15447 GCA_046338875.1 Cyanobacteriota bacterium | reverse complement strand
GCAGAAAGCCTTGAGCGCCTTGATCAAGCAGCACTGCTTTCCGCCCGAGTCCAGCTCGACCCCAATCCCACCAATCGAGCCCGGCTCCAGTTCTTCCTGACGCTGATGGCGAACAGAGATGGGACAGAGGCGTAGCGATGGTGGCACTGATTGATCGAACCTCTGCCCTTTTCACCTGTTCTCCATATCCTCCAGCCACCCGCGCCGCAATAACGCATTAACCGCAGCAGCCACCAGCCCCGCCCCCCCCCGGCTGCCCTCCAGCCGGATCTGGGGCAGGCCACTGGCGGCCAGGCGCTTTTTGCTGGCCTCCACGCCGACGAAGCCCACCGGCATGCCTATCACCAACGGCGGCGGGGCCACCTGGCCGGCGGCCACCAGATCGAGGAGGCGCTCGAGGGCGGTGGGGGCGCTGCCGATCAGCACCAGGGCGCCCGGATGGGCCTGCAGTGCCTGGGCGAGGGCGGCGGCGGTGCGAGTGCCTGTGGGGGGGGCCACGGCCGGGGCCCACTCCAGCAGCGAGTGCACCGGGTTGGCGTAGGTGCGGCGGGCCATGGGGGCCACGGCGGCGGCGGCCATGGCGGTGTCGGTGAGGATCGGCGCCCCGGCCCGCAGGGCGTCGATGCCGGCAGCGCAGGCGCCGGGGCTGAAGCGCAGCTCGCTGGCCAGGCTGAGATCGCCGCCGCTGTGCACCAGGCGCTCCAGCACGTCCTGCTCATTGATCTCCAGGCCGGTGTCCCCCAACCAGCCGTGGATCAGGCGGATGCTTTCGGTGAAGATCGGGTGATCCAGGCCAGAGCCATCGGAGTCTCCGGAGCCACCAGAGCCACCAGTGGAATCACCAGCCGGCGCGGACATGGGCCAACCATTGCCAATGGGGTTCCCCCTGAGACTCTCAGACACCCTGCACCTTTTGCCGGTCCTCGCCTGATTGGATCCCCAGTCCATCCGATGATCGCCCCACCGCCGCGGCCCCGGCCATGCCGATTCACCTCTACTGGGGCGACGATGAGGCGGCCCGCAACCGGGCCGTGGAAGGCCTGGTCGCCAGCCTGCTGGATCCGGCCTGGGCCAGCCTCAACCTCAGCCGCCTCGATGGCAACGACCCCGCCCAGGCCCTGCGCGCCTTGGAGGAGGCCCGCACTCCGCCCTTCGGCGCCGGTGCCCGGGTGGTGCTGCTGCAACGCCAACCCTTTTGCGCTGCCGGCTCGGCCGAGCTGGCCCCAGCCCTGGAGGCCGGCCTGGCCCTGATCCCCGCCGACTGCCATCTGCTGCTGGTCAGCCCCGGCAAACCGGATGCCCGCCTGCGCAGCACCAAGGCGATCAAGGCGGTGGCCAAAGAGCAGAGCTTCGCCCTGCCCGCCATCTGGGATGGCGGCGGCCAGGTGGAGCTGGTGGCCCGCACCGCAGCCGAACTGGGCCTGAAGCTGGAGCCAGCGGCGGCGGCGGCGTTGGCCGAAGCCATCGGCAATGACAGCGCCCGCCTGGCCAACGAACTCGAAAAACTGTCCCTCTATGTAGGAGATGGGGCCCCGATCACCAGCGGCGCCGTGGCGGCCCTGGTGGAGGGCCACAGCGGCAGCAGCCTGGCGGTGGGGGATGCGCTGCTGGCAGGCCAGCCCGCCGAAGCCATCGCCTTGGTGGACGGCCTGTTGGCCGCCAATGAGCCCGCCCTGCGGCTGGTGGCGGGCCTCGCCAGCCAAATCCGCGGCTGGCTTTGGGTGGCGCTGCTGGAGAAAACCGGCGAGCAGGACGCCAACGTGATCGCCAAGGCGGCCGGCATCGCCAACCCCAAACGGATCTACGTGATGCGCAAGCAGATCCGCGGCCGCTCCCCCGAACGCCTGCTGACCCTGCTGGGCCAACTGCTGGAGGTGGAAACGGCCTTGAAGCGGGGCGTGGAGCCCGGCGCCGCCTTTCGCGACGGTTTTCTGTTCACGGCCGAAGCCCCGGCCCCGCCACGCCGCGGGCCTGGATAATCGCATCCAAGTGCATGCGGCGCTCAGCGATGGCCCTATTGGTGCAGAAGTTCGGTGGCACCTCGGTGGCCGATGTGGAACGGATCGGCAACGTGGCCCGACGCATCGCCCAGTGCCGCGAGGACGGCCATGATCTGGTGATCGTGGTGTCCGCCATGGGCCACACCACCGACGAACTAACGGCATTGGCCCGGGCCATCAGCCCCCAGCCGCCCCAACGGGAGATGGACATGTTGCTGGCCACCGGCGAGCAGGTGTCGATCGCCCTGCTGTCGATGGCCCTGCAGGCCCTGGGGGTGCCCGCCGTCGCCATGACCGGCACCCAGGCCGGCATCGTCACCGAATCCACCTTCGGGCGGGCCCGCATCCTCGAAATTCGCACCGATCGGTTGCGGCGTCTTCTCAATGAAGGCCAGGTGGTGGTGGTGGCTGGCTTCCAGGGCACCAGCAGCGGCGTCGCCGGCACCCCGGAGATCACCACCCTGGGCCGCGGTGGCTCCGACACCTCGGCGGTGGCCCTGGCCGCCGCCCTCAGCGCCGACGCCTGTGAGATCTACACCGATGTGCCCGGCGTGCTCACCACCGATCCCCGCAAGGTGGCGGATGCCCAGCTGATGGAATCGGTTAGCTGCGACGAAATGCTGGAGCTGGCCAGCCTGGGGGCCGCCGTGCTGCACCCCCGCGCCGTCGAAATCGCCCGCAACTACGGCGTGCCGCTCTGGGTGCGCTCCAGCTGGAGCGACAACCCGGGCACCCGGCTCACCAGCGGCCCCCCCCGGGCGATCGGCAGCGAGGGGCTGGAGCTGGGGCGGCCGGTGGACGGGGCCGAACTCCAAGACGGCCAGGCGGTGCTGGCCCTGGCCCATGTGCCCGACCGCCCCGGGGTCGCCGCCGACCTGTTCGAAGCCCTGGGGGCGGCCGGCCTCAATGTCGACCTGATCGTGCAGGCCAGCCACGAGGCCGCCAGCAACGACATCGCCTTCACCGTGGCCGATGCCGAGCTGGAGACCGCACGGGGCATCTGCGAAGCCCTGCTGGCCTCCCTGCAGGCCGATGGCGCCACCCTCAGCAGCGAAGCGGGGATGGCCAAGATCAGCATCGCCGGCGCCGGCATCATGGGACGCCCGGGCATGGCGGCCCGCCTGTTCGACACCCTGGCGCGCCTGGGCATCAACCTGCGCCTGATCGCCACCAGCGAGGTCAAGGTCAGCTGTGTGGTCGATCGCGAGCTGGGCGCCCGCGCCCTGCGGGCGACGGCGGCGGCCTTTGAATTGGGGGAGCAGCAACTGCGCGACGGCCCCCTGCCGGCCGATCCCCTGGCGCCGGCGGTGCGGGGGGTGGCCCTGGACCGGGACCAGGCCCAACTGGTGGTGCGCCGCGTACCGGACCGCCCCGGCTCGGCGGCCCTGGTCTGCCGGGCCCTGGCCGACGCCAGCATCAGCCTGGACGGCATCGTCCAGTCCGAGCGCACCCACAGCAGCGGCGACCAGCGCAGCCGGGACATCAGCTTCACCCTGCGGCGCGACGACCGGCCCGGGGCCGAACGGGCCCTGGCGTCGGTCCTGGCCCAATGGCCCGGCGCCTGGATCGAGGAGGGTCCCGCCATCGCCCGCATCAGCGCCGTGGGGGCGGGCATGGCCTGCACCGCCGGCACTGCGGCGCGCATGTTCCGGGCCCTGGCGGCGGCGGGCATCAACATCGAGATGATCGCCACCAGTGAAATCCGCACCAGCTGTGTGGTGGCGGAATCCGAGGGCATCCGCGCCCTGCAGGCGGTCCATGCCGCCTTCGAACTGGGGGGCGAGACGCTGCACCGGGCGGAGGGCAGCGAAGCGCCCCCCGTCGGGGGGCCTTAGGCGAGGCGCCTTAGGCGAGGGCGAGAAGCGCTTCCGGCACCACGCCATTGCCCTCGGCGATTGCGGCAGCCAAGTCCTGCTCCAGCCCCCGGGCCCGATCCAGCAGATGGGCGGCAAAGATGTCGCGATTCACCGCCGTATTGCTGGCCTGGAAGTAAGAACCGTGGGCGCAGCCCAGGTCGTAACCCCAGAGTCGTTTGGGACAGGTGGTGGGCAGCAGGTTCAGGTATTCGCGGCTGACGGGGAAACGGCGGCTCAGGGAACCACCCACCAGATCCCCCTGGGCATCCAGGTTGACCCAGATATTCGCCAGCGATGGGAAGGGGGCTTTCCCGCCCTGGGGCGGCCGGTTGGCCGGGCGCAACGTTTCCTGCACCGGGCCGATCGAGAGGGCACTGCCCACCGTGAAGAAGTGGGCCACCCGCCCCGCCCGAGGGCGAGCCTCCAGCTCCCGCAGCCCTTCGTAGGCAACCACCGTGCCCCAGCTATGGGACATCACATCCACCGTGACACCCGCATCCAACAGGGGACCAACCTTGCTTGTGAAACGTTCCAGGATCTGGCGGCGCATGCCCTCATCGAGCATGTAGACCAGAAAGTCATCCAATCCGTCCAGGAAGCCCCTGGTGCTGGGGCGTTGCTCCAAGCCAAGGCCGCGAGCAGCCTCGCGATCGCCGCGATCTTCAATCACCTCCAAAATGGAGGCGCGCAAGGCTTCCGCCTTGGCCTCCTGGCCCTCCAGGCCCTGGGCCCCCGGGGCGGAACCATCCGCCAGGCTGCGGCTGTTGACCAGATCGCTCCACACCACCTCCATGCGGCCCTGCCCCAGGGTGCTGGGTTCGAACATCCCGCCGACATAGGGGCTCAGGGCATTCCACCAGTCGTTCGAAAATCCTGGCCGGTGCTTGCCGATGCCGTGCACACTCACGAGCACCCGCTTCGCCGCACCAGGGCCGCGATCTGGCGCGGCGACCAGCTCCCCAGCCTCCTCGTCAGGCCCCGCCTGGGCGCTGGCTTCCAGGGCCAAGACGGTATCAAGCAACTTCATGTAGGCCTCAATCAAGCGCTCCTGGACCGGGGCGATGGAGCGACCGGCCGCCACAGAGCCCGACGAAACAGAAGCTGGCGTTGCCGTCACAATCGAAGCGACGGTCGTCGGTCCCAAACCACCACCGCGGCCAAAGATTGGTCCGCTCAGGGCTCGGCCTTCATGAACCGGCACCTGCTCGTATCCGGATTTCAAGGAAGCAGCCACGGCTTTGATCAGGCTTTTGCTGTCCAGATCGGGGCGGGCCCGCAGGGCCTGGCAGAGGTAATAGGTGAAGGCACCGCTAAAGGTGCCATTGATGTAGGCGTCCGCCGCGGTCTGGGTCTCCTGGCAGGCCATCAAATTCAGGTTGAGATCCGCAGAGCTGCTTAGCTTGGATCGTTTGACAGACCCTGACACCAACGCCCGGGATCCATCTAGACCCAGGTCCGGAGGTATCAAGAAGCGATTGACGCTGACCTGGGTCTCAGACACAGGCCCCTCAGACCCCAAGCCCCTGCTGGTCTGGGAGGGACTGACAAGCATCTCGTGAACCATGCCCCTGGAATCCCTGACTGGCATGGCGCGGCTGCTGCCACCGGAATGGCAGGTGTCCTTGACGATGATCAAATTGGCATCACGCCGCACCTGGCGCACCCATTCGTACCACTCATCATCAAGAATATAAGTATTTGGGTCATTAAAATCCATGTCATAGAGACAGGTGATTTCATCACGAGCGTCGGTTTCATCGCCATTTTTATCGCGCACGTTAGAGCCGTGGCCAGAAAAATGAAACACCAGCGTGTCACCTGGAGCCGCGCCCGCTGTCAACCATTGCCATTCCTTTCTCACTCTTGACTTGACGCCTTCGGCATCCCGCAGCAAATGGATGTCCTCGGGGCGAAAATCAAACTGACGGATCAAGAGATCCCGCATGGATAGAACATCATTCACACAGCCACGAAGCGGCTGTTTAGGATAAGCGTTAATGCCACAAAGGAGTGCTTTGCGTACCATGACCTGGGGCTTCAAGGGACAACTTTGTCCTAGGACAGTCGCCAGCCAAGCAATAGGGGAACCCGGTCATTCTTCATGATTCAAACAAAGATGCACTTTCTTAATCTGCAACGACCCAACCACCCTCAGCGAAGCCTCACCCCGTGATCCCAGGCCAAACCCACACCAGCAGCACGGCCCTGGCCCTGTTCGACCAGCTCGCGCCCGTCGCCCCAGCCGAGCTGCTTGGCGATTGGCGCGGCCAGGGCCTGGCCACGGGCCATCCCCTTGATGGAGTGCTGGAGGCCTGGCATTGGCACGGCAAACGCTTCCTCAGCACCGAGGCCGTCCATCCCCTGATCTTCGCGACAGCGGGTGGCCGGCACATCAGCGTCGATCCGAGCTGGGTGCCGATGGCCCTGCTGCGGGCCCCCTGGGTGGGGCGCCTGGCCCCCCTGGGCTGGCTGGCCCCCTGGCTGCTACCCCTGTTGGCCACAGAAAAGCCCCGGGCGCGGCTGCGGCAGCTCTGCTACCGCGATCGTCTCAGCTGCGCGATGGTCTACGACAATCTCCCCATCATCGATGTCTTCAGACGCCTGGATGCCAACAGCCTGCTGGGCTTGATGGATGCCCGGGGTCTGGAGCAACCCTTTTTCTTCACCCTGCAGCGGCAAGCCGCCCTCAAGGGGGACCCCAGCTCGCTGTCCCCCCCCAACGAGTAGGGGCTAGCGCCCTGAGTAGGTTGAGAGGACTGAAAGCGCCGCTCGGCCACCTGCCCTGTGACTCGATTCAGCCGTTGGTGGCTCCCTGTCTTCGCCGTTGGTCTGCTGCCCCTGGGGGGCGTGCTGGCTGGCTGTCAAGCGCAGCGCCAGCCCCCTGCCGCCACGGCCGTGGCGCCAAGGCGGGTTTCGGCCCTGGGCCGGATCGAGCCCGAAACCAAAATCCGCAAGGTGGCCATCTCCAACTCGCTCAGCGGCGATCGGGTGCAATCTCTGCTGGTGGAGGAAAACCAGCTCGTCAAAATGGGCCAGCCTTTGGCCATCTTGAACAGCCAGGGCAGCCTCAAAGCCGCCCTGGAAGAGGCCGAAGGCCAGGTGGCCATTGCCCGCAGCAAATTGGACCAGGTGCGAGCGGGGGCGAAGCAGGGGGAAATCGATGCCCAGCGCTTCACAATTGAAAGCCTGCAGCGCAAACTTTCCGGTGAAAAGCTGGCCCAAGATCAGAACGTGGCCAGCAAGTTGGCCAAGCTCAACGAAGCCAGCATCGAGGCCAAGCGCTACGACCAGCTGTTCAGCGCCGGTGGCTCGTCCGAACTGGAAAGGGACCGCTATCGAACCAGGGCCACCACCAGCCGCGCCGAATACCAGCAGGCGCTGGAAACCCGCGAAGGCACCCTGAGCACCCTCAGATCCCAGATCGCCAGCGAACAACAAACCCTGGCCAAAATCACCGAGGTACGCGGCGTTGATGTGGTGGCCGCCGAAAGTGAACTCAAGAAGGCCATGGCCTCCCGTGACCGGGCCAAGCAAGAACTCTCCTACGCCACAGTCGTTGCACCCCAAAATGGCCAGATCCTGAAAATCAACGCCCGCCCCGGAGACAAAGTCGGCGATGATGGCCTACTGGAAATGGCTGATACCAGCCGCATGGTGGTTGTGGCAGAGGTCTATCAAACAGACATGCGTGACATTCGCATCGGCCAGAAGGCGACCATCAGTGCCGATGGCTTCAAGGGAAGCGTCCAGGCCAATGTCTATCAAATTAACTCCCAAGTCCAACGCCAAAGTGTCTTCAGCGGCGAACCAGGTGAAAACCAAGACCAACGGGTCTTTGAGGTGAAGTTACGCATCGAATCGAGCCCAGAAATTGCCGATCGGATCCGCCATGCCTCAAACCTTCAGGTCAATGTGATCTTTGAACCCACCGATCAGCAAGCTGCCAAGCCATGATCAGCCCCCTGAAAAAATTCCTGAAACGAACCCCGGTAGCCTGGTTGCAGACCACCAACAACCCGACAAAGTTACTGATCGGCGTTGCCGGAGTCAGCTTTTCCAACCTATTGATGTTCTTCCAGCTGGGGTTGATGGACAGCCTCTATAACAGCCAGCGCAAACCAATCGACAAGTTTCAGGCCGACTTGGTGATGGTCAGCAGTAAATACAGCAATCTCGGGGCCCTCCAGGAATTTCAACGCAGCCAGCTGTATCAGGTTCTGGGGGTTGCTGGCGTGGAAACGGTTGCACCCCTGCGCATCAATCGCGGCAACTGGATTACTCCCGCCACACGCCAATCCTATGACATCTACGTATTCGGGATTGACCTGGCCAAACCATCCCTTGATTTTCCGGAGATCGAAAAAAACCGCAGCCAGCTCAGAATTCTGCGCAACGCCCTGTTCGATCGAAATTCCAAAAAGCAATATGGTGACATCCAAAAAGTCGTAGGCACAGATGGCAAGGCATTGCTGGAAATCAGCGGCAAACAGATTCGCATCATAGATACCTTCAGCATGGGGGCCACGTTTGCCGCCGAGGCCAATCTGATCACATCCGATAATACCTACCTTTATTTATTCCCCAAGGCTGATCCGCGCAAAATCCAGCTGGGCCTGATCAAGCTCAAACCCGGTGCCAACCCCCAGCTCGTCCAAAACACAATCCGTTCCTTCATCAGCAAGGACGTTCGCATTGAAACCCGAGAAGAGCTCTCCAAGCTGGAGCTGGCCTATTGGCGACGCAATTCGTCCGTGGGCTTCATCTTCTCCTTGGGCGTTCTGGTGGGCTTCATCGTTGGCAGCATCATTGTCTACCAGATTCTGTTTGGTGATGTCATGAATTCCCTGCCCCAGTACGCAACCCTCAAGGCGATGGGCTACCGAGACAGCTATGTTATTAGCATCGTCATTCAGCAATCGGCTATTTTAGCCCTGGTGGGCTTTGTGCCCGGACTCCTGCTATCGATGGGCCTTTATTCCCTGCTGGCCACGGTTACCAAACTGACTGTCTTGATGACAACCACCAGGGCCCTGCAGGTGCTGGCGCTCACCTTCGTGATGTGCGTGGGCTCCGGCACCCTGGCCACCCGCAAACTGGTCCAACTGGATCCCGCCGATGTCTTTTGATGCCGCTGCCCCCAATCCGATGGCTGGGGAAGCCAGCGCTGAACCGATCATCTCCCTCAAGCATGTCAATCACTGGTTTGGCAGCGGCGAAGAACGCAAACATGCCCTCAAGGACATCAGCCTGGACATCTATCCAGGCCAGATAGTCATTTGCACCGGCCCTTCCGGCTCCGGCAAAACCACCCTGCTGACCATGCTCGGCGGCTTGCGCTCCTGTCAGGACGGCAGCCTGCGCATCCTTGGTCAGGAACTGCTGGGGGCCAGCAAGGAACAACTGGCCCAGCTGCGCCTGAACGTCGGCTTCATCTTCCAGGCCCACAACCTGATGATGTTTCTAAATGCCCGCCGCAATGTGCGCCTTTCACTTGAATTGCACGAGAAATACTACGATCAGGATATGGACAAAATCGCCACATCCATGCTGGAGAAGGTAGGGCTTGCTGAGAGGGTCGATTATTTTCCCGCCAATCTCTCCGGCGGTCAGCGTCAGCGCGTCGCCATTGCCCGCGCCCTGGTCAGCAAACCCAAAATTCTGTTAGGGGATGAACCCACCGCCGCCCTTGACAAGGAATCGGGTCGCACCGTGGTCAATCTCATGAAGGAATTAGCCGAAAAAGAAAAGACCACCATCATCATGGTCACCCACGACAACAAGATTCTCGACGTCGCCGATCGCATCATCCTGGTGGAGGAGGGCGAACTGGCATCCAGTGAAAAAGAAGCCGCTTTCGTCGAACGCATGCGCGCCACCTGAGTAGCTGCCAGCAGCCAACAACAGCTCGACGCCAGGGGTGGCATCAACGGCCGACGAGCTTTTGGCGCAGATTCTTGATGCGATCCCGCAGACTAGCCGCCTCCTCGTACTCCAGGTTCTTGGCCGCCGCCTTCATGCGGTCCTCAAGTTGGGTGATCAGTTCGGGCAGAGAATCAAGAGGCACTTCGTTATGGGCAGCCTGCTCGACTGCCTGATCAAGCTGCTCATCATTGAGCCGCCGCGATACCGCCAGAAAGGACAGAATCGCATTGCCGGCTCGCTTACCGGCCGGGGTTGGCGTAATGCCATGGTTCTGGTTGTAGGTGTGCTGAATGGCCCGGCGCCGCTCGGTTTCAGAGATCGCCTTGGCCATGGAATCGGTGAGGTTGTCGGCATACAGCAGCGCCACGCCTTCGATATGGCGGGCGGCCCGACCAATGGTCTGAATCAAAGAACGCTCGGCCCGCAGAAAGCCCTCCTTGTCCGCATCAAGAATGGCCACCAGCGAAACCTCCGGCAGGTCCAGGCCCTCCCGCAGCAGGTTGACCCCCACCAGCACGTCGTATTCGCCATTGCGCAAATCCTGGAGAATCTCGATCCGCTCGATTGAATGGATCTCGGAGTGCAGATAGCGCACCCGCACCCCATGCTCAGCCAGATAGTCGCTGAGATCCTCCGCCATGCGCTTGGTGAGGGTGGTCACCAGCACCCGCTGATCCTTGCCGGCCCGCAGGCGAATTTCGCCCAGCAGGTCATCCACCTGGCCGTCTGTGGGTCGCACCTCAACGATGGGATCCAGCACACCGGTGGGGCGGATCACCTGTTCGACCACCTGGCCCTTGCTCTGGGCCAACTCCCAGGCGCCCGGGGTGGCGCTGACGAAGATGGTTTGGGTGGCCTTCTCCCAGAACTCCTCGGCCTTGAGGGGCCGGTTGTCGGCGGCACTGGGGAGACGAAAACCATGCTCAATCAACACCTGCTTGCGGCTTTGGTCGCCGTTGTACATGGCCTGCAGCTGGGAGCAGGTGACATGACTTTCATCCACCACCAGCAGCCAGTCTTTGGGGAAGTAATCAATCAGACATTCAGGAGGCGTGCCCGCCGGGCGGCCGGCCAGATGGCGGGCATAATTTTCGACCCCGTTGCAATAGCCCACCTGTTCCAGCATCTCCAGGTCATAGGTGGTGCGCTGTTCGAGGCGTTGGGCCTCCAGCAAACGGCCCTGTTCGTTGAGCAGATCGAGGCGCTGTCGCAGTTCGCTGCGAATGGCTTTGATGGCCTCCTCCAGGCGATCTTTAGGGGTAACGAAGTGCTTGGCAGGATAAATGTTAATGCTTTCCAAACTCTGTAGGATCTCACCGCTGGTGGGATCGACATAACGAATCGCCTCGACGTCTTCGCCAAACAGCTCAATACGAACCAAACGATCCTCATAGGCCGGACCAATCTCCAGCACATCACCACGAACCCGAAAACGACCACGGCTGATCTCAACATCATTGCGGCTATATTGATTGTTAACTAGTTCCCGCAAAGACGAGCGCAGATCCAACCGATCTCCCACCTGAAACCGCACGGCTGCCTTGAGATATTCCGAGGGAATACCGAGGCCATAAATGCAACTAATCGAAGCCACAACGATGACATCACGGCGCTCAAACAGGGAGCGGGTGGCGGAGTGGCGCAACATGTCGATCTCCTCATTGATCGACGCGGTTTTGGCTATATAAGTATCCGAGACAGGCACATAGGCCTCAGGCTGGTAGTAATCATAGTAAGAGATGAAATATTCAACCGCATTATTGGGGAAAAACTCCCTCAATTCATTGCACAACTGCGCCGCCAGGGTCTTGTTGTGCGCCAGCACCAGGGTGGGCCGCCCCGTGCGAGCAATCACATTGGCGATTGAAAAAGTCTTGCCCGTGCCGGTGGCACCGAGAAGGGTTTGGTAACGCTCTCCCGCATCAAGGCCATGGACCATGGCCTCAATCGCAGTTGGCTGGTCCCCCTTTGGCTCATACGGGGCATGGAGGTGGAACGGATTCATGGCTACATTCTCGCCGCCAGCAGCCGCCAACGGCGAGGGCGGTCTTCAGTCCCCTACCCACCAAAAGGAAGCTGGAAGCTCCCCATGGGGCCTGGTCCTAGGCGGCGGCGCCCGTGCTCAGGGCCATGGCACGCAGCAGGGGAACCTCCAGGCCGAGCAGCCTGAGGGCGATGAAACTGATGATGCTGTACACAAGAGATCCCAGGAAGGCACTGCCCAGGCCGTAGCGCAACTTGAAACCCTGGATCAGCCAGGCGGTGGCCGCAAACAGGATTGCTGAAATCAGCCACTCGAACAGAAAGCCCACCGGCAGCAACCCACCCAGGGTGGTCACCATCCTCAGGGGGGCCAGCAGCAACCGCAGCGGCCAGACCAAAAGGGTGCCCAACAAGGCGATGACCAGGGAGCAGACCAGGGCGATCGGGAAACTGACCATGTCCACCCCGAGCGGCATCCGGCTCACCAGGATCAGGATCAGGGCCCTGACGGGCCACTGCAGCATCCAGACCAAGGAATTGGACATGGCAGAGGTTCAAGCTATTTGCAAGCTAGACAAAGCCAAGGGGGACGACAACGTCCCCCTTTACCTCCGGTAGGGATCAGTGCTGGGCTGACTTGGCAAGGCCGCTGACCAAGGGCATGGCCTGCCGCAGGCCACGCACGGCCGCCACCATGGCCAGATCGTCCTGCAGGCGATTCACGGCGGACCCCACTCCAACGCCACTGGCACCGGCCGCCAAGGCCATCGGCACGGTCACATCCGAGAGGCCTGAGGCGCAGAGCACGGGCAGGTCGACGGCCCGGCTGATGGCATGGGCGGCGGCCAGGGTGGGGGCCGCCTTTTCAATCAAGCCCAAAACCCCGGGAGCCACGGGGTGGGCACTGGTTCCGCCTTCGGTCTGAATCAGGTCCGCCCCAGCGGCGGCCAAGTCCACCGCCAGCTGGGCCTGCTGATCGAGGGGCAGCCCATGGGGCACCGTCACCGACAACACGACCTCCGGCAGCAGGGCGCGAGTCGCCCGGGTGATCTCCAGCACCTCCTCGGCGCCAAACACCCGGCCTGCGGCATAGAAGCTGTCGAAGTTGCCGATTTCGACCATGGCCGCCCCGGCCGCCACCGCCGCCGGGAAGAGGGCGGCATCAACCGCCGACACACACAGGGGCAGACCGGGGGTTTGCATGGCTACCTGGCGCACCAGGTCGGGATCGCAGGCCAGGTCAAGCAGGTCAGCGCCCCCAGCGGCGGCGGCGGCGGCGATGCGGCCCACGGAGACCGCGTCAAAGTTGGCCAATCCAGCGATCACCTTGAGCAGGCGTTGCTGGCGGAGCGCCTCCTGCAGGGTGGTCGGCAGGCTGGAAAGACGCGACATGCTCGAATCCATGACTATTGAGGTTTGATTCTCCCATCCAAGGCCATGTCCGCCGCCGGCCCCCCCGATCAGGCGCCTGCTTGGAGCGCCGATCACCTGCGGCTGCACCGTCAGCTGCGCCGCCAGCCCAGCCTGTTGCCTGCCGGGGCCCCTTTACTGCTGAGTGTTTCCGGCGGGCAGGATTCGATGGCGATGACGGGGTTGCTGGCGGACCTGCGCCGCCTGCACGGCTGGTCTTTGACCCTTTGGCATGGGGACCACGCCTGGCGCCCCGAATCGGGCCGCCAGGCCAAGGAGCTGGCCGCCTGGGCCGCCGGCGAGGGGCTGCCCCTGGTACTCGAACGGGCCCAGCCGGCGCCCCCCTGCGAAGACCAGGCGCGCCAGTGGCGCTACCGGCGCCTGGCCGAGCTGGCTGCGTTGCGGGGCATAAGCCATGTCGTCACCGGTCACACCGCCACGGACCGGGCCGAGACGATGCTGCTCAACCTGGCCCGTGGCAGTCATCGCCGCGGCCTGGCCAGCCTGCGACCCAGCCGCCCCCTGCATAGCGACCCAGGCGGCAGCCCCCAACTGGTCAGACCCCTGCTGCACTTCTGCCGCGACGACACGGCCCGTATCTGCCAGAGCCGGGGCCTGCCGATCTGGCTGGACTCCAGCAACGACGATCGCCGCTACGGGCGCAACCGCCTCCGCGCCGAGGTGTTGCCCGTGCTCGAAGCTCTCTACCCCGGTGCCCAGCGGCGCATGAGCCTCCAGGCCGAACGGCTGGCCCAGGAAGACGAGCAGCACCAGCAACTGGTGGCCTTGGCTCTCGGGAGCTTGGCCCTCGGGGCCCTGCCTCTCGGGGCCCTGCCTCTCGGGGCATTGGAACAACGGGGCTCCGTGCCAGCGGCCCTCGATCGCCGCCGCCTGGGTCAGCTCGCTGAAGCCAACCAACGGGCTTTGATTCAGCATTGGCTAAGGCACCAAGGACCTGGAGAGTTGGCCGCAACAGCGCTCGAGACGCTGCTGGCTGCGCTACCCCCCGAACAGGGTCCAGGCCAGATGACTCTGACCGCAGGATGGCGCTTGGGCTGGGATCGCAGCAAACTGCAGCTCATCCCCCCAGCCAGCGCCTCTCCATAACCGCTTATGGAATCCCCCAACTTTCCGCAGCGCTACGGGCAAATTGAGGAGGCCTACCGCCAGCAGGAATGGTCCATCGTCATGGATCAGGGCCAGACCCTGCTTGCCGACCTTGAGATGCAACCCGAGGATGAAGCGGGGTTGAAGCCCCGGCTCCAGCTGCTAATGGCCCATGCGCTGCTCTATGGGTTCAACGACACTTTGATGGCCGAGGACCTTTACACCAAGGTCGCAGGCGACAGCAGCGAGAGCGACCTGCAGCCCGTGGCCGAGGCAGGAATCCAGAACTGCCGTGCCAACCGCGCCCAGCGTCGCGAAGACGAAGCCCGTGCCCAGGCCGAGGTGGCCCAACAACGCAAAGCCGAACAGGAAGAGCTATTCAGCACCACAGCTAATCAATACCAAAGCCAGCCAGCCAGCCCAATGCCGGGGGCTGGGGCTGGGGCTGGGAGCCCGGGGCCCGTAATGCCTTGGCTAACCCAGACCGCCGCAGACTCCGCTTTGGTGAGCCAGGACTGGGCACCCATGGGCGAAACCTTGATTCCGGAGATCGTCGAAGAACCAGAGCTGCTGGAACTCCACCACAGCGGAAGTTCACTAGCAGAGGAGGTGGACCTCATGGTACGGGAACGCCTCGGCGTCGGATTGGCGGAACTTGGAGATCTGAACCGCCACTCGATCGAGTCGGTGGCCTACGCCGAACAGGCTGCAACAGCTGAAAAGACTGAGCAGCCCGGTAAAACAGCCAAGGTCTCCGCCCAAGCCGAAGACGAGGACGAGGACCTGATGGCAGGACTGCTGAGGGTGGTGCTTTCCTGAAGCTGGCTCAGCCCGCAACGGCGGCGGAGCGCCGGCGGCGGGCACGGCCTTCGGGTTCGGACTCCACCGGCGCTGCCTGGGTGGCCACAGCCGCCCGGGCCTCGGCGACGGCAGCGGCAGCAGGGGTTGCCACCGGCCGAGGCGCACTGTTGGCCGCTGGGGCAAGGCGCTGCACCCCCGCTGGAGCCTCGCGGCCCACCTCCCGGCGGCCCCCCCGGGGAGCCGGCCTGGTGTCGGCCTCTTGGTCTGCCTGACCCTTGTAGGCCGGGGTGCCGGCGGGAGCCGGCTGCACCAGGCAGAGGATCAGGGGATCCACCTGGAGTTCGCGGCGCAAGCGCCGCTGCAAGCCC
>JBKDVK010000211.1:0-45352 GCA_046338875.1 Cyanobacteriota bacterium | reverse complement strand
ATCAGCTGCCAAAAAACCAGCCATAGCTGTGCAGGCCAATGCCAAGCAGGTTGACCCCGATATAGCAAACAGCGATCACCACCAGGCCAGCGGCCGCCAGCAGAGCTGGCCGACGGCCTTGCCAGCCGCGAATCAGACGGGTGTGCAGATAGGCCGCATAAACCAGCCAGCAAATCAAGGCCCAGGTTTCCTTAGGATCCCAGCTCCACCAACTGCCCCAAGCTTCATTAGCCCAAACGGCACCGCTGACCAACCCCACCGATAGGAGTAGAAAACCGACCGTAATGGTGCGATAACTGAGGCTATCAAGCTGCTCGCTAATACGAAAATCACTGCTGCTCAAGCTCACTGCTCCTGGTCCATCACTGCTGAGCTGGGCCTGGCGAAACCCACCGCTGCCAATCGAACTGCTGCGCAGTTCCAGGGCCTGATCGCGGTCTGTGAACAGAACGGCCACACTCAGCAGGGAACCGACCAAAAGTGCGGCATAACTCAGCATGATCACGCTGACATGCATCACTAACCAGCTGGAGCGTAGAGCTGGCACCAACGGGGAAGCCTCCTGGAGCCGATCCGGCAGGGCGAAGCTGGCAAAGGCGACACAGCCCAGCGCCATGGGGGTGGCGGCGGCCGGTACCAGGGGACTAGGCCAGGCCCGTTCGACCAGGAGCTGGGTGAGGGTGCAGCCCCAGGCCAAAAAGCAAAGGGATTCGTAGAGATTGCTGATCGGGAAATGGCCGGAATCCCACCAGCGCAGGACCAGCTGGGCTGTGAGGCAAAGATTGGCGGCCGCCACCAACAAGGTCACCCAACGGTTGGAGCCACCGCCACTGAGGGACCAAAAGGAGAGGGGAAGCACAAGCAAAAGCAGGGCGAAGGCGGCCAAAGCGAGGCCGACTACGGGATCGTTCACCGGGACAGGAAGAAGTCGTTCCAGTCTGCCGTTCCATCGGGCTCAGCGACTGGCCTGGCGCAGGAGGAGACCCCCACTGGCCAACCCAACCACAACCGGGAGCCAAGCTGCCATAAAGGGAGTCAGGGTGCCGGTGATGCCCAGGGAGCTGACGATGAAAGACATCAAGTAATAGCCAAAAATCAAGAGCACACTGATCCCAAAACCCTGACTTCGACTCGTGCGGGCATGGGGGCGGACACCCAGGCTGCTGCCAATCAGACCAAAGACGAGACAGATGGCGGGGAAGGCAAATTTCTCTTGAATCCGGACCCGCAGGCGACGGGCCTCCTTGAGATTGTTGGCCTCTGTCTGCAAACGCTCAGCCCGCAGGGCTTGACCCACCGTCATCGTGCTGATGTCGGTGGGTAATTTAGCCACCTCAACCGGGTCCTGGGTGAGGGGATAGAGATAGCGATCAAAGCGGGCCGAGGTTGTTGAGCCCGTCTTCTCATCGACATTGACGATGCGACCGTTGCTGAATTCCCACATGGCCTGAGCCTCATTCCAATGCCCCTTCTCAGCCATCAACATCTGCCGTTGACCCGTCCTTGAGAAATCAAGCAGGGTGACATCCTGCATCGATCCGTTACGAAACTTACGGGCATAGAAAAGTTGCGTGAGCTGCCGGATCGAATCTCCATTTTCTTCTTGTTTAACTCGACCGAAGCGTGAATAAAGTATATTATCGCCGCTTTGATTCGTAACGGCCTTACCCAGAGCTCGCTCCAGGGTTTGGCTGGCGACGAGATTGGTCCGGGGCACGATCAGATCATTGAAAAGAAACGTGAGCAAGCTCATCGCCAAAGCCAAGGCCAGGGCAGGCACCACCATGCGGGTGGTACCCACACCCACACTGCGCAGGGCGGTTAGCTCACTGCTACCCGACAGTCGGCTGTAGGCCAGCAGGGTGGCCATCAGGGTGGCCATGGGAAAGGCCAGGACCAGAAATCCAGGCAAACGCAACATCAAGACCTGGACAGCCACCTGGGGAGGCAGACCGGATTCGGCCACCCGTCGCACCAGCTCAAAAACCACACCCACCGAGAGGGATACAGCTGTGAAAGCGGCGATGCCAAATAGCAGGGGACCCACCAGCTCCTGCAACAACCAGCGGTCCATCAAGGGCAGATGCCGCCAGCCACTAAGGCTTCGCCAACTCCCCAGCAGGGATCGGAGTTTGGCTGGCAAATTCAAGGGGCCCGGCGTAGCCGACTTGGGTCTGATCAAAGCTGGAAGCCCTCGCCGAGATAGTGACGACGCACCAAGGGGTCATGGGCCATGGCCAGGGAACTGCCAGAAGCCAGCAGTTGGCCATCGGTAAGGATGTAAGCGCGATCCGTGATCGCCAACGTTTCACGAACGTTGTGATCGGTAATCAGCACCCCCATACCCCGCCGGCGCAGGCCGGCGATTAACTCCTGGAGATCGGCGACTGCCAGCGGATCAACGCCCGCAAAAGGCTCATCGAGCAACAAGTAACGGGGACCCTGCACGCCTACGGCAAGCGCACGGGCCACCTCACAACGGCGTCGCTCGCCCCCAGAGAGTTGAAATCCCTTGCGGCGTTGAAATGGAACCAAATGGAAGTCATGAATCAAGCTTTCCAATCGCTGCTGGCGCAGCGATCTAGGCGTTTGACTTTGCTGGAGCGCCAGCTCGAGATTTTCCCGCACGCTGAGATTGCGGAAGACACTGGCTTCCTGGGGTAGATAACCAAGGCCAAGCCGGGCTCGCTGGGGCATCGCCAGGCGGGTCACCGATACGCCATCAAAACGAACATTGCCCTCATCCGGCCGTAGCAAGCCCGTAATCAGGTTGAAGGTGGTGGTTTTGCCAGCCCCGTTGGGTCCGAGCAGTCCCACAACTTCCCCTGGGTTGAGTTCGAGACTGACGCCACGCACCAAGGGCCTTCCCCCCAGGGTGATCGTGACCCGATCCAGGGCCAAACTCATGGCAGCAAGGGGGAGGGCGCAGCCCCCTCGCGCGTTTGCAGTCGCAGCTTGCTGAACACCTGGCGGCCGGCTGAGGGCTCAGCCACAACTCGCTCGCTGTCGAGGAGATAGACAAGCCTTTCGGCGCGAATGCGTTGGCCATCCCGATCGACTACATCGACATCGCCACTGAGGACAAGACGACCTTCCTTGCTGAAATACTGGGCCTGGCGGGAGGTGGCCACCATGCCCTTCTGGGGATAGGTAATTCGAACATTGCCGATGGCAGTGACGATCCCAGTACGGTTGTCAGCCTGTTGGCGATCAGACTCAATGCTCACCATGCCATCGTCGCTAACAACGGCGGGCTTAGGGGAAGCTGGCGTGGTAGCTGGGGCCGGGGAGAGATGGGCCGGGGCGCCAAGCGGCGGCGATGGCAGTTTGGGGTGAGCTGGTAGAGGAGCTGGAGGGGTCGCTCCGCGGGCCATCAGAACCAACGGGTTCCGAGGGGCGAACGGAAGCAGCGCTGCCGCAACGATGCCCAAGCAGGCGAAGTGGAGCGAACGAAGCAAGAACCGGGCCATGACAAAGGATGACGGCTGAATCTACCGGGGCCCTTCCTGGCAGGGCTCAAGCCGAGGCAGGGATAAAGAATCCAGGGAAGATTGTTGCTGCAAGGCTCCTAGGCGCCGCTGGGATGATTGCTGAAGTTTCTGGATGTCAAGGCCGAGCTCACAGGGCTCGGCGGCGGCCAAGCGGCCAAGACCTTCACCGAGCAGAACTGTGGCGCCCTTTTGATTACCCCTTTCAAGATGGTGATGGGCCACGGCAATTTGGAGTATGGCTTGAAGTACCGGCCTGAGGCGGCCCTGGGTTTCATGCCAGACCGCCTCAAAATCATCGTGACATACGTACCATTCGCCCCGATTAAACGCGGCCACACCGGAATGGAAACGCGGATCCTGAAGGATCAACGCTTCTTCGGCTGTCAAGGAATTGGAGCCGCTCAATGAATCAGCGTTTAGCAGGTTTGCGGGCAGGCAACTTGCGTAAACGAATTGATTCGGGAGTGACTTCCAGCATCTCATCAGAGCCGATGTACTCAAGGGCCCTTTCCAGGGTCATCTGTACTGGGGTCTGCAGGGTGTCCAACTCCTCCGCACCAGCCGAGCGAATATTGGTGAGTTGTTTGGCCTTGCAGACATTCAACTCAAGATCCTGGGGTCGGTTGTTTTCACCAATGATCATACCTTTATAAACTTTGGTACCAGGTGTAATGAAAAATTGTCCGCGATCTTCTGCATTTTTCAGCGCATAGAAGGTGGCAGTTCCTTCCTCAAAGGCAATCAGGACACCGTTGCGACGGGCATCAAATTCACCCTGCATGGGGCGATAGTCAAAGAAGGAATGGCTCATGATCCCCTCGCCACGGGTGGCACGAACAAAATCACCACGGAAACCGATCAATCCCCGGGCCGGCACAATGAATTCCAGTTGGGTCCTGCCATCACTGCTGGTTTCCATGTTCTGCATTTCGCCCTTGCGAATGCCCAGCTTTTCAATGCAGGCACCTACGGCCTCCTCGGGCACATCCATAACCAAGGTCTCGAATGGTTCATGGGGGGTGCCATCAATGGTGCGGAAGATGACTTGGGGCTGACTGACTTGGAACTCGTAACCCTCGCGACGCATGGTTTCAATCAAGATGCCGAGGTGCAGTTCACCGCGACCACTCACTGAAAAACGATCGGGTGAATCGGTGTCCTCAACCCGTAAGGCCACATTGGTAAGAAGTTCTTTCTGCAGCCGATCACGCAGTTGGCGACTTGTCACGAACTTGCCTTCCTTGCCTGCGAAGGGAGAGTCATTGACCACAAAGGTCATTTGCAGGGTGGGCTCATCAACCCGAATCAGGGGCAGGGCTTCAGGGTGATCAGGACAGGCAATAGTTTCACCAATGTTGACCTCGTCAAACCCTGAGACGGCAACAAGATCACCGGCACGGGCATCGGCGATCTCAACCCGCTGCAATCCTTCAAAGCCAAGCAGCTTGCTGATACGTCCACGCTTAATGCTGCCATCATCGCGAATCAAGGCCACGGTTTGACCATTGCTAATGGTGCCGTTGTGTACGCGGCCAATCATTATGCGACCCAGAAAATCGGAATAATCGAGGGTTGTAACTTGCATCTGCAGAGGTTTTGCAGGGTCTCCAACCGGTGGTGGGACATGGCGCAAGATGGCATCAAAGAGCGGCTTCATGGTGTCGCTCTCCGTGGCCATATCCGGCTTGGCATAGCCGGCCATGCCACTACCAAAAAGATAGGGAAAATCACACTGATCGTCGTCCGCGCCCAATTCCAAGAAAAGGTCTAGAACCTTATCAACAGCCTGTTCTGGATCGACACGGGCGCGGTCAATTTTATTGACAAATACAATTGGCCTCAGCCCTTGCTCTAAAGCCTTACGCAGCACGAAACGCGTCTGGGGCATCGGTCCTTCGTTGGCGTCAACAATCAACAGACAACCGTCGACCATGCCAAGAACTCGCTCGACTTCTCCACCAAAGTCAGCGTGGCCAGGGGTATCAACAATATTGATACGGATACCATTATAATGAACAGAAGTATTTTTTGAAAGAATTGTGATACCTCTCTCCCGCTCCAGATCGTTGGAATCAAGCACACAGGTAGGCACCGCTTCTCCAGCACGAAAGATGCCCGACTGGCCCAGCAGGGCGTCGACCAAGGTGGTTTTGCCGTGGTCGACGTGGGCAATGATCGCAATATTGCGAATTGGGGCGCCTTTGCTGTCGCCGCTCATGATGTTCTCGGTTGGGAGGGTGGAAAATTCGAAACCAGGGCTGGTGCGGAAGACCGGCTTGCTTATCCGGCGTGCTTATGTGGTTTTCGTCGCGCCAGTGTACTGAAGCGACAAATAATTCTAGCTTGCGCCCTGCCTGTCTCAGCGGACCAGTCGCTGGGCTGGCTCAAACAGCTGCAAGGCCTCTGAGGACCCTTCAAAACGCCAATGCCAGGGTTCGTAACTCACACCCTGCTGATTGCCCTTGGGAAAGGAAAGCGTGAAGTGGTAGCGACCTGCATGCTGGGACAACCACTGGTAAGCCGGCGTATTTTCAAAGTTCTGACTGAGATTGGTTTGAGGTTGAGTTCCGTCGCCCAGGTCCACCGCGTAGCCGGTGCTGTGTTCGGAATAGCCTGGGGGGGCACTTACCTTGGCCCGGGTACGGGCATTTTGATTGCGTTCAGCCTTGACGTCGAAAAATAGGCTGCGTTGCAGATCAATCGAGCGAAAAGCACTCAGCACCTCCAGGTCGACGCCGTCGCCAGCGGCGGCCTGCTGCATGGCAATTAAGGCAGCAGCAGCCTCCGGCCTGAGCTGCAGGCCAGGCCCCAGGGCCACGAGGAGCCGGGGGGGAGCTTCTGGGTAAGGGAAATGGCCAAGCAGCCGGCCATCGGCCGTGGGGCGCTCTCTCAAATCCGCCACGGGACCAGGATCAAGCCAAGGCACCATGCCTGCTTGGCGCAGAACCATCAGGCCGGCGATAGCCAGCCCCAATAAAAATGCGCCGCCAAAAAATCTCAGCCATAGCGGTGCGCGACGGGGAACCCGAGCCCGGCTGCGCCGTGCCACGGGAATGTCGTCTCGAAACTGCGCAGGCGACACACCGACAAGCTTGGGTGAACGAATGTTAATTCCTCGGCCCAGAACCGGACCCAGATCCCTGCTCCTAATCCTGCTCAGAATCCGGGTCCGGGTCCTGCCCCTTTGCCCCCCACCCCCCTAATAAAGATCTCAACAGTCCGCGGGGGACAGCCGCAATGACCAGGGTTTTGGTGTTACGTTTTCGGGAGAACCACTGGCGCTAAAAGGTTTCAAGATGTTGCGAGTCGCAGTTGTGGGCGGCGGCCCGAGTGGATCTTGTGCTGCTGAAGTGCTTGCCAAGGCTGGCATTCAAACCTGGTTGTTCGAGCGAAAGCTCGATAACGCCAAACCCTGTGGTGGGGCGATTCCACTATGCATGGTCGAAGAATTTGACCTGCCGGAATCAATCATTGACCGCAAGGTTCGCAATATGAAGATGATTTCACCCTCCAATCGAGAGGTGGATATCCATCTTCCGAACAGCAACGAATACATTGGCATGTGCCGCCGCGAAATTCTGGACGGCTTTCTTCGTGATCGGGCTGCATCCTTGGGGACCACTCTGATCAATGGTCTCGTTCAACGGATTGACACCGGCACAAACCGCCAAGGCCCGTACACCATTCACTATGCCGACTACGCCGGTGGTGGACCCACAGGCGAACTGAAAAGTTTGGAAGTTGACCTCATCGTTGGTGCCGATGGCGCCAACAGCAGGGTGGCCAAAGCCATGGACGCCGGCGACTACAACGTGGCGATCGCTTTCCAAGAGCGCATTCGCCTGCCCAAGGAGGAAATGGCTTATTACGAAGATCTGGCCGAGATGTATGTCGGAACCGATGTCTCCCCCGACTTCTATGCCTGGGTCTTCCCCAAGTACGACCACGTTGCTGTTGGCACCGGAACGATGCAGAAAAACCAGGCCCTGATCAAGGGCCTGCAGCAGGGGATCCGTGAGCGCGCCAGCAACCGGCTTCTCAAGGGTGAGGTGATCAAAGTGGAAGCCCATCCGATCCCCGAGCACCCGCGCCCAAGAAGGGTGGTGGGCCGCATGGCCTTGGTGGGTGACGCGGCTGGCTATGTCACCAAGAGCTCTGGAGAAGGGATTTACTTCGCAGCAAAAAGTGGTCGGATGTGCGCTGAGGAAATTGTCAAAGCCAGCGCCGGTGGTACGCGTATTCCCAGCGAGGCCGATTTAAAAATCTATTTAAAAAAATGGGACAAAAAGTATGGCCCCACCTATAAAGTTCTCGAAATTCTACAAAATATTTTTTACAGCAATGACGCGGCCCGCGAGGCCTTCGTCGAGATGTGTGATGACCTCGATGTGCAGCGCCTGACTTTCGATAGCTACCTCTACAAGCGAGTAGTAGCCATGAATCCTTGGCAACAACTCAAACTCACTTTCCGTACGCTGGCCTCCGTACTGCGGGGCCAAGCCTTGGCCCCATCCGGCTACCGACCAGTAGCTAGTGCCGTACGCACCGAAGCGGAAGTCGCCCAACTGTTGGCTCCTCCTGCAGGTGCAAGCCCTGGCAACGAAGCCCCAGCCATCAGCGGCATCAGCCCAGATCCCGGTTCCGCCTCCGCCACTGATCGGCAACCGGTCCTCAGCCGCTGAGGCAGTTGAAATCTGCGAGCTGGGCGGCCTGATTGCGAAGGAGGCCCAGCAGATTCAGCCGATTGCGGCGCACCGCTGGGTCTTCGGCCATCACCAGGACACTTTGGGGGCCATCGAAGAAGTCGGCCAGGGTGCTGGCACTTTGGGCCAGACCCTGGGCCAGTGCCCCATATCCCGATCCATCCTGGGCCTGGGCATAGGGATAAAGCGATTCAATTACGCCCAGCATTGCCGCCTCGCTCGGCGAATTGAACAGGGCCCCATCAACCCTCCCCTCGGGCCCCAACGCCCCGAAGTCCAGGTCTCCTTTGGCAGCCAGGCGCGAAGCCCTTTGCACCACTTTCTGCAAGGCAGCCAGTTGGCCCTGGCGCCGCAGATCGGCCAGCAGCAGTAAGCGGCGGCGGGCATCGGCCGGGTTCCCCAACAGCCTGGCTGCTGACACAGTCTCGCCGGCAACCGCCTCGACCAGATCGCCATCGAAACCTTCCTCCTCTAGCTGGCTAACCAACCTCTGGCGCAGCAACTCAACCATGCTGGCCTGCAGGGAAACCGCGTCGATGGCCAGGTGGGGCAACATCGCCGCCCAGTGCCGGCAGGAGCGCTGCAGCAGGGCCACCAGATCCAGGCTCCAGCCCCGATCCCAGAGAATCTGAAGGATCCCATTGCCGGCCCGACGCAACCCATAGGGGTCGGAGGAGCCACTCGGTCGCTCCCCCTTGGCAAAGCTGCTAAGCAGCAACTCCAGCCGTTCTGCCAGGGCCACCACGGCGCCCGCATCGGAGGTCGGCAGGCTGTCGCCCGCACCACGGGGCAGATAGTGCTCTTGCACCGCCAGCGCCACGGCCCGGGGTTCCCCTTCAGCCAGCAGGTATTTGCCCCCCATCACCCCCTGCAGCTCCGGAAATTCCGCCACCATCTGGCTGACCAGGTCGTGTTTGCAGAGATGGGCGGCGCGGCGGGCCGCCGCCGCCGTCGGCTCCGCCAGGGCCAGGTCCTCAAGCAGGGCGTCCGTGAACCATTCGAGGCGCTGGGTTCGATCCAGCAGGCTGCCCAGTCCCTCGGCGAAGGTGACCCGATCGAGTTGATCGCGGCGATCGATGCTGGCGACGGAGCGATCGGCCCGCACAAAAAAGGCAGCGTCGTCCAAACGGGCCCTCAGCACCCTCTCGTTGCCCCTTCGCACCGTATCGGCAGCGCCAGGGTTGCGACCATTGGCCACAAACAGGAAGCGGGAAAGGAGCATGTCCCGCGCCTCCAGAGCGAGGGAATCGGGCAGGGCCCCAGGGCGTCCCAGGGGCACATAGCGCTGGTGGGTTCGCATCACGGTGCTGAGCACCTCGGGCGGCAGCGCCAAATAGCGCTCATCAAGGGATCCGCTCAGCACCTGGGGGGCTTCGACCAGGTCCACCAGCTCATCGAACAGGGCACCGGGCAGATCGGGCACACCAGCGGCGGCCTGGGCAGCCGCCTTGATCTCAGCGTCAATGCTGGCGGCGCGGCCATCGCGATCCGCCATCACAGCAGCAGCAGCCAAGGTCTCGAAGTAACTATCGGCCCGTGCAATCGCCAAGGGTTGTGGGCTGAGACGGTCGCCCCGGCTGAGACGACCGCTGCTGACCACCGGATCGCAGTCGACCAAATCCACCGGTACGACCTCGTCGTCCAACAGGGCCACCAGCCAACGGACCGGACGGCTGAAGCGGCTTTGTCCCGCTCCCCAGCGCATGAAGCGGCGCCCCTGCAGCCCCCAGATCCAATCGGGAATCAGGGATTGCAACACCGTGGTTGTCGGTTGGCCTGGTTCCAGGACCTGAGCGAAGACAAAATCGCCCTTGGGGGTGGGCCGCACCTCCAGGGCCTCGGGGGGCACGCCACAGCGCCCGGCAAAACCAAGGGCGGCCGCCGTGGGCGAGCCCTCCGCAAAAGCTGCGGCCGCTGGGGGACCTTTGCGATCCTCGCGGCGATCCTCCTGCCGGCTCGGCAGGCCCCCAATCAGAACGGCCAGGCGCCTTGGTGTACCCGTCACCCGCAGCTCCTGCCAGGTCAACCGGGCCGCCGCCAGATCGTCTTCAACCCGCTGGCGCAGCTGGGGCAAAGCCAACCTGACGAAATCAGCGGGAAGTTCCTCGCTGCCAATCTCCAATAGAAACGTGGCCATAGTCTCGAGCCGCCTTGCACCGACTGTATGGAACGACATCAACTGGCAGCGGCAGCAGCAGCGGCGAGGGCATCGCTGCTGCTGGTTCGCTAGTTTCAAGTAGCCGCCGCCCCAATTCTTGCCGATGTCGTCGACCAAGGGCGCCCTTAGCTCAGCAGAGGCGACAGATCATGGCAAGCCCACCAAGATCGAGACGCTGAAAGCCCAGAGCGGCCATCTCAAGGAACCGCTGGCCACGGAACTGGAGAACGACAGCCTCCATTTCACAGACTCGGCGGTCCAAATTCTGAAGTATCACGGCAGTTATCAACAGGACAACCGGGACCATCGCCAAAAGGGGCAAAGCAAGGACTGGCAGATGATGTTGCGGCTGCGCAGTCCAGCCGGTCGCATTCCGACGGCCCTGTACCTGGCCCTCGACGACCTGGCCGATCGGCTCGGCAACGGCAGCCTGCGGGCCACCACCCGCCAAGCCTTCCAGATGCATGGCATCGCCAAGGCCGATCTGCGGGAAGTCATCGGCACGGTGGCCCGAACCATGGGTTCCAGCCTCTCGGCCTGCGGTGATATCAACCGCAATGTGATGGCCCCGGCCGCCCCCTTCGAGGACAACGGTTATCCAGCCGCCCGGCAGTTGGCCGACCAAATCGCCGATCTGCTGACGCCCCAGGCCGCCCAAGGCTCCTACCTGGACCTATGGGTCGACGGCGACCTTAGCCACCGGATCCGACCTCAGCCCGCGGTGAAGCAAATCATCGATCAGCAGCTAGAGGGAGCGGTTTTCAGCGGGGATCAGGCGGAACCCCTCTATGGGTCCACCTACCTACCGCGCAAATTCAAGGTCGCGGTAACAGTGCCGGGCGATAACGCCGTCGATCTGCTCACCCAGGACATTGGACTGGTGCTGTTCACCGATCCAGCCGGTCGGCCCCGCGGCTGCAACGTCTATGTGGGTGGCGGCATGGGTCGCACCCACAACAAGGAGAGCACCTTCGCCCGTTTGGCCGAGCCCCTGGGATATGTGAAGGCAGCGCAGATCCTGCCGTTGATCCAGGCGATCGTGGCCCTGCAGCGGGATCACGGCGATCGCCAGCACAGACCCCACGCGCGGATGAAATATCTGATCCATGACCGAGGCCTCGCCTGGTTCCAGCACGAACTGACCCGGTATTTCAGCCAACCCCTCCAACCCCTGCGGCGCGAGCCCAAACCCCGTCTCAGCGATTACCTCGGCTGGCACCGTCAATCGCCAACGACATGGTTCGTCGGCTTGCCGTTGCTTTGCGGCCGACTGGAAGGGGAGATGAAGGCCGGGCTGAGGCGCCTGGTGGAGACCTTTCAGCTGGAAGTGCGTCTGACTCCTAACCAGGATCTGTTGCTTTGCAATATTGGCGCCCACCAGCGCAGCAGCGTTAAACAGGCCCTGGCCCAGCTGGGCTTTGCCGATCCCGGGGCCCCGGCTCCCCTGGCCCGCCACGCCATTGCCTGCCCGGCCTTGCCCACCTGCGGCCTGGCGATCACCGAAGCGGAGCGCATCCTGCCTGATGTGCTGGATCGGATCCAAACCCAATTCACCAACTTGGGCATCAACAAATCGGTGCTGGTGCGTATGACCGGCTGCCCCAACGGCTGCGCCCGCCCTTACATGGCTGAGATTGCCTTGGTGGGGAGTGGGGTGAACCAATATCAGCTCTGGCTGGGCGGCAGTCCGGGCCTTACCCGTTTGGCCATGCCCGTGCTGGAAGCGATGCCCCTGGAAGCGCTGGAAAAAACCCTGGAACCCCTGCTGGTGGCCTGGCGTGATGCGGGCGGTCGTCTCAGCTTCGGGGACTTCGTCCAACGCCTGCGGGCTGACGAACTTGAAGCTCTGGTTCAGCGTTGATGAGAAACGCCAAAGATTTCCTTGCTGCTGGCCTCGTCCTAGGGTTCCTGGGGGCTGGAGTAAAGCCCTTGCTGGCCCAGCAGGATCCCCCCCCACCGGAACCGCGAGTCAAGAATTACAACCCGGATGAGACCACCTGCCAAGGAGCTTTGATTCGCAGCAGCTTTGCCACAAACCTGCTGCCCTGGGCGGATCAACCGGAGCCGGTGCTCGCCTCCCTGCGGCAGGTGCAGGCGGAGATGACCCGGGCCACCCTGGCCAGTTGCGTCCGCCAAAAACTGATGACCCCGGCCCAGGCTGCTGCTTTGCAAAAGGAACTGGGCCTGAGCGACCCCCCTGGTGCTGAAACTCCGCCTCAGCCTTCCGGCGCCGGGGCCCCGATCCGTCCGTAGTGGGCCCGATCCAGGCCCCTTCGCCAGGCCCAGAGTTGGTCTCCATAACTGAAATGCCACCATTCATTCGGGTGTTGCACAAAGCCCACTTCTTGCATCACTGCGGCCAGCAGGCGGCGGCGACCATGCCAGAGGGCCGCCTCTGAATCAGGGTCCTCGCTGGCAGCCAGCGCGAAATGATCGGGCTCGGAGACTGGCCCGATCGCATCGATGGCGCCGCCCATCTCCAAGGGCTGCCCTGCAGCATCGGCCAGGGTGAGATCCACTGCGGCACCGGTGCTGTGGGGGGGCGGAGCGGCAGGGTGCAGGCTGGGTGGGGCCCAAAAGCGCCCCACCTCAAGGCCCACCGCTTCCCATTCGGGTCCAGATCCATCGGGATCCAGGCCCCGCGCCTCACACTCCTGGCGGATGGCATGGTTCACCATGAAGGCTTGAACAGCCACCGGCCGCCAGGCGTCGAAAACCGCCAACTGGTAGGGGTAATGGCGGCGCTGCAAACATCCCTGGGCGCGAGCCAGGCGAGCCATCACACCGCGGCGCAGGCGGAAGGGACAGGCCTGGTCACCATAGGGAGCCCCCAGGCTGAGATAGGGGTGGGGCTCTAACCGCACCAGCTCAACAAGGGGAACGAGTGGTTCTCCCTCGTCAGCAATCGGAATGCCATTCCAAGGGCGCAGGGAGGTCATGGTGGAAATCGGCCCAGAGGCGCAACAACAATTGGGATAGGGAGTGGGATGGGGAGCGGGAGAGGGAGTGAGCTGATTTTGCCCAGTTGGCAATCACAATAAGCGATGGGACAACTTAATACTCAACACTGATTGCAAGCGCGCCAATCCGGAGGATCACGATGACAGCTTTAAGAAGTATTACGCCTATCTAATATCCCAAACTAAGCAGCACCTAATGATGAATTTGACCTGACCCCCACCTCAGCAAACAAGCTCGCCGCCGACGGGCCTCAATTCAACTGAGCGGCCTCCAGTTGTCGTTGGCGTTGCTCAGCCAAGGCCTGCTGCAACAGGGGGTGGTTCGCCAATTGCGGGTCTTGCTCCAGCAACCGACGAGCCACCTGGCGCGACTGCTCCAAAACGGCGCCGTCATCGCTGAGGCTGGCCAGGGCCAAATCGGGCAAGCCCGACTGGCGGGTACCCAGCACCTGACCCGGTCCCCTCAACCGCAGGTCCATTTCGGCAATCTCAAAGCCATCGGTGCTGCCGACCAGAACCTCCAACCGCTGGCGTGCCAGGGCCTGCTGACTGTCGTTAATCAAGAGGCAATAGGACGCGGCCGCCCCCCGACCCACCCGACCGCGCAATTGGTGCAACTGGGCCAGGCCAAAGCGTTCGGCATGCTCCACCACCATGACGCTGGCTTCTGGCACATCCACCCCCACTTCCACGACCGTGGTACTGACCAGAACCTGGCAATGGCCCCCAGCAAAGGCACTGATGGCACGCTGCTTTGCCTCGCTGGAAAGGCGTCCATGCAACAACCCCACCTGGAACTCCGGAAACACCTGATCAGCGAGGTGGCGATGCACCTCCACGGCCGAGCGCAGGTCCAGCTTCTCCGATTCCTCGACCAGGGGAAGCACCACATAGGCCCGCTGGCCCAGGGCCAACTGCTCCCGGATTAGCTGCCAAGCCTGGTCGCGCTCACTGCCCCTGAGCAAACGCGTGCGAATCGGCGTACGCCCGGGGGGTAATTCATCGATCTGGCTAACATCCAAATCGCCATAGACCGAAAGGGCCAAGGTGCGGGGAATCGGCGTGGCAGTCATCGAAAGCAGGTGGGGTTGGAGCCCCTTGGCCAGCAGCCGATTGCGCTGTCTCACCCCAAAACGATGCTGCTCATCCACCACGACAAGGCCAAGACGCTCGAACTGAACAGGATCCTCGAGCAAGGCATGGGTGCCCACCAACAACTGCAACTGACCATTGGCAAGATCTTGCAACAACTGCCGGCGCTGCCGCGCTGGCGTGGCTCCCGTTAGCAGGGCGCCACTAACCGCAAGTTGGGGTAGCCACTGGCCGATCTTGAGGAAATGCTGGGCCGCCAACACCTCCGTGGGAGCCATCAACACTCCCTGCCATCCCGCCTCGATCGCCGTGAGCAGGGCCGCGATGGCCACCACGGTTTTGCCACTGCCCACGTCTCCTTGCAGCAGGCGTGCCATGGGTTGGGGCCTGACCAAATCGCCGTGAATTTCAGCCAACACCCGCTGCTGGGCACCGCTGAGTTCAAATGGCAACAGCGCGAGAAAGCGCTGGACCAGGTTGGCCTGGGCCGGAGCCAGCAGGGCCGGTGCGCTCTGGCGTCTGAGGCGTTCGCGCCGCAGCCCCAAGGCCAATTGCAGCAGCAGGAATTCGTCGAACACCAATCGGGTCCGGGCCGACTGCAGTTGGGCTTGATCTTCGGGCCGGTGAATCTGACCCAGGGCAACGGCACGATCCATCAGCCCAAATGCATCCCGCAGACCCTTGGGCAAGGGGTCCGGCCAGGCCGCCACGGCCGGCAGCACGCTGGCAATGGCTTGACGCAACTTATCGGCCGTCAACCCCTCGGTGAGGGCATAAACAGGGGTAAGTCGGCCAATGCGATCCGATCGCACCGAACTGGAGGGTCCCTCCAGCACTTCAATCAAGGGATCACTGAAACTGGCGCCGCAGGGTCCATCCTTGACGAGGCCGCTGATGGCCACCGTGGCCCCTGGGGGATACAGCCGTTGTTGGGCATGCAACCAACCCGAAGAGGTATAGCGCCGTCCAGCAAAAAAACGAGAGATCCGCAGCCGACCAGTGCTGTCCTGGACGTGGAGTTCGTGGATGGAAAGATTCGGATTCTTAGGGCTGCAGAAGGCATGGCTGCGACGCACGCTGGCCACAATCGTGGCGGTGCGCCCGCTTTCCAGAGCACTGATCCGCACCAAATTTGAGTAATCCAGGTAATCGCGGGGATAGTGGCGAATCAGATCCCGCACCAGCAACAACCCCAAACTCGCCAGCCGTGACGCCGTTCGCGGACCGATACCTGGCAACTGGGCCAAGGGCAGATCGGGCGTTACCCCAGGGGCGGCCTTGGCCTCCCCTGGGGCCAAAGGTGCCAGGCGCAACTTGGGCGGGGCTGGCGGCAGCACCGGGCGATGTCGCACCATTAATTGATGTAGCCCCTGGCGTAGCTTTTGCACCAACTGCTGACGACGCCCCAAGCCTGCGGCGGGATAGTCGGCAAATTCCTCAGCCAACTGTTGGAATTGCCTTTGATCCGATCCCGCAAGACCGGCCGGAAGGGTCTCGATCAACGAACGTCGCACAAAACCTGAGAAGTTTTCACAGCGACCTTGCAGGTCCCCAAAGCCCCGTTCCGCCTCCAGCCTGGAAGCCTGCTGCAGTGGGGCACACCAAGCCTCCAGGCCCGGACCAAGGGATGGGTCCGAGGAGGGGGGATTCACTCCCGGACAGGACGGTTGCGATGCAGATCCTGCAGCCACAGACGCTCTGCCTGCCTGGCCTGCATGCGTCTTTGCAGCCGACGCTGTTGCTGGGCTCGTTTGAGCACCTCCTGGCGTTGCTGCTGCAGTCGGTGGCGACAGGTGCGCAGGCGCGGCTCCTCCATCTCTAGATCGGTTCCCCTCAACAGCAAGGCCATAGCTACTGAGGCCGAATTGTTGTCACTGAGGGGAAAGGGCAAGGGCAACCTCAACAGGTTGGCCGGTGCGGCCAGAAGGTCGATCTGGCCTTGGAGAACCGCATCAAGCAAGCTGACTGGCAGCAGGGCACGGCAAACCCCCAGGCGCAACAGTTCGACGTTGAGGGCATGGGAAAGGTTGCGCAGACGCCTGGCCAGGGCCTGTTCGATTCCCTCAAGCCAACGCAATAGCAGCACCGGATCCAGCGGCAATCCATGGCCTGCGAAAGGGGAGGCAGAGGCGGCGGCAGAAGCTGCAGACTGCTGATCCTCGCTCGTCTCAAGCGAATCCGGAGGGAGCATGTTCTCGTTTGCCTCAGCAGACGCGGCCAACGAAAACAACTCAAGCGGACTCAAGGGCAGGGACGGCGGAACAGCCGCAGTGTCTTGACGGAGCCGCGGCGGTCGGGATGCATCGCGATGCTCTTGGGACCGATCCTCTGACTCTGCATGCTCTGGCGCCGCCAACGACTCTTCTTCAAGGCCGCTCTCAAAACGAAAGGAACCCGCCTCCCGCCAACCGAACAGGCTAACCGTGCCAGGAGTGGACAAACCCAGGCTCACGGACCCCTGGGGCAGAGCTGGCGACCCATCATCGTCCTGGGTCTCGTCCTGGTCAGCAGCTTCTGAGGCTCGGACTTCCGCTGACCAATCCTCCATTAGTTGGGCGCGCGTTTCCAGTCGCCGCCGTTGACGCTCCCGTTCCATCTGGGCGGCAAGAGGTACCAGTTGCTCCACCGTCAGCAGACTCAAGCAACGTCGCACCAAGGTGTTGACACGGTCGTGAAACTGATCTCGACGTTCCTGGGGTTGGCGGATATAAGACGACGCTGGGCCTTGGGTGACGAGATGGAAGACGGCCTGATCAACGGCGCCTGGTAGAACCTGGCGAACTACCTGAAGGTAGAGGGCCAGGTCGCGATAAAGCTGCGAATTGGTGCCTTGCCGTTGGGCAGGATTCGAATTGGCTTGATCACTCATGGCTCCAACCCGATGCATCCTGACCTGGGTACACCCTTAAGGGTGCAACCCCCAAGGGGGCAACCGGAAGCCACAGGTTCAAAGTCAGCTCGCCGATCCCATGGCAGCTACTTCAGCCGCGAAATCGGTCTTCTCGACCTCAATCCCCTCGCCGAGAGTGAAGCGAGTAAAACGCCGCACCTGGATGTTTTCACCCGTTTTACCAGCGGCCTGCTTAACAATCTCACCCAAGCTAAGAGCGCTGTCACGGATGAACGGCTGCTCAAGCAATGCCAATTCTTTCAAGCGTTTGCCGATACGTCCCTCAACAATCTTGGCCTTCATCGCATCCGGCTTTCCGGCCAAGTCATCTCGACCCATTTCAATGGCTTTTTCACGGTCAGCGACATCTGCAGGTATTTCATCAGTGGTCACATATTCAACGTTGGGGCAAGCCGCAATTTGCATGGCAACGTTACGAACCAATTCCTGGAAGAGTTCGCCACGGGCGACAAAATCTGTCTCGCAATTGACTTCAACCAAAACGCCGACACGGGCGCCGGTGTGGATATAACTACCCACAGCGCCTTCGGCAGCTGTTCGGCCTGCTTTTTTCTCAGCGGTTGCAATGCCTTTTTGGCGCAGCCATTCGGCCGCTTTGGTCATATCACCATCGGATTCGGCAAGGGCTTTCTTGCAATCCATCATGCCCGCGCCGGTTTTATCGCGCAGGTCTTTTACGAGCTTGGCACTGATCTCAGCCATGGTTGGGATTAGGGAAAGGGCTAACGACTAAGGGAAAGGGGATTACGCCGCAGACAGCTGCGGCGTCAAGTTATGAACAAAGAAAGAGAGGGGCTTTAGTCTCATCCATCCTCTTCCTGGGCCCGTTCTTGGGCGCCATGACGACCTTCGTTGATGGCATCGGCCAAGCGACCGAGAACGAGCTGAACGGAACGCACAGCATCGTCATTGCAAGGAATGGGTACGTCGCAAAGATCTGGATCACAATTGGTATCAAGCATCGACACCAGGGGGATATCAAGCTTGCGGCATTCGAGCACCGCATTGGTTTCGCGGCGCTGATCGACTAGCACCACAACGTCCGGGAGACGGCGCATGGACTTGAGGCCCCCCAAATACTTCTGCAGACGGTCGAGTTCGCGGCGCAAAACCGCGGCCTCCTTCTTGGGACGCATGGCAATCGCCCCTGAAGATTCCATCCTCTCGAGATCCTTGAGGCGATCAATGCGGGCCCTCATGGTGCTCCAGTTGGTGAGCATGCCGCCCAACCAACGCTGGTTGACATAGGCAGCACCGCAGCGGGTTGCCTCTTGGGCAATCACCTCTGAGGCCTGCTTCTTGGTACCCACAAACAGGAAACGCTTGCCACTACGCGAGGCGCTGCGGGTCCATTTGTAGGCATTGTTCATGCAAACTGCGGTCTGCACAAGATCGATGATGTGTACACCATTGCGTGCGCAATAGATGTAACGCGACATCTTTGGATTCCAACGACGGGTCTGGTGCCCAAAGTGGGCGCCAGCCTCCATCATTTCGGCAAGCGTGACAACGGCCATGGATTTTCAGTGGGGTTTCGGGTTTGCCTCCACCTGCCAGGGATCGCGGTTCCAGCTTGCCGAAAAGCAAGTAGCTGGAACGCCATCACCCGAAACACGCAGGTGTGCGGTGTGAAAGGAACCAAACCAATCTAACAAACGGTGAAATGGGCCCTTGGCTGGATTTCAGCGCAAACCCAAGCGCCGGGCCTCGGCAAACAGTTCACGCACGCCCAGGCGATTTAGGGGCAGTCGCAACAACTCCAGGGCCAGGCCAGGCTTTCCTTGGCGTATCAGTCGGGCAAGCAGGGGACGCAGAGTGCGCTCGTTGAGGAGGCCTCCCAGGGTGAGCAGCTCCCAAAGCAGTCGATGCAACCAGGTGAACTGGATGATGAAGCGCACCCGCCGGGTGGGGTGCTTACGGAAAAAGACCAGGCCCATGCGAGCCCGCTCGCGCTCAACCCGAGCCAGATCCGGGATTTGGTCCAGGCTAAGGGCCGGATGCCAGTGGTAGCCAACTGCCTCTGGGCAGCGGATCAACTTGACTCCCTGAAGGCGCAAACGTTCGCCAAGTTCAAGGTCTTCCCAACCGTAAAGACGAAAAGCCGGATCAAAAAGACCCGTATCCTCTAGTAACTGACGATCGATAGCCACATTACCTGTGGCAAAGTAGGCCCAGGAAAGATCCCGCAACTTGTGGGGTTCACTAGTTGGAGATTCAAAATTAGCAGTATTTATAACCGCTCCGTAGGTAAAACAAAGCCGATTGCCGCTACTGGCCCAACTGCGCTCCAGGGCCTTGGCGTGGCAGACAAGGAAATCTGGTGTCACCACCAGATCGCTGTCAATGAAGACGATCACATCGCCCCGGGACTCTTCCACACCACGATTGCGACCCATAGCCGGACCGCCGTGGTCCTGGCGAATCAGGCGTACATGGGGGAAAGAGGTGGCATGGTGATCGAGCCACCGGACGGTGTCATCGGTGGAGCCATCATCAACAAGCACCACTTCATAGCGCTGAAGTGGTGCTTGAATATTCTGCGCCTCAAGGGCCTGAAGGCACTGGCGCAGAATGGGCAACCGATTGTAGGTAGGGATAACGACGCTGATAAACATCTGCAGCCGCAGCGGCGGAGAAGCGAAATCAGACTTCGAAGGGCCAAATCAATCGGCAGCTCCACCGTTATTGGCAGTGCCAGTCACACCATTGCCAGCACCTTCACCACGGCCATCATTACGCAGCTTGCGTTTCTTGAACTTACGGGCGTAAGCCCTATTGCGTTCTTGCTTTTCTTTCTTGAGATTTCTGCGTTTTGACATGGGCGCCGTCTGATCCGGAACTGTCTTGTCAGCTTAACCCAGCACCTTCGGGTGGTCGGTGAGCGTCCCACAGGCGGCCGTCCTCCATCTGCAGCAACCGATCAGCCACATCCAAAATACGGGGGTCGTGGGTCACCATCAGCACGGCGCAGTCCTGCTCGCGGGCCAGGGAACGCAGCAGATCGACCACTTCGCGCCCACTGCGGCTATCCAGGGCCGCCGTCGGCTCATCCGCCAGTAGAAGGCGGGGATGGGCTGCCAAGGCGCGGGCAATGGCGACTCGTTGCTTCTGGCCGCCGGAGAGGTCGTGGGGCAACTTGCCGAGTTGATCGCCCAGGCCCACGAGCCGCAACCATTCCCGCGCCAGATCCCGTCGGGCCCGGAAGCCCAGACCCGGCAACAGATCGGCACCCATCTGGACATTTTGCTCGGCCGTCAGGCAGCGCAGCAGGTTGTGCCCTTGAAAAATCATGCCGATGCTGCGCCGTAACCCCTGGCGTTGCTGACGGCTGGCCCCGTTAAGTTCCTCACCAAATACCCTGACCGAACCCTCCATCACTGAGCGCAAAGCTCCCACCAGCGTCAGCAAGGTGGTTTTGCCTCAACCAGAGGGACCAGTCAGCAAGACAACCTCGCCTGGCTGGATCTCCAGATCCACCCCTTGCAGCACCTGGCGTTCCATAGCGCCGCGGCCATACCAATGACTCAGCCCCTGCACCGAAAGGCTGGCCAAGCAAGAAGCGCCTGAAGTGCTGGTGGAAATAGCCTCGGAACCACGGGTGAGCATCGGCACTAATTGAGTGGGTAGGGCGCGGAGCGGGTTCAGAAGATTTCGGCCGGATCGGCGTCGGCTAGGCGCCGCATGGCCAGACCCGCCGAAACCATGCACATCACCAGTATCAGCACGAACACCAGCAGGGCACGATCAATGGACATGGCCACGGGCAGGCCAGTGGCCGAACGCACCAGGCCGTATAAACCAAGGGCAGCCAAAACGGCTGGGCCATAGCCCAACAGGGAGAGCAGAAACCCCTCGCGGGCCACTACCCCAAGGAGATCGCGCAAGGGATAGCCCATCGCCATCAAGGTGGCGTATTCGGGTAGATGGTCGCTTACATCACCATGGAGAATCTGATAAACAATCACGCAACCCACCACGAAACCCATGGCCGAACCCAGGGTAAAAATGAAACCAATGGCGGTACTGGTAGCCCAGTAATTCTTTTCGAACTCCTCAAATCCCTTTTTGGTATACACCACCACATCCTGGGGCAATTGGCGACGCAGATCGGCCGCCACTTTGGTGGGATCGCTGCCAGGGACCAACTGGATCAACCCCAACTCAATGCTGCCGGCAGGAGTGTCGGGCATCAGCCAGAGGAAGGTTTCAGCGCTGGTAAACAGGTTGCCATCGGCGCCGAAGGAAGGTCCAAAGGCAACCAACCCGACCACGCGCACCCGCTTGCCAGCCACTTCAGTTTCGATCAGGCGACCCTGGCGGAACCAGGGGCCAATCGGTCCGAACTCCTCGCGGGAACGCTCATCAAAAATCACCCTGCCCCGCTGACTGAGCAGGGGTGCCTGGCGCCGCAGGGAGTCATCCTGCAATAGCGGATCAAGGGGCTCAAAGCCCAATACAAGAATAGAGCGGGTAGCGCGGTTTTGCGGGTTGCGCCAGCTCAACAGGTTCCAGTGCACCGGACTGACACCCTCCACGGACGGATGGGCCATGGCCTGCACAAGACGGCGACGGGGAAAACCCTCCATCGCCACCGAACTGGTCGTGCGCGGAGAGATCAGCACCAGATCGGTATCAAAAAGCTTATGCAGGGTGATGCTGGCCTCAAAAAGACCATCGCGAAAGCCCAGTTGCATAAACATCAAGATGCCCGCAAAGGCGATACCGGCCAAGGCGACCGCCAGCCGCATCGGCTGACGGGTGAGCAACAACCAGGCCAGGGGTATGCGGCGGCTGGGCCAAGACGGGGGCATCAGAGGAACCTCCTCAAGCCTCTAACCGGCCGATCACCTTGAGACCAGTCAAGGTCTTGACCTTTCTTGCATCCTCTGGGTCAAGCCCGAGCCGCACCTCGACGATGCGGGCATCGGCATCGCTGCTCGGGTCTGTGGAAAGCACCTGCCGCTGGCGCACCTGGGGGCTGATGCGGGTGACGACACCGTTGAGTTGACCCTTGAAGCCGCCGTTTTCACTGCTGATCCGGGCCCGCTGGCCGAGGCGCACCCGGGCAATATCGCTTTCATAAACCTCTAGCACCGCTTCCATGCGGGCACTGTCCCCCATTTCGAGCACACCCTTGTCACCGGCCCGCTCTCCCACCCGGGTATGGATACGCAAAACCGTGCCATCAATGGGGGCACGCAACTCGGTATTGCTGAGATCGGCCTCGATCTTCAGCAAGGACGCCTCGGTTTCATGCAACTGGCCTTGCAGTTCAAGGTATTGCTGCTCGCGATGGTCCAGTTCATCGGCGGAGATGGCGCCATCAACCGTTAGCCGTCGGTAACGGGCCAGTTCACGGCTCTCCACTTTCAAGCGGCGAATCAGATTGACCCGACGAGCGCGAATCCGCTGCCGCTCGGCCCTTTGGCTGGGGGCTGAATCGAAGTGGGCCAATAACTGGCCAGCTCGCACGCTCTCTCCCTCCACCACGAGCAGGTCCGTGATCCGCGGACTACCCCCATCGAAGCCGCTGCCGGGGGCCGCCAGGATGCGAATGTCGCCACCGGGTTCGAGGCGACCAAGGGCCGCAACCGCCCGAGGGGTGGGGGCTGCTGGCTTGGCGACGCCAACGCTTTTTGCTGCTGGAGAACCGTTGAGCCGAGGAAGCCAGGGCAGGCGGTGGGTCAAGGACCAGGTGACTGCCCCTCCGCCGAGCGCGCCGATCAGGGCATAGAGGAGGGGTGAGAGACCAGCTCTGGGGGGTCGTCGAACAGGAGTTGTTCGATGTAATGGTCTGCCCAGGCGGGATTGAAGGCTTTCTCCAACACCCGGCGGGTCTTGTCGTTCAGTTTCTGTTGACGGCAATAGTTCAATTGACCCTGCCACCTTCTCACCGTAGCGGGATCATCACCAGCCTGGGGTGTTGCCTGGTGCACAGCTGCCTCCAGCACAGTCAGGACGCCCGTCACGGCCTCCACAAAGGCCCCTTCCTCCTGCGGCCCCTGGGGTCTGACAAACAGGACCCGGGGGGAAAAGATCGATCCCCAGGGGGGCAGCTCCCGCACCTGGGCAAAAGGGCCGCGCGGTTGGGCCGCCAGTTGTTGGCTCAAAGACGGGTTGAGGGTTCCATCGACAGGCGAAAGATCGACGATGGCCGCCGACACAACCCCCCGGCTGGCCACGATATCGGCGCCGAAAATGGGCAAATCGAAGTGGGGATCAGGGAAAAAGACGCAGTGGAGAATTTGCAATCCCGCCCCCAACCGGGCGGTTTCAAGATGCAGCTTGCGCAGTCCTTGACACTGATGCAATTCATTGCGAATAAATAGCTTTTCGCCATCGAGACTGCCGCTGATCGCTTCCAGCTCGGGATCGATCGGCAGCGGTGCCAAGCCTGGCAATCTTTGCCGACTGGCGCGGATCCGCTCGGCCAAAGCATCCACCAAGGGATGGACGCCGGCGGCTGGATCTGGGGAAGGGGCCCCAGGGGCCCGATCGGACGCATGGGCCTTAGGGGCCACGGGCCCGTCCGGCAGGCCCGAACCATGGGGAGAGGACAAAGGGACGCCCAGCCAAGCAGAATGGCGATCCTGCCACGCATCCATGAGTGAGACGAGGGGTTCTTCAGCCCCGTTGCTGAGCGGCCTGGGAGATCCCCAACGGCAGCGACTCGCCAACGGGGTCGAACTGGTGAGCCTGCCCCTGCCTGAAGCTCCCCTGGTCTGCATCGACTTCTGGTGTCAGGCCGGCAGCTGTTTCGAGCGGCCGCAGGAGCACGGCATGGCCCACTTCCTGGAGCACATGGTGTTCAAGGGCAGCGATGATTTGGCCGCAGGCGAATTCGATCGCCGGGTCGAGGCCCTAGGGGGAATGACCAATGCTGCCACCGGCTTCGATGATGTCCATTTCCACGTTCTGATTCCACCCGACGCAGCGGCCGAAGCCCTGGATCTGTTGCTTGATCTGGTTTTGCGCCCCCGCCTTGAAGCGGAGGCCTTCGCCATGGAGCGCCAAGTGGTGCTCGAAGAACTCGCCCAGAGCGAAGATCAACCGGAAGAAGTGGCCCTGCAAAGGCTCCTGGCCGAAGCTTGCCCCGGTCACCCCTACAGCCTGCCCATTCTGGGCGACCGGGAGTCGCTGCTGCACCATGACCCCGAGGCGATGGCCGCCTTCCACCAACGGTTGTATCGACCTGGGGGCTGCGTGCTTTCCCTAGCCGGGGCCATCGCCGATGCCCAACTGGCCACCCGGGCCGCCCTTGGACCCCTGGGGGCCCTCACGAACGGGGATCCAAGCGACACCAACCAGCCCCCACCCCTGCAAGTGGTAGCTGGTGAACATCGCCTGGCCTTGCCCCGGCTGGAAGCGGCCCGCCTTTTGATGGCTTGGGTCCAACCCCCAGCTGGGAATCTGGAAGCCTTGATTGGCAGCGACCTGGCAACGACGGTTTTGTCAGAAGGTCGCCGCAGCCGGCTGGTCGACCGCCTGCGCGAAGACCTGCAACTGGTGGAAAGCATCGATCTCGACCTCCATGCCATGCAGGGCGGCAGCCTGGCCCTGCTGGAGGCGGTCTGCGAACCGGAGGATCTGGAGGCGGTGCGCCAGGTGATCACCGAGGTCTGGCAGGAGGTGATGGCAGCACCGATTGGTATGGAGGAATGGGAACGGGCCCAGCGACTTGTGGCCAACAGCTATCGCTTCGGCCTTGAATCGGCGGCTGGAGTGGCCGGCTTGATCGGCAGCAATCAGCTCTGGCAGCGGGATAACCGCCTCGCCAGCCCCCTGGAGATGCTGCAGCGCTGGACCCCCGAGACCCTGCAGCAGCAGGTCCTCAGCGGCTTTGATCCAGCCCTGGCCTCGGTTCTTGAAGCGGTGCCGGCATGACGAACCAGCAACGTTTCGCCCTCAGCGGCGGACTGCCCGTTGTCGTCCAGGAACGCCCCGGCCCTTCCCTGCTGGCGGCACGGCTGGTGCTGCGCGGCGGCAGTAGCGCCGATCCCCTGCATCAGCGGGGCGCCCACCAGTTGCTGGCCGGCCTGATGACCCGGGGATGCGGCCCCCTGGATGCCGAAGCCATGGCCGATTTCGTCGAGGGGCGCGGAGCCTCCCTGCGGGCGGAGGCCAGTGAGGACGCCTTGTTGGTCGGGCTGCACTGCGCCGCCGAGGATGCCGATGTCCTCTTGCCCCTGCTACTGGAGATGGTGCGGCGGCCCCGATTGGAAGCCGACCAGGTCGCATTGGAGCGCCAACTCAACCTGCAAACCCTGCGACGGCAGCGGGAAGATCCCTTCCAACTGGCCCACGACGGTCTGCGCGCTTTGCTTTACGGCGAAGGGCCCTACGGCCATGACCCCTTGGGGGTGGAAGCCGAACTGGCCACCCTGGAGGGACCAGATCTCCAGTCCCTCGTCAGCGGACTGGGGGCCCAGGGGGCCGTGCTGGTGCTTTGCGGAACGGTTCCGCCCGACCTGCAGACGTTGCTGGAGACCCCTCTGCTCGCCAGCCCCTGGACGACGGCCCTGCCGCCCAGCTGGGACGGCGAAAGCAAACCCCGTTCAACCAGCTACGGCAGCATTGAACTGCAGGAGCAGGACACTGAGCAATTGGTGTTGATGCTGGGCACCCCAACCCTGCCCCTGGGCCATCCCGACGGGCCAGCTTTGCGGCTACTCCAAACCCATCTGGGGGCTGGCATGTCCGCCCGTCTGTTCCAGGTGATGCGGGAGGAGCGGGGCCTGGCCTACGACGTGGGGGTGCACATGCCGGCCCGATCCGGCGCTGCTCCCTTCGTGATGCATCTCTCCAGTTCAGCGGATCGGGCCGAGGAAGCCAGCCACTGCCTGCTGGACGAATGGACACGCCTGCTGGAGGAGCCCCTCAGCCCAGTGGAGATGGAGCTGGCCCAGGCCAAGTTCCGTGGCCAAGATGCCATGGGACGGCAAACCTGCTCCCAGATCGCCGAACGGCTCTCCTTGGTGCTGAGCCACGGGCTGCCCGAAAATCATGTGGAACGGACCCTGGAGCAGGCCGCTCGCCTCACCCCGGACGATCTTTTGGAGGCCGCTGGCCGCTGGCTGCGCCATCCCAGCCTCAGCCTTGTCGGGCCAGCCGAGGGTCTCAATTCAGCGGCGGCGCTCTGGGGTGATCACCCCCTTAGCCAGGGCCTGTCACAGGACTGAGATCGGCCCGGCGCAACAGAAACGCGCCGCGGCGGAACCGGACGGCGAACTGGCCGAGGGCACGCACTTCAAGTACCTGGCCGATTTCGCCGCTGTCCACCAGATCCGCTGGGCGCAACATCGGCATCGGATCAGCGGTTTTGAGATAGGGCGGCACGCCGACCATGCGCACGGCATCGCCTACCGCCAGGGCAATCTCAGGGGCAGTCGGCAGTGCCTCGCTGGACTCGGAGGCGGGGCCCGAGGAAGCGGAAGAAAGTGGGGAAGAGCCGGGCATGGCGGCAGGGGGCGCAGGTTCACGCCCTTTCCAGGTGAACCTAGCTGCTGCAGGATGGGTAGCTATCCGGTAATGCGATGTTGCGGGCCCTAGCCACCTGGAGTGGTGCGATCGCCGGTCTTTTGCTGATCGTGGCCGGTGGCCTGATTCCAGCGTCCTTCCCCTTCCCAGACCAGGGCACCCTGGCCATGCGCCCCCTTGGCGTCACCCTGCAGGTGCCTGCCCTGCTGCTCACGGCCCTGGTGGGGGGCCATCGTGCCGGCTTGCTGGCGGCAGCCGCTTATCTCAGCATCGGCCTGTTCCAACTCCCGGTTTTTCATGGTGGCGGCGGCACCAGTTATCTGCTCGATCCGGGCTTCGGCTTCCTGGCAGGTTTTCTTCCAGCGGCCTGGATCACGGGCAAACTGTCGCGCCAGAACGGCATGAATGATCCCCTGGCCCTGGCGGGCGCGGCAGCCATCGGCTTACTGGTGCTGCAGTTTTGCGGCATGGCCAACCTGTTGCTGGGGGCCCTGGTCGGGCGCTGGGGGGCCAATGGCATCCCCATGATCAGCGGCTATGCGATGGCGGTGTTCCCCCAGCTCCTGCTTTGTTGTGCGGCCGGAGTGCTGGCCTGGCCCCTGCGCCACCTGCTGTTGATCGAATCGTGAACGCCAACTATCCCTCCCCTGGCCAAGATCCGGGGCCCAATCGCCGCAAGCTGCTTGCCTTGCTGCTGGCCACCTTGTCGCTCCTTTTCGATCAACTCAGCAAGGCCTGGGCCCTCGGCCGACTGCCTGCAGGCGAAGGGCAACCTTTCCTGCCAGGACTACTGCAGCTGCGACGGGTCAGCAATACCGGTGCCGCCTGGAGCCTGTTCAGCGGCAATCCCCAACTGCTGGGCTGGATCAGCCTGTTGGTGAGCCTGGGCCTGGTGTTTTGGATCCTGCGGGAGCCCCCGACAGACCGCTGGCAGGCCTTGGCCTTTGGCTTCCTGCTCGGGGGAGCGGCAGGCAATGGTCTGGACCGCTGGCGGCTGGGGGCAGTGGTCGACTTCCTCGAATTCATGCCCATCTCGTTTCCGATTTTCAACATCGCCGACATCGCCATCAATTTGGCCGTGGCCTGCTACGCCATCCATCTGCTTGCGCCCCAGCGCCGCTCCCGTGGTTCCCGCATCCCCTGAACGCGTTCTGCCCAGCCCATGGACACGGCCTCGGCAGTTCCACGGCGAGGCCAAGTTGCTGCTGCATGTGCCGGGCGCAGAACCAAAATCGGTCCCGCTCCACGGCAGTTGCTACCGCATCGGACGGGAGACAGGCGCCGATGTGGTGATCGACCATGCCGCCGTCAGCCGCCGCCATGCCCTGCTTGAACAACGGGGTCGGGACTGGCTCCTGAGCGACTGCGACTCCACCAATGGCTTGTGGTGGCAAGGCCGCAGGGTGAAGCAACTGGTGCTGCGCGACGGCGACGGCGTGCGCTTTGGACCCAACCAAGAAGGGGGCCTGCCGGAACTCACCTTTGAATCCCCCCGTTGGCATGGCCAGAAGCGTTGGCGGCAGTTGGCGGCGGCCAGCCTGGCGGGCGGTGCCCTGGCTGGGGTGATGCTGTTGACCCTGTCGTACCTGCAGCTGCCGATTCGGGGCAGTCTGGCTGCGGTCCGGGGGCCCCTCGTGCTCTACGACCGGGAAAGCCGCCCGATCGCCACAGCGGAGGACCAGCACCATCGCGAGCTGCGCTCCCTGGAACAGTTTTCACCGCTGCTGATCCAGGCCCTGCTCGCGAGTGAGGACAGTCGTTTCTGGTGGCACCCAGGGGTTGATCCGATCGGGACGGGACGGGCCCTGGTGACCAACTTGATGGGGGGCCGCGTCTTGGAGGGGGGCAGCACCCTGACACAACAGTTGGCCCGCAGCCTCTACCCCGACCAGGTGGGCCAGGGAGAAACCCTGGCCCGCAAATGGCGCGAGCTTTTGGTGGCACTGCAACTGGAAGCCCGCTTCAGCAAGGCCGAACTGCTGCGCAGCTATCTCAACCGGGTGTATCTGGGGGTGGGCTGGGGCTTCGAAGATGCTGCCCGTCGCTACTTCGATCGTCCAGCCAAACGCCTCAACCTGGAACAGGCAGCCCTGCTGGTGGGGCTGCTGCCTTCACCGAATGGCTACGACCCCTGCCTGTACCCCCAGGCCGCCCTGGCCGCCCGCAACGGCGTCCTGGCCAAGATGGAATCCACCGGCCGCATCAGTTCAGACAAGGCCCACCGCGCCCGCAGGGCCCCCATTGAGCTAGCGGCCAACGCCTGCCGCTCCAGATCGCGCCATGTGGCCCCCTTCTACAGCGACCAGGTGCGTCGTGACCTGGAGAACCTGGTGGGCAGCGATGTGGCAGCCCAGGGCAACTACCTCATCGATACCCATCTCGATCCAGCGTTGCAAAACCTGGTGGAGCGCCTGCTGCGGCAAAAGCTTTTGGCCAGCGCCGAACTGGGCGTTAGCGAGGGAGCTGTGGTGGTGCTCGACAGCCGCAATAGCGGCATCCTGGCGATTGCCGGGGGCCGAGATTACCGCCAGAGCCAGTTCAACCGGGCCACCATGGCCCAGAGACAACCGGGCAGCACCTTCAAGCTGATTCCCTACGCCGTGGCGATTGAACAGGGAGCCCGAGCCGGCGATTCCATCGCCTGCGGTCCCCTGCGCTGGCAAGGCCAGTTTTTCGATAGCCCCTGCGGGGGCCTGATCAGCCTGCGGCAGGCCCTGGCCATCAGCAGCAACACGGCCGCCTTGCGCCTGGCCCGTCGTGTGGGCCTCACCTCCGTCACCCAGAAAGCCAGGGATCTGGGCATCACCAGCCCACTTGAACCTGTGCCTGGCCTTGCCCTTGGCCAAAGTGAGGTGACCCTGCTGGAGCTGACTGCCGCCTACGGAGCCGTCGCCAACAACGGCATCTGGCATGCCCCCAGCACCATTCGCAAGCTCACCGATGCCGAACGCTGCCATGGCGGCGACGGGGATTCGGGCAGCGGTTTGGCAGCTAAACCAGACCCTGGCCCCAGCAGCGGCAAGGCCGACGAGTACCCCTGCCGAGGAGGGCGAGACACCCCCAACTTGCACAACGTCGGTCGACGCGCCATCGCCGCCAGCACAGCGGCAACCCTGCAGGAATTGCTCCGGGGAGTGGTCAACAACGGCACCGGCACGGCGGCCTATGTGGGAGGCCGCTCAGGAGGCAAAACCGGCACCACCAACGAGGGGCGGGACCTGCTTTTCGTGGGCTACGAGCCCGAGCGGCACTGGGTCATGGGGGTCTGGATGGGCAATGACGACAACCGTCCGACCCGAGCCACCAGCGCCCTAGCGGCAGGACTCTGGGGAGAAATCATCCGCGCCGCCTCACCCTGATGCCCAGGATGCGCCTGTGGATGGGCATCGGCCTGGGCCTGGTGGCTTTGTTATTGGTCGCCGCCGTGCTGCAGGGCTTCAACCAGTTGATCTGGCAGTTGAGCTACTGGCTGCCGGGCTGGCTGGTCGCCCCCATGGTGTTGCTGCTGCTGGCGGCCCTTGCCCTGGGGCTGGCCCAGTTGGTGCTGCCCTGGTGGCGCAGCGGCGGCAACGGCCGCCCTCGGCGCTCCAGCCCAGCACCCCAACCCCCAGCCAGCAGCCGCCGGGAAGCCGCCTCCCGCCACCTGGAGGCCATCGACCAAACCCTTGATCGTGTGCGTGATCAGGTAGAGCGGGAAGCCCTGCGCCAGGAACGCCAGCGCCTGCAGGCCGAACTGGAACGGGGCGACCTGGAAATCGCCGTCTTTGGCAGCGGCTCCACGGGCAAGACCTCCCTGATCCGAGCCCTGCTCAACGAGCTGGTGGGCAGCGTGGCGGCGGCCATGGGCTCCACCGAGCGCAGCGCGCGCTATCGCCTGCGGCTGGAGGGCCTGCCCCGGGCCGTGATTCTCGAAGACACCCCAGGAATCCTGGAAGGGGGCCACGAGGGTCGACAGCGGGAAGAGCTGGCCCGCCGCCGAGCCGCCAAAGCGGACCTGCTGCTGCTGGTGGTAGATGGCGACCTGCGGGCGGCGGAACAGGAGGTGTTCGACACCCTGGCCAGCCTGGGCAAACGCCTGCTGCTGGTCCTCAACAAATGCGACCTGCGGGGCGAACGGGAGGAGGAACGACTGCTGGCCCTATTGCGACAGCGAGGCGCCGGCCGTATCGCCCCTGAGGATGTCATTGCCGCCAGCGCCGCGCCCCAAAGCGTGCCGAGGCCGGGGGGCCGCCCCTTGCAACCCCCTGCGGAGGTCCAGGGGCTGCTGCGACGCATGGCGGCGGTTTTACGGGCCGATGGCGAAGAGTTGATCGCCGACAACCTGCTATTGCAAAGCCGCCAGTTGGGTGAAGCCAGCCAGCAACTGCTCGATCGCCAACGGGGCCGGGATGCCGAGACGATCGTGGAGCGCTACATGTGGATAGGGGCGGGTGTGTTGCTGGTCAATCCCCTGCCGGGCGTGGACCTGCTGGGAACGGCGGCGGTCAATGCCCAGATGGTGATCGAGATCGGCCGCCTTTACGGGGTGAGCCTCAGCCGGGAGGCGGCCCAGGATCTGGCCCTTTCCGTGGGCCGCACCCTGGCGGGGTTGGGTCTGATCAAAGGGGGAATCGGTCTGATCAGCGGCGCCCTCAGCTTGAACCTGCCGGCCCTGCTCCTCAGTCGTGCGGTTCAGGCGTTGACGGCCGCCTGGCTGACGCGGGTGGCAGGACGCAGCTTCATCACCTATTTCCGCCAGGACCAGGACTGGGGGGATGGGGGCGTCCGCGAGGTGCTCCAGAAGCAATACGAACTCAACAAGCGCGAAGGAGCCCTGCACCGCTTTCTAGAAGTGGCCCTCAGCCGCGTGGTGGAACCCTGGCAACGCCGTCAGGAACGGCGGCTGCCACCGCAGGCTCAGCAGCGAGGCCCAGGGCCTCGGGGGGAGGAGGCAGCAAGGGGCCCTGGCGATCAAGCCAGGTGACCAGCAGCAGATAAACAACGGCGATCAGGATCGAAAGGGCGCCGGTGACAATGGCCACCCAACGGGAACGGACATCGCTGGGCGGCGTTGCCATCAAGGGATTAACGGGCGCAAGATCCAACCGTAGTTGCAGACCTGCCCCCACCCTGATCAAGGGTGCTGCTGCAGCACGAGCTTCGCGAGATGCTCAAGGTGGTGAGAACGGGTATGGGGATTGCCCAGGACCGCTTTGAGGTGGTGGCGGCCCTGATACAAGGGGCGGGAAAGCAACAGCCCTTCCGCCAAAAGTCTTTCCCGCAGCCGCCGAGTCCAGATGTCGCTCGCTGCGGCATCGAGGCCTGCAGGAGCAAAAGCCAGCAGATGGAGGGCGCCGCTGCGTAGCACCAGTCGCCCATCAACGCTCAGCAACTCCTGCAGCCGCCGCCGCCGCGCCAACGCCCCCACCAGTAAGGACTGGATGCCGGCCTGGCCGAGGTGGCGCAGCCCCAGCCACAATTTCAGAATCTCAGCCGCACGGGTTCCCTGCAGACCCTCTTCGCCCCCATGGCCAAGGCCCCAACTGGGCTCCATGTAGGGCAAACCGGTAGCGAAGGTGGCCTTCAACAGCGAAGGATCGGCGAGCAGCAGCAAAGAAGATGTCTTGGGAATACCCAACAGTTTCTGGGGATTCACCGTGATCGAATCGGCCTGGCCCAGACCCTCCAGCGCCGCCAAGGGGTGGTCGGCGAGGGCAAACACCGCCCCGATGGCCCCATCGACATGGAGCCAATGGCCAAAACGTTGGCAGAGGTTGGCGATGGGGCCCAGCGGATCCACGGCGCCCCGCACCGTGGTGCCGGCCGTAGCCACCACGGCGATAACGGGACGGCCCTGGCGGGCGAGGAGCTGCAAGGTCTCTTCGAGGGCCATCGGCTCCATCGCCCCCTCCTGATCCACCGGCAACCGGATCAGCGCCTGCGGGGGCATGCCCATCACTGTCAGGGCCTTGAGCAACGAGAGATGGGCATCTTCGCTGCAGAGCACCACCCCATCGCTGTTGGTGGCCAAACCGGCCCGTTGGCGGGCCACCACCAGGGCCATCAGATTGCTAAGGGTGCCGCCACTGGCCGCCACCCCACCAGCACCGGCAGCCATGCCGATCTGCCCGGCCAACCAGCCACAGAGACCTCTCTCCAGACGGCTGAGGCTGGGGGAGAGCTCTTCGGCCAGAAGATTGTTATTCAGGCCTGCGCAGATTAGTTCGGCCGCCAGGCCCGCCACCAAGGGGGGGGGATCCAGGTGGGCGAGGGCACCGGGATGGCTGGGGTTGTAGGCGCCCTCCATCACCATTTGCAGGTCAGCAAGAAGCCGGTCGGGGGAAAGTCCCACCCCTTCCGGTTCAATCGCAGGCATAGGGCCGAGGCCAGGCAGGGGCGTGCCTTTGCTGCTGCGTCCCAACCAGCCGCAGAGCAAACTGGAGGCACGATGTAAAAAGTCCTCAAGCGCCGGATCGACCTCGTTGGGATCAGCGAAAGGGGAAAGGGCGATCAGCGGCTCAGTCTGCCGCTGGAAAGGGGGCGCACTGGCCAACGGCGGAATTCTGTCGTGCTGCCATTGTGCCTGGCGTCGGCCAGCGGAGCAAAGAATGGATTCACACCAGCAAGGAGGGCCCTGCGGTCATGGATGGGGGCACTGACCACAACCTCTGGATGGGTCGCCTGCTGCGCCTCGCCCAGCGGGTGGGAATGGAGGGGGAAGTGCCGGTGGCGGCAGTCATCTTGGATGAAAAGGGATTGGCCATCGGCTGGGGCAGCAACGTGCGCCATCGCCAACAGGATCCCCTGGGCCATGCCGAGCTAGTGGCACTCAGGCAGGCGGCTGCCCTGCGGGGCGACTGGCGCTTCAACGGCTGCAGCCTGCTGGTAACCCTTGAACCCTGCCCCATGTGCGCTGGTGCCCTGGTTCAAGCCAGGATGGGGCAGGTGGTATTCGGGGCAGCGGATCCCAAGCGCGGCGCCCTTGGGGGTTGCCTGGATCTCGCCAACCATGCCAGTGCTCACCATGGAATGCGGGTCCAGGGAGGCGTGCTGGCAGAGGAGGGGCGCCAGTTGCTGGACAACTGGTTCAGACAGCGACGGCGGCAGGCACGGTTGGCAGGAAGGCAGGAAGCTCGCTTTCCAGCAGGTTGAGTAGGCGATCTACGTTGGCTGGGGTGCTGTTGTAACCCATCAGGCCGATCCGCCAGACCTTGCCGGCCAGGGCGCCCAGACCGCCACCAACTTCAATCCCGAATTGATCGAGGAGGTGGCGACTGAAACTCTTGCCATCAACACCTTCGGGAATTCTGACCGTGGTGAGGGTGGGCAGGCGCAGGGGCTCGGGGACCAACAACTGAAGACCAAGGCGCTCAAGACCGGTCCAGAGCCGTTCAGCGTTGCTGCGATGACGGGCCCAGGCTTGCTCCAAGCCCTCTTCAGAAAGCAGCCGCAGGGCTTCACGCATGCCGTAGTTCATGTTGACCGGAGCGGTGTGGTGATACACACGATCACTGCCCCAGTAGTTGTTGAGCAACGAGATGTCCAGGTACCAATTAGGTACCTTGCCCTTGCGGCTGGCCAGCTTCTGCTCGGCCCTTGGACCCATGCTGAAGGGACCCAGGCCAGGGGGACAGCTGAGTCCTTTCTGGCTGCAGCTGTAGGCCAGGTCGATTTTCCAGTCGTCCAAGAAGAGGGGTACGGCCCCCAAAGAAGTCACCGTGTCGACCAGCAGCAGGGCGTCGTGGGCCCGACAGAGGTCGCCTATGCCCTCCAGGGGCTGGCAGATGCCGGTAGATGTCTCGGCGTGGACGATCGCCAACAAGGTGGGGTGATGGGCCTCCAAGGCGGCCCCAATCTCCTCAAGACTGAAGGCTTCGCCCCAAGGACGTTCGATGGTGATCACCTCGGCTCCATAGCGGCCAGCCATGTCGGCTAGGCGCAAGCCGAAGTAACCATTGACCGCAACCACCACCCGATCCCCAGGTTCGATCATGTTGGCTATAGCTGCCTCCATGGCGGCGCTGCCGGTGCCGCTCATGGGCAGGGTGAGCCTGTTGTCGGTCTGCCAGGCGTAACGCAGCAACTCCTGAACCTCAAGCATGAGCTCCAAATAGAGCGGATCGAGGTGACCGATCGGCATGCGAGCCAGGGCTTGCAACACCTTGGGATGGGCGTTGGAGGGTCCGGGACCGAGCAGCAGTCTTTCCGGTGTGGAAATGGGGGCGATCCCAATTCGATGCTGGTTAGAGACGTTAGGCAGATCAGGAAGGGCCAAGGCCTGCGGGCAGAGGAAACGGGTGAGGGGAGAGTAGGCGAGGGTGACCCTCCTCAGCGAGCCCTCACGTTGGTGGAAGCCAGGCCGCGACAGAGGTGCAGAAAAGGAGCCCGCACCACGCTGTCGATCAACCTGGCATCGCCGCCGCCCTGGCTCAGCAACATTTCGGAGACCACATCGCCCAACAGGGCGATGCCGCGCACCGTGGGGCCGGTGGGAACGCCAAGACTCTTATAGGTGTCATCCAATCCGTTGAGGACCCGCTCGTCAAGGATGGTGACGTCATCAGCCAGCAGCGCATAGCTGGCGTAACGCAAAAAGTAATCCATGTCCCGCAGACAGGCTGCCAGGCGCCTAGTGGTGTAGGCGTTTCCACCAGGAAGAATCAATTCGGGATCCTCAAGCCACAGCCTTTGGGAGGCTTCGCGCACGATGGTCGACGCTTCGCGGTTGATCAACTCGACAGCAGCCAGGCGCACTGTCAACTGACTGTAAAAAGACTCGATACGGGCGATGGCATCGCGATCGAGATAGCGACCAAGTTGGTCGTAGCGGCCAATCACTCCGCTGATGGCGTCGCGCATGGAAGGAACCGGGTGACTCACCTTCGGCGAAAACTAGCACTAGCAATCAGTCAGAGTCCTTGCTGGAGGCAGCTTTTCGGGAATCTGACAGAAACGGTTACGCAGGCCCGGCGGCGCCGAGGCACCAACCCGTCGGGGGGAGAACCCTGGGATGCAAGCTTTTTTGGTGTCAACGGATACAAAATCAGTGGGTATCGCTGCTTACCTTCCCAGCAATCCGTCCCGCTAGGGCGGTCCCCCTACCACGGATCCTTCAGATGTCCCCGACCGCCCAGGACGTTCTTCGTCGTATCAAAGAGGAAGGGATCGAACTGATCGATCTCAAGTTTGTCGATCTACACGGCAAATGGCAGCATCTCACTGTCTGCGAAGACCTCATCGATGAAGCCTCCTTCACCACAGGCGTGGCCTTCGACGGTTCCTCGATCCGAGGCTGGAAGGCGATCAACGAATCCGACATGGATATGGTGCCGGATCCAGCCACGGCCTGGATCGATCCTTTCTACAGCCACAAAACCCTCAGCTTGATTTGCTCCATCAAGGAACCCCGCAGTGGCCTTCCCTACGCCCGCTGTCCCCGGGGCTTGGCGCAAAAAGCATTGGACTATCTGGCTTCAACAGGATTAGCAGATACGGCCTATTTCGGACCCGAGCCCGAATTTTTCATTTTTGACGACGTCCGCTACAAAAGCAGCAACGGCGCAAGCTTCTACCAAGTTGACTCGATTGAAGCCCCCTGGAACAGCGATCGCATTGAAGAAGGAGCCAATTTAGCCTACAAAATTCAACTTAAAGAAGGATATTTTCCCGTCGCTCCTAACGACACCCTTCAGGATATTCGTAGCGAAATGCTTCTCACCATGGGCTCCCTTGGAGTACCAATCGAAAAGCAACACCACGAAGTAGCCACGGCCCAACACGAATTAGGCATCAAGTTTGCCGAATTGATCAGCGCAGCCGACAACGTAATGATTTACAAATATGTTGTCCGGAATATAGCTAAAAAATATGGCAAAACTGCCACATTCATGCCAAAGCCCATCTTTGGTGACAACGGCTCCGGCATGCATGTGCACCAAAGTCTTTGGAAGGCCGGTCAGCCCCTTTTCTTCGGTGAAGGCACCTACGCCAACCTTTCCCAAACAGCCCGTTGGTACATCGGCGGCTTGCTCAAGCATGCCCCCAGCTTCTTGGCTTTCACCAACCCCACCACCAATAGCTATAAGCGCTTGGTGCCAGGGTTCGAGGCACCGGTGAATCTGGTCTATTCCCAGGGCAACCGCTCCGCAGCCGTGCGCATCCCCCTGACAGGCCCCAATCCCAAGGCCAAGCGCCTTGAATTCCGCTCCGGCGATGCCCTCTCCAACCCCTATCTCGGCTTTGCCGCCATGCTGATGGCTGGCATCGATGGCATCAACAATCAGATCGATCCAGGCAATGGCACCGACGTCGACCTCTTCGAGCTCTCCGCCGATGAGCTGTCGCGAATCAACACCGTGCCCGCTTCCCTTAACGGAGCTTTGGAGGCCCTTGATGCCGACAAGGATTACCTGCTCGCCGGCGGCGTGTTCAGCGAAGATTTCATCAGCAACTGGATCGCCCTCAAATATGAGGAGGTCCAACAGCTGCGCCAGCGTCCCCACCCCCACGAATTCGTGATGTACTACGACGCTTGATCAAAACTGGCGGGGCCAGAAATCCACGTTACCCCGCCCCCACCTGCTCAAATGAAGGTCCATAAGAGCCCCAGCATGGCCGACCCCCTCACCAAATTTGCCTACCTGGGTTTGCAGGGTGGGAAGAGTCTGATGGGGCTGGCCCACAAAGAGGTGAGCACCAGGCTGTTGCAGTGGGTAGCCCCACTCTCAGCCCCGCTTACCATGCCGGCGCCGCCCGAGATGCTCAAAGAGCTGAGGGCTGCCATGGAACGCCTCCTGGAGCAGGACTGGCAAGAGGCTGAAGCGGGTCTTTATCCCCCGTCCCTGCTGTTTGACGCCCCTTGGCTCGATTGGGCCACCCGGTATCCACTCGTTTGGCTTGACATGCCTTTGACCTGGAACCGCCGCGCCAGGCGCCAAGTGCGAGACCTCCCACAAGATGTGGAACCGGAAGCCTTTCCGGATTATTACCTCCAAAACTTCCACCATCAAACCGACGGTTACCTCAGCGACCATTCCGCCTCGCTCTATGACCTGCAGGTGGAGATCCTTTTCAATGGCGCTGCCGATCCCATGCGCCGTCGCTTGCTCAATCCCTTGGTTAAAGGACTGGCGGCGTTTGCGGCCCGGCCAGCCAGTTCTTTGCGGGTGCTCGACATCGCCGCTGGCACCGGACGGACCCTCCGCCAGATCCGGGGGGCCCTGCCCCAAGGTCATCTGGTGGGACTTGATCTCTCCGCCGCCTATTTGCGCCAAGCCAACAGTTGGCTAAGTCAACTCCCCGGCGAACTTCCCCAGCTGGTGCAGGGCAATGCTGAGGCCATGCCCTTTGCCGAAGCCAGCATGCAAGCAGCCACCTGTGTATTTCTGATGCACGAACTCCCCGCTGCAGCCCGGGCCAACGTGTTGCGAGAAGCCTTCAGGGTGTTGGAACCAGGGGGCGTTTTCGTCCTGGCAGATTCGGTGCAACTGGCCGATTCGCCCCAATACACCGTGGCCATGGAAAACTTCCGTCGCGTCTTCCACGAGCCCTATTACCGCGATTACATCTCAGACGACATTGGCGAGCGACTGCGTCAAAGCGGCTTCGTGGACATCACGGCCGAAACCCATTTCATGAGTCGGGTCTGGGCGGCCCGTAAACCCCTCTAACGCATCAGCCACCAGGCCAGAAGCATTCCAGCCCCGCCAAAGCGCACCACCCGCCAAAAAAGCTCGGCGACATGCCCACCGGCCCGCAGCGAGACCGGCAGGGGATCCAGCAGCCGCCGCACCAGGGCCAGGTGTTGACGTTGACGCCTTTGCTGACGGCCCAGTTTGTCCGCCTCGGCCGAACCCCGGGGCCGGTTGGCCAGGGTCAGCAGGGCCGCCAGGTGGTGCAGGACCCCAGGGGTGGCACCAATAGCTGGCGCTGGCCGCGGCCGGCGCTGGTGTCGGCGCGGCCGAGGGCGCCGTGCCCCAAGGCCCGCCTCTCGCCGCACCCTTTGGCGGCGCGCAAACCTGCTGGAGGGAGATCCCATCATGGGCAAGGCGGCAATGGGGCCAGGATGGTCCTGAATCCTTGCTTCCGTCCAGTGTTGACTGACATCTCCCCAGACTTGCCGATGACGCCAACCAAGCAGCGTTGGCCTGAGCAGGCCCTGCCGCTAGCCATAGAACTGCAACGCAGCCTTTGCATCAATGATCGCCAATGGCATGCCCTCAAGGGCCAGCGCCGGCGTCGCGCCGCCGAGCAGATCAGCTCCGCCCTGGTTCTGCTGCTCCGTGAAGCCGAGCCGTCAGCCCCATCCCTGTCAACCCAGGGCACAGGTCAAGAGGCCATTGCCCTGTTGGAGCATGCCCTCGGCTGGCTCAAGGGAGAGATCAGGGATCCAGGTTGTCCTTCCCACGGCCGCTGAGGCGTCGGCGACGCACCGCCAATTGCAGGCGATTTCCGCGGGGGCTCCAGCGCACATCATCGAAACAGTGCTGGATGAGGAACAATCCCCGCCCGGAAACTGCCTCAATGGCCGGTCGTTTCAGCTGTTTACGGGCCTGGACAGGCAGCCCTGGACCTTCGTCCTGGACCTGCCAAACCAACCAGTGTGTGGTCACAATGCGGCGCACCCTCAGGCATTTTGAGGGATCGCAGCCGTTGCCATGGCGTACGGCATTGACGAGGGCCTCATGCAAACCCAGGTGCAGGTCATCTGCAGAGCCATGCCCGAGGGCAGGCTCTAGAAGCAGCTCGACCAAAGGGGAGAGCTGCAAAGTGGAGGGAGTGATGAAATCGGCCCAGCGCCAAGGCATCGCCAGGACCTATCGGCAGCTTTCAACTCTGAAGCTAACCCCCGACTGGCTCCGTCTGGCGCTGCCAACGGGGAGCCAGGCCAGGATGAGACAACAAGGCATCCATCAGCCTGACGCCGCGGAGCTGATTGACGAGTGGCATGTGCCCTTCGGGGGCCTCTAGGTTCCAATGGAAGGAACCCGGATAGCGGGTCCAGACCCCTTCTTGTTTCCAGCCAAGGCGCGGCCAAAGGCGGTCCCACTTGCCGCCACAGGCCAGCAAAAGACGACCCTGAACCGAAAAGCCAAAGCGCCCTCGGGAATAAACCACCCAGAGGCGATCAAGAGTCTCCAGGTCCTTAGCAGGCATGGACGGAACTTCGCTGAAGTACACATAACCCCGCCTCAGGGCTTCGGAACCGGCCAACTGGCGCAGGTGCTCGCTGGTCAAGCGATCGGCAGCCTCGAATTGCTGATCCATGAGGTGGCGCTGCAGACTGGTGTAATCCAGGCCGGCACCGCTTTTCGCCTCCAGCCACCCCTGGGGATGGCGTTGCCAAAAGTCCTGAACTTGCTCGTCACTGGCCCCCTGGAGCAGCAACTGGACCAAGAACCCCGCCGACCAACTGTCACCGCGGCAGTCGATCTCGGCCAACTTGCCAATGATCAGGGGGATCAATTCAGCAGCACGGTCAGCAGCACGGGCCTCCACGGCCGCCACAAGGGAGCGCTGCTGGCGACCGGGAGATTGCAGAAAGCGATCAAGCAGCTGTTCACTGTCAAGCGTGCTGGAGACCGGGGGACCCGAAAGCATGGCGGTGGACCGACCGGACGGACATGCTGCAGCTGACCACTATGTCAGGCAAGCCATCGGTCCACGTAAGATCGCCCTTTCGACGTTGCCCATGGCCGCCGCCATCCAGTTCTTCCGCGGCACGGATGAACCGGTCGTGCCTGACATTCGACTGACCCGTTCGCGCGACGGACGGACCGGCCAGGCGACCTTTGTCTTCGAAGAGCCAAAAGCCTTGGCTCCAGAAAGTTTTGGAGACATCACTGGCATGTTTCTGATCGATGAGGAAGGCGAGCTGGTGAGCCGGGAGGTCAATGCCCGCTTCGTCAACGGCAAGGCAAGCGCCTTGGAAGCCACCTACACCTGGAAGACCACTGCTGATTTCGAGCGATTCATGCGCTTTGCCCAGCGGTACGCCGAAAGCCATGGACTCGGTTTCTCCGGTGGCCCTGAAAAAGACGCCCAAGAGGACAGCGAAGCTTGACCCTCGGCAAGTGGCTTGGATTGCTGGCTTTCGTCGCGGCCCTTGCCCTGCTCTGGTCGCTAAGGCAAGCCGTGCTGCTGATCTTTGCCGGTGTCGTACTTGCCATGGCGCTATGCACCTTGGTGGGGGCTGTACAGAAACGGCTGGGGATCTCCCGGCCCCTGGCCCTTTTACTGAGCCTGTTGGGGGTTTTCCTGATCATGTTGGTGGCGGGGGCAACCCTGATTCCACCCTTTGTTCTCCAGTTTGGAGAGCTGATCGGCAAGCTGCCGGCCGCCAGCACCAAACTGATCAAGCTGATCAATGAGGGACTGGCAGGCAGCTTCAGCATGGTTTACGGCAACAGCGGTGATCAGCTCGACTGGCTGAAGTCGGCCCTGCCCAGTTCGGGCGATCGCCAAGGTGCGTTGGGAGAGAGCTTGAGTAAGGCGCTCATCCGACTGCTTGGACTGGCCGGCAACATCGGCAATGGCCTGCTCCAGTCCCTTTTTGTGTTGGCAGTGGCCGTAATGATCACCACCCAACCCCATAACTACCGGGAAGTGGCCCTGCAATTGGTGCCGTCCTTCTATCGCCCACGGGCCCGGGCCGTACTGCTGCAATGCGGAGAAGCCCTGAGCGCCTGGATGGTGGGGGTACTGATCAGCTCGATCTGCGTCGCCAGCATGGCCGCCATCGGACTTTCCATCCTGGGGGTAAAGCAGGTGGCGGCCAACGCCATGCTGGCTGGCCTGCTAAACATCATTCCCAACATTGGGCCAACCCTCAGCACCCTCTTTCCAATCTCGGCGGCCTTGCTGGAGGCCCCCTGGAAAGCGGTAATGGTGCTGGTTCTTTACATCATAATTCAGAATTTTGAAAGCTATTTGATCACCCCCTCGGTGATGCAGCACCAACTCAAGCTCTTACCGGGACTGACCCTTTCGGCCCAGTTACTGTTCACACTTATCTTCGGTCCCTTGGGGCTTGTACTGGCCCTTCCCCTTGCAGTCTGCGCCCAGGTCATCCTGCGCGAAGTCTTGATTCGGGACATCCTTGATCCATGGACTCCACCCCGACGCCCACCAGCTCTTCCATGAACGCCCGCATCCTGATCGGCTTTCTTGCCCTTGTAGTGCTCGGGCTGCTGGCCTGGGAACTGCGCTGGGTGTTACTGGTGCTTTTTGGCTCCATTGTCCTGGCGGTGGCCCTGGATGTGCCCGTGACCCTGCTGCGTCGCATCCTGCCCGTCAATCGCCAGACAGCCCTGGCGATCGAACTCGTGGTGCTGGTGACCTTCGGAGGCCTGCTCATCTCCTTACTGCTGCCCGAGGTGCTGCAGCAAGCCAAACAACTGGCCGAACTGATTCCCAGTGTGCCGAGCCACCTGGCTGATTTGCTGACCAAGTTGCCCTGGCTGCGCAATCTCGAAGAGCAATGGCTCAATGGCGCCAGCCTCGAGCGCTTCCAGCCCCTGGGCCAACAGCTGCTTGGTTTCGCCGGTGGCGCCGCCAACAGCACGCTGCAGGCTCTGTTGATGGCTCTGCTGGCCGTGCTGTTTGCCCTTGATCCCCGCAGCCACCAACGATTGCTGCTGGCCGCCACGCCCCAGTTCTACCGGCCGCGCATGGCGGTTTTACTTGGAGAATGTCGCGAAGCCCTGGGGGGCTGGCTTGCAGGCATGACCCTATCCGCCGTTCTGGTGTTTGTGGCAACTTGGGCTGGTCTTTCGCTTTTGGGAGTGCCCCTGGCCCTGTTGTGTGCCCTGATCAGTGGCCTGCTGACCTTCGTACCAACCGTGGGCCCCACCGCCGCCACCCTGCTGCCGATGGCGGTTGCCCTGCTGCTGATGTCTCCGGCCAAAATGCTGCAAGTGTTGCTGCTGCGCCTGGTGATTCAGAACGCCGAGGCGTTTGTGCTCACCCCGGTTTTACTGAGTCGCACCGTCAATCTGCTGCCTACCGTAGCCCTGATCTCCCAATTGTGTTTGGGTGCCCTGCTTGGCCTACCTGGCCTGCTGCTTGCCCTGCCCCTGGTGGTGGTGATGCAAGTAATGGGCAAAGAAATCATCGTTCACGATATAATGGATCATTGGTGATAAATCTAAATCTAAATCAAACAACTATCAAGTCAGGGGATGGATTGGAGCAGAACGCATCAGCGATAGTGGCGCCAGAGTGAAGGCATGGCCAGCAGGACGGTCACGGCCAAAAGATGGTTGCGCAATGCTACTGCCAGGGATGTCCAGGTGATGTGATCGAATAGAAGAATGAGCTCTACCCTTAGGTCCAGAAGGGCAAGTGAGCCAAGCAGGAGTGGAAGTAGGCGCAACCTTGCTCTGGGGTGTTCAGAATTCCTATCCTTCATCGTGCGGACTTGGGCGAGAACAGGGGTAACAAAGTAGGTGCCAAGCCAATGCTGGACCAGCTGCCAACGCCAATGCCGATTGCCAAAGCCACCGCAAACCAGAAAAGGCTGCTGCCGCCAAAGAAAATCAAGCCAAATAAAGGCAGCAGGGTGGTGAGAGAGGTGTACAGAGAACGGGTGAGCGTGGCATCAACAGCCACATCAACCTGTTCAGTAATTGGCAATTGGGCAAGGGCTTTGCTTTGTTCCCGGATGCGGTCGTAGACAACGACAGTATCTGTTACCGAATAGCCCGCCACGGTGATCAGGGAGACGGCAAACAGCGAATCGACTTCCACACCCTTAAGCAGACCCAACCAGGCGAAAACACCACAGGTGATCAATACGTCGTGGGCAAGACAAACCAAGGCAAGAAAGGCAAAAACACCGTTGTAGCGAAAGCTGATATAAGCGGCAATCGCCGCAAAGCTCACCAACAGGGAAATCAGGCTGGCCCGCAGCAACCGTGAGCCCAGGGTGGGGCCGATGGTGTTGATCGCCGTACCCTCGCTCAGCAAGGGTCCAACGCGAGCCGATATCTGATCCACAACGGCCCTTCCCTGCTCAGTGCTCAGGGCTGGAAGCCGCAACACCACAGTCTTGCCGCCATCCAGCAGTTGTACTCCGGAGCTGGAGAGGTTGGGGGAGCGTTCCTGGCCTTCCTGGGGCAAGGTGAGTCGGCCGAGCTGGGCCTGGATTTCAGAAACGGTCAAGGGCGGACAGGCTCCGGGAGCACAGGCCCGCTCCAACTGGATCTGGGTGCCACCGGTGAAATCAAGACCGGGGACCAGGGGTGCCGCGATGGTTGGATTGCGCCAGCACAGAAACATGCCCAGCAAGCTGAGGGCACAAGCTAAGGCCGAGCCGACCCAGGCGGCCCGGCGATAACGGCTGATGCGGAAGCGAGGAGTAGGAATACTCAAGGTAAGAAAGGCAACTTCAGAGTGCCGAAGGCAGCTGGCGAGCGGGAAGAAAGTTGGTGGGGCGCCGCAGGCCCGGGTAGCTCATCAGCAGCCGCAGCAGGGTGCGGGTGCAGGTGAGGGCGGTAAACAGACTGAGGGTCAAACCAATGAATAGGGTGACCGCAAATCCTTTGACCAGACCGGTACCGAGGAAAAACAGGGCCAGGCAACTAATCAACCCCGTGACATGGCCATCAAGAATCGAAGAGAAGGCCAACGAAAAACCGGTATCGATAGAACGGATTAAAGAATTGCCTGAGCGCAACTCCTCCTTGACCCGCTCAAAGATCAATACATTGGCATCAACAGCCATCCCCACCGAAAGGATGAAACCGGCAATACCTGGCAGGGTCAGGGTGACCTGAAGGGCAGAATAGATTGCTAAGTTGAATAAGGCGTACAGACTCAGGGTTAAAACCGAAACAAAGCCAGGAAGTCGATAGACAAGCGCCATGAAGAGGCCCACCAAGCCAAGTCCGGCCGAGCCGGCGAGCAAGCTGGTGCGGATATTTTCGGCACCGAGGGACGGACCAACGGTTTTGACCTCGACGATCTTGACAGGTAAGGGTAAGGATCCCCCGCGCAACTGGACCTCAAGATCCCTGGCGGCTTCTGCCGTGAAGTTGCCAGAAATACTGGCGGAGCCCCCCGTAATCCCGGCAGTCTTGAATTGGGGTCCAACGGTGGCTTCGCTGATTGAACGGCCATCCAAAACAATGCCCAGAACGCGGCCGGTGCCGGCAATGGACTGGGTGAGGCCGGCAAACTTCTCGCCTCCGGCTCGATCAAATCCCAGGGTCACTTCCCAGGAATCTCCGCTTGACTGTTGCTGCCTGCCGGCACTTGTCAAGTCTCGACCGGTGAGCAGAGGGGGGCCGTAGAGGGAAAGGATGCGTCGGTTGACCTCAATGAGCAGTTGGTCGAGTTGGTCCGCTTCACTGGCGGTTGGCGAAACCTCGATGCCCAGGGGGGCCATCGCCTTGGCCAAATCGGCCGCTTTGAGGGGAGAAGCCGGCGGCGCCGCAGAACCCGGGGTGGGGCGGATGCTTGCCAAGATTGCTTCGGCTTGGCGTTTCAGGGTCAAAAGGCCCTGCATCTGCTTATCGGTACCTGGTTTCTGAGCCCGAAATTCAAGCAAAGCGGTGGTTCCCAGCACCTTGGCCGCCCGGCTG
>JBKDVK010000210.1:0-5883 GCA_046338875.1 Cyanobacteriota bacterium | reverse complement strand
GTTACTTGGTGAGGAACATCTCCCCTGGGAGCGAGTCGATGTGTGGTTGGGTGATGAGCGTTGGGTCGCTGCGGACGATCCGGCCAGCAATCTCGGCCTGCTCAAGACCAGCCTGCTGGCCAGTCCGCTTGCGGCCGGGGCCAATCTTCACCCAGTTCCAACGCACCTTGCCTCGCCTGATCTGGGTGCCGCGGCCTATGGCCAAGAGATCATGCACTATTGCGTTGGATCGCCGCCCCGTCTCGATTTGATTCTCCTGGGTTTGGGCGATGATGGCCATACGGCCTCCTTGTTTCCTGGTACCCATGCCACCGTGGTGACGGATGAATGGGTGACGGTGAGTGAGGGCAAAGGCATGGCCCGCATCACAATGACGGCTCCTTTGCTTTCAGCCGCTCGAAAGGTGGTTTTTCTGGTCAGTGGCTCCCCTAAACGGGAGGCGTTGCGCCGTTTGTTGGATCCCGAAGAATCTCCCCAACGCACTCCTGCGCGGCTTGTTCAGCCCGATACGGAGGTAATCGTGCTGGCCGATCAAGCTGCCGCCGGAGAAAGCACGCCATGGTGATCGTTGAAGGCAACGGATTCAGTGGCTGGCATGCCCTCAATGACACAATCATGGGAGGGCGCAGCCAGGGCACAACCAGGGTCGATAGCCAAGGTCTGACACTTGATGCTGAGGTCGTTGAAACTGGGGGGGGGTTCGTCAGCGTGCGATCGCCCCTGTTTTCGCCTCCCCTAGACCTCTCGGCCTACGGCGGTCTCCAGCTTGACCTGGTGGGTGATGGCCGTCGTTACAAACTCGCCGTAGCCTGCGCGGATGGCGTAGCCGGTCTGACCGAGCTGATCCCCGGTGGATTGCGTTGGGTGGCTGAATTTGGCACGGAGCCCGATGGCCTGACCCGGGTGGGGGTGCGATTCACCGACCTGACTGCTTCGATCAGGGCTAAACCTGTCAATGCCCTGCCCATGGGATTGCCGCTGCATTTTGACGCTTCTCGCATCAATCGCCTGCAGATTTTGCATTCTAAATTTGGTGATGATGGGGGCCTTAATCCAGGCTTTCGATCTGGCCTCCTACAGATCCAACTGCGGGCGATCCATGCCATTTTATAGCTGAATCTTGATGAATGCAGATCTAATTCAGTTGGTCGCTGCTGCTGCAGATCTTTGCCGCAAACCTTTTCGTCATGCTGTTTTAGTTCGAGACGATCTGCCAGTGCCTGTACTGGGTCAGGGCATTCTTGACTGTTGCCTCACCCTTCAGGTGCGCGATGCCAGCGGCGAGCGGTGCCCCGAAGCGGATTTGGAGTTGGAGATCTACCAAAGCGGCAATGATCTGCATCTCACCCTGGCCTGGATGGCCGATGACGCCCGCCCGATTCTTTGGCAAGGCAGTCATCCGGTTTGGATGGATGGCCTCAGTGGACTGCGTTGCGAGCGCCCTGATCAAGGGGCGCCGCTTGAGACCCTGGCTAGACGCCTGCGAGCTTTGTTGGCTGGGTCCCATGATGGGGTTTCTGAACTAGGCAAGCGTCATGGCCCTTAACGGCGTCCGTCCTTCTGGTGTTGGGGCGGCACTCCAGCTCATGGGTCTGCTTTTATTAGCACTGATGATGCTTTTGCCCCTGATTTGGTTGCTGAGTACTTCGTTAAAGGGCCCTGCCGAAAATATTTTTGCTTCTCCGCCCAGCCTGGTGCCATCCCAGCCCAGCCTGCAGGCATACCACCGCCTCTTCGCCGCCAATCCAATGGTGACTTATCTGGTAAACAGCATCATTGTCAGTAGCCTGGCGGTGTTGGCGAATCTGTTGTTTTGTTCATTGGCGGCCTATCCCCTGGCGCGGTTGCGGTTTGCCGGTCGTGGTTTGGTCTTGGCCTTGGTGGTTGCCACGATTTTGATCCCTTTCCAGGTGGTGATGATTCCCCTGTATTTGCTTATGGTTCAGATTGGCTTGCGAAATAGTCTGTGGGCTTTGATTCTGCCCCAGGCGGCGACAGCCTTTGGAATTTTTTTGCTGCGCCAGAGTTTTCTGACAGTTCCGGTAGAACTTGAGGAGGCGGCGCGCATCGATGGCTGCAGTCCCTTGGGGGAATGGTGGAATATCATGCTGCCCGCGGCAAAAGCCGATCTAATTACATTAGCTATGTTTGTCTTTATCGGAACTTGGGGTGACTTTTTGTGGCCCTTGATAATCATTGACGATCCCAACCTTTATACTCTCCCCCTGGGATTGCAGCAACTTTCCAGTAGTTTTTCTCTTGATTGGCGCTTGGTTGCCGCCGGTGCCATGGTCTCAATCTTGCCAGTACTATTGGTATTTATTTTGTTGCAGCGCTACATACTTCCTAGCGCTACCGCCGATGCCGTTAAGGGTTGAATAAGGTCTGCTTGGTTGAATAAGGTCTGGTTGTTTATGGAGTTGCCAGGCTGCTGCCCAGGTTCGCGGGCGGCTTCTGCAGGCTGCGGGGGGTGGTAGCCGAGGGAAGCCGCTCTGGCATCTGCGGCACGGGGACCATGTAGGGCATTCGCTTGCCCAGGGAGCTGGGTGCCACTGGGTTAGGTCTGGACTGCGGGGTGGCTTGCTGCAGTAAGCGCAGTTGTCTTTCTTGGCTTTGACGCAACTCTATGGACTGAAGTCGATCATTTTCTGCCTCCAGGGTCTGGATTCGATCGGCCATCGTCCGCAATTGTCCCTGCAGCTTCAGGTACTGGTCAGGCCCTCGGCTGGTTTCCAGGGCGCGGATGCGCTGATTGAGATGCTGAATACTATGGCCGTTGTCACTGGTTTTGATGGCGAGCCAGTAGCCCATTAATGCCAGGAGCCCTGTCAGGCCGATCTGCAAAAATTTCAACCAGCTGTTGGGGGCAAGTCGCCTACGGATCTCTCGCTCACCGTAGGGGTCGGATTTGGGGTTGGGCTGGAACATGCCGTGGGATCGGACAAAGCCAAGCTAGAGACAATTTGAATCAAGCAAACACCAAGAGAAGATAATGTGCCGTTTGGCACTTGGTGTATTGACGGCACCTGAGATCAGTCCGATTTCGGCTTTATCCAGCATCAGCTGGGTAATGATACAAAGCCCGCAGCATGCCCAGTGGAACATCTGCTCTTCGGCGCCACTCGGGTTGCGGTGGGGCTTGCGGCTCCTGCAAGGTGAGTGTTCTGTCGATCTTTGCTTGGTGGGCTTGGGGCGACCCCATTCAATCCTGCAGGATGTGGGACCACGGCGTTTCCCGTTACCATGGCTAACCCCCCTGCTGTGACTCTGCTCGGTTATCTGGCCGCCACATTGACGACCCTGAGTTTTTTCCCCCAGGCGATCAAAACCATACGAACAGGGGATGCCACAGCGATCTCGCTGAGGATGTATCTATTGCTCAGTGTCGGCATCGCCTGTTGGGGCCTTTATGGCTTCATCATCCATGATGGTCCCGTGATGGTGGCCAATGCCATCACCCTTGTCCCGGCTCTGGTGGTGCTCCAGCGCAAGATCAGTCAGATGCTTCACAATCGCCATGCCAGGCGGATCCAGCAAGGATGATCCCGAGTCAGGCCCTGCTTGTTGCCGCCGGGGCTGTGCCAGGAGCCTGTTTGAGATTCCTCTTGGTAAATCACCTGGCGGAGCGTTTGCCATCGAGGCCCTGGGGCACCTTGGTCGTCAATTTGCTGGCCTGTTTTGCCCTCGGTTGGCTGCTCCCGCTTCTGCAGCGTCCCGACGCCCCCCCTGGGGCCAGCCTGTTGCTGATTACGGGTTTTCTGGGCAGTCTCAGCACCTTCTCCACCTTGATGCTCGAGTTGTTGACCGTCAGGTCTCCAGGCAGCCTGGTGAGATTGACGCTTGGTTCCCTGCTTGGCGGCTGTTTGGCATTGATGGCAGGTTTGGCCTTGGGGCGATGAGCCCGCCGCTGCCGAAGTCCGCTGGGTCTGCCTCCTTGGCAAGCCCTTCTTTGGTTCGGTTGCTCGCCGATCTGTTGCTTGTTGCCCTTGGGGCAATTCCAGGCAGTCTGCTGCGCTGGCTTGTCGACGATCTCAGCGTGGTCAATCTGCTGGGAGCGTTTGTGTTGGGTTGGCTAAGCGCCACGGCCGCTGGCCGTCCACGGGCCTGGTTGTTGGTCGGGGGTGTGGGGTTTTGCGGTTCTCTGACCTCATTCAGTGGCTGGATTTTGGCCCTGTTCAACCGCATCCAAGCGAGCGGTTGGTGGGTAGCCCTGGCCTGCTGGTGGTTGGAACTGCTCAGCGGCTTGCTCTTCGCGGCCTTGGGGCTGGGGCTGGGGCAGTGGATGCAACGGCGCTGGCCAGCGCAGCCGGTGGACCGCCTCAAGCACTGAAAGCTTTGCGCGCCGGGATCGGATAGGCAATGCGCCGATGCCGCATCCGCTTCCATACCCTTACGAACGCACGGATCACCAGCTCAAGTTCGGCCCGACTAATGCCACTGAGGGCAAGTTGACCATCATTTTGACGGGCTTCGACAATGCGACGCACCATGGCAGCGGCTTCCGTTTCATTGGTCCCCTGGGGCAGGGAGCGCAGGGCGGCCTCGCAGCCATCGGCCATCATCAAAATTGCCGTTTCACGGCTGCGGGGAATCGGTCCGGCATAGCGAAAGCGGGATTCCGGCACCGTCGGGTCGAGTTCCCGTGCTTGATGCAGGAAATAGCCCATTTTCAATGTCCCCTGATGTTCCGGTATGAAATCCGAAAGGGGACGGGGCAGGTGATAACGCCGGGCCAGTCGTAAACCCTCGTCGACGTGGGCCTGGAGAATGGCGGCACTTGTGAGGGGATCGTTGAGGCTTTCATGGGGGTTGAGGCCATCCTCCTGGTTCTCAATAAACCATTGAGGACCATGAAGTTTGCCGACATCGTGATAAAGGGCGCCGGTGCGAATCAGATCGACATCGGCCTGGATCGCCCTTGCACCCTCTTCGGCCAGGCCGCAGATCATCAGGGTGTGCTCAAAGGTGCCGGGAGCTTCGGTAGAGAGCCGGCGCAGCAGGGGCCTTTCCAGATCGGCCAGCTCAAGTAGCCGGGCCCTTGTAAGCAGGCCGAAGAAACTCTCCATCAAGGGCGCCAGAAGCAGGCCTGCCATCAACAAACCACCGACCAATAATGATTCGTTCAGCAAATCGCCGTTAAGGGGAAAAAGACCTTCCTCCACCCCAGCGAAGTTGGCCAATTGCAGGCAAAGCCATTGCAGTACCAAAGCCCCGGCAGGCAGCAGTACGGCCAGTTGCAGTAGCTGGGCACGATTGCGTTGCCGTCCGGCCAGGACGGCAGCCAGGGCTGCAAATAGGGCCGCCACCAGCAGCCGACTCTCAAGAATTGCGGTCAAAGGGAACGGCCAGAGCAAGCTTCCCACCGCAAGCCAGGCGAGTCCGGCCATGGTGCCGAGCCCCTGGGCCAGCAACAGGGTTGGAGGCAGCAGCAGGGCCAGGGGGCTTGCCAACGGCCCTAGCCAGAGTTTGAAGGCCTGTACCACCAGCAACATGAACAGGGCCAGCAGACCCTGGCGCGGTTCGAGGCTGGCTCGCCAGCGGCGCATCACCAACAGCATGGTGATGCAGGCCGTCAGGGCTTCAGCAAAACGGTTGAACCAGGCCAGGGGTCTCGGCCGTCGATTGATCAGCCCGAAGTAGTCCAGGACATCAAAAGCCTGGGGAGTGATGGTTTCCCCCTGGCGGGTGATCAGATCTCCCCGCTGGATGTTGAGGGTGGGTAGCCCCTGGCTGCTGACTAGATCGGCAATGCGCCGTTGGCTCAAGAAAGGATCAACCCGCAGATTGGTGCTGCCGCGCAAACTGGTGACCACCAGCCTGCTGCCAAGGCTCCGGGCTGCTGCGCCTTGGTCTTCGAGTTGCAATTTGGCTGCCTTTAACAAA
>JBKDVK010000209.1:0-20670 GCA_046338875.1 Cyanobacteriota bacterium | reverse complement strand
GGTGGTTCTCGAAGATCAACTCCTGGCCGATGCCGCTGTCACTGAGGCCATCAAGGGCCACGGGCAACTGGACAGGACTCTGAGAATCCTCAACACAGACCGCAGCGTGGGAGCCCGGCTGGCTGGTGAAATTGCCGAGCTGCATGGCAATAAAGGCTTCGCTGGGGAGATCAATCTTCAGTTTGATGGTGCCGCTGGCCAGAGTTTTGGGGCCTTCCTGTTGCAAGGCCTAAACCTGCGCCTCGTCGGTGAGGCGAACGATTATGTCGGCAAGGGAATCAACGGGGGGCGGATAACCGTGATCCCCCCAGCCGCCTGCATCAATCCAGGCGAAAAAGTCATCCTCGGCAATACCTGCCTTTACGGTGCCACCGGTGGCGAACTTTATGCCCTCGGCCGTGCCGGAGAGCGATTTGCGGTGCGCAATAGCGGCGCCCGCACGGTGGTTGAAGGGGCCGGGGACCACTGCTGCGAGTACATGACCGGAGGGGTGGTTGTTGTGCTGGGAACCACCGGCCGCAATGTTGCTGCGGGCATGACAGGCGGTGTTGCTTTCTTGCTGGATGAAGCCGACGGTGTGCAGCAACGCCTCAATCCCGGCACGGTGAGTCTTCAGCCACTCAGCACAATCGAACAGGAGGCCCTGCTGAAACCCCTGCTTGAAGCCCATCTAGCCCACACGGGCAGTGCCAGGGCGGCCACCATACTGGCGGACTGGGCCAATTGGAAAACCCGTTTCAAGGTAATCGTGCCTCCTAGCGAGAAAGCACTGGTCGGTTTGGCCACCCTTGAGCCCGTGGCGGTTTAACGGCCTCGTAACTGCCTCGCTGTACTTCTAGTTCAGCGAGGATTTTGGCGCATCAGGGCTTGAACCTCACCGGCGTGATAGCTGCTGCGGGTCAATGGGCTGCTGATCACTTGCAGAAAACCAAGCTCATGCTCACCTTGGTGCCGATAGGCATCAAATTGTTCAGGGCTGACGAACCGGTCAACGGGCAAATGTTTGGGTCCTGGCGAGAGATATTGGCCGATTGTCACGATATCTACCCAATTTTGTCGCAGATCAGCAAGCACCTGCATCACCTGGGTGTCAGTTTCCCCCAATCCAACCATCAGGCCTGATTTCGTATAAGTACGGGGCCAGCCCAGGTGAACCCTCTGCAGGAGTTCAAGCGAACGGCTGTAAATTGCTTGCGGCCTAGCCTTTCGATACAGGCTTGGTACCGTTTCGATGTTGTGATTGAGGACATCAGGTGCGGCCTCCATTACGGCCCCTAGCGCATCCCAGTTACCGCAGAAATCAGGAATCAGCAATTCAATCGTTGTGCCGGCAGAACGCTGCCGCACGGCGTTGACGCAAGCGACAAAATGGCCGGCACCCCCATCGGCCAAATCATCTCGGTTGACCGATGTGATCACAACATGGCGCAAGCCCAGCCGGGACACCGCTTCCCCCAGCCGCTCCGGTTCGCTGGGGTCAAGGGCCCGCACGCTCTTGTCAAAGTCGATGTCGCAGTAGGGGCAAGCCCGGGTGCAGCCTGGGCCCATGATCAAGAACGTGGCCGTGCCGCCGGCAAAACATTCACCGATATTGGGACAACTGGCCTCCTGGCAAACCGTATTCAGCTGCAGATCGAGCAGCAAATCGGCAACGGCCCCAATGCGCTGCCGCTGGGGAGCTTTAACACGTAACCAAGGCGGTTTGGGCACGACCGAAGCCATGGAAATCCAGGCAGAGGGAAAAAGCCGCCGAAACGGTGCCCCATGCTTTGCCATGGGGGTTGAAACTCTAGGCAAGGCAGTGGACAGGCTTTGTTTCCACCCCCACCAGATCGGGTCATTGCAATGGCGGGATCGTTCGATCCTTTAAAGTTCAGCCATCGGGATGTGGCGCAGCTTGGTAGCGCACTTCGTTCGGGACGAAGGGGCCGCAGGTTCGAATCCTGTCATCCCGATTACTCAAGGTCCACGGCTGAATCCCAACCCTCCTCAACCCAGTTCGGCGCCTGGATATCCCCTTGGCGTTACGAAGCGACCATCTTTGACATAGCTGGTGCTGTTACCGACGAGCACCAGAGTCAACATGTCGACCTGCTCGATGGGCAAGTGCTCCAGGGTGGTTAGCGTCACAGCTTCCCCTTGGCGACCAAGCTGGCGGGCGATCAGCACAGGCGTGGAGGGCTGGCGATGCTGCATCAAGAGTTCAAGGGCACGACCCAGCTGCCAATCACGGCCCTGGGAACGGGGGTTGTACAAGGCCACCACGAAATCCCCGGCCGCAGCGCCCCTTAGCCGGTCTTCAATCACTGGCCAGGGTGTGAGTCGATCACTCAAGCTGATCGTGCAGAAATCGTGCATTAGCGGGGCCCCCGCCCTGGCTGCAGCTAGCTGAAGCGCAGAGATTCCGGGATGCACCTCAAAAACGGGGCGATCCTTTGCCGCCAAGCCAAGCCATTGCTCTAGGGCCAGGCCAGCCATCCCATAAATGCCACTGTCCCCTGATGAGATCAGGGCAACACGCAGACCCTGGGCTGCCAGGGCAAGAGCCTCGGCGCAACGGCCCGATTCCTCGGTAAGGCGTCCCTCCCGTCGCACCTGATCCGGCCGGCGCAGGGGCTCCACCAAGTCCAGATAAAGGCTGTATCCCACCCAAACACCGCATCGAGCCAACGCCCAGCGACTAGTGCCGGTCAGGAGATCCAAAGAGCCTGGACCGCTACCGACCAGATGAAGCTCGCCACGGGCCGGCCCCCATTGTTCAAGTGCCTCGGCCACCGCCAGGGTGGCGGCGCCCCTTTCCCCTGCTGCGGCATGGGCAACGGTTTTGGCTACCAACAAGGTCGCCCCTGTCCCATCTCGTCCAGCAGCCGCGAGCAGGGCAGCCGCCTCGGCGACGCTGGCGGTGCCCATCTCCAGTTGCACAACCATGGAGGGATTGGGGACTGACACATCAGCCAAGGCAGGGGCGGAGAAACAAACCAGCCGCCAACCATGCCGTTCGCACAGAGCTTGGAGGGCCGGCTCGTCGGCCTTGCGATCGACGGTTGCCAGGCCAGCAACGGCCTGAATGGCCAAACCGTGCTTCGGCAAGGTTTCGCCGACAAGCCGTTCCAGCACCGACAATGTGGTGTCTCTTTCACATCCCATGCCGAGCCAAAGGGAAGGGGGATGCCAACGACAGCCGCGCCCCAGGCGAGGGCCAATCACCAAATCTGGTTCCTGACCAGCTGGTTCAAGGTCAGGGTCAGGTACTTGCAAAAGGCCCATGGCTTGGGCCGCTTCGCCCTCCTGCCAAAGGGCCGTGCCGCTCTCCTGAAGCACCCGTAGGGGGGGGCGATCGAGATCATGGCGAGCCGCCAACATCAGGGCTTGCCAGTCGCCGGCGCCCCGAATCCAGCCCCAGTCGCTGCCAAAGCTATCGAGGCACAATCGCCCCGAGGCCGAGCTGCTGCCAGTGATCACGGCCTGTCCACCAAGTAGTGCAGCAAGCTGGCGCGCCAACGCCTCGCCACCCGCCCCGTGGCCACCAAGGATTGGCACGGCAAAACGGCCCTCAGCATCGAGAACAACGATGGCCGGATCGGTGTGCTTACTTGCCAGCAGCGGTGCCACGAGGCGGGTCACCAGCCCGACAGCCGCCACGGCAACAACAGCCGATGCGAGGGGCCATTCCCGGGCCAGCCAATCGGCAGGGGAGATCGGATCGTCTGGCCAACGGATCTCCGCAAGCAATCCTGCCTGCTTCAGGCGAAGCAACAGGGGATTGGCCTCCTTGGAAAGGGCGAGACCCACCACCCGTGACGGCGTCAACGGCATTTCAGGAGGGCCCCAGTCGGCGGCGAAGTCCCTGGCCCAGGCGAGCCAGCAAACCGCTTGAAGGAGACGGAACCATGGTTGGATCTAGATCCTCCCCCTCCCCAACAGCGGGCAGGCCATCCTTGAGGTCCTCCAACTCGGAGTCCTTGGGCGGAGCGGTGTCTGGCAATGCGGTCGCGGGCCGATCCCGCTCAGGCTGCTCTGCCGCAGTGCCGATCGAACCGGCATCAGCCAAAGGAGGCTCGGGCTTGGCAGGGCCATCAGGCAGCGGGTTGGGAGAAGGCGTATCGAGATTGGGTACCCCAAGGCTCTGCGCATCTGCAATGGGTTTAATCGGCTCAGCTGGAGCCGAAGGGTCCGAACCACCAGCCGGTTGGGCATCCTCTAGCCCAGGGCCAAGATCTCCAGGCGATTCGCCATTCGCACCCCCCTCAGCGGGAGGCACTGGCAACGCCTTATCTTCGCCAAATTGCATTGCATCACTGCTATCTATACTATCTTTATCTTGCGGCGGCGAAGTATCTTTTTTTGGCTGAACTGCCATCGAAGACAAAGGCTTTTCCTGCACCTGGACAACAGGTGTCAAGGGGGGTGCATTTCCCAGCAAAATGGCTAGATCATCAGAACTAATTTGACCACTCAGCCAAGGAGAATTTAACGACTTGGACGCTTTTGAATCCTCCAAGTACAATTCAGTGACGATACTATTAAATGGAGGATTAAGAGGTTCACCCCTTCCATCAACCAACTCCCACAACAGTGCATTGGCCCCAGAGCGCCAACCGGTCAGCCAGAGTGGAGTCTGTTGATCGACAAGGAAACTCTCACCATTCACAGTGATTCTCAAACGCCAACTGGCATCATCTTGGCGCAGGTTCTGCAAAGGAGCATCGATTAAAAGCCAGTCCAGCAGTACAGGCTGCTTCATATTCTTGGAATTCGAGTTCGGAGAGGTAACGAATAACTGGGCACTCCCAAGAGAAGGTACTGCCAAAGGATTTACCGCAGCACGATGCAGACGAATTTGATCAAAAGCACCATGGCTCTTAATGACCTCTCCCCAAGGCCAAGCCGCGGTCACCGTCAAGCGATGACTGCCTGGGCTCAGGGGGGGCATCTCGGTCTCAGTTGCCGTGAGAACCCGTGGGGGCTCCCCATCGAGCATGGCCAAAAGGTGGGGGCCCAAACCCAACGAACCACCATCAATTAAAGGCCAGTCAGAAACCTTGACCCGCAAGGTCCAAGCTCCATCCGCCACCATGGCGCCGTTGGCAGGCTCCAGAATCTTCAATTGGGGAAGCTTCTCGCCGAGCGCATCCTTGAACTGATTCACCGCCGCAGGCGGCGACACCTCCTGCAGTTGTGCTGAACCAACCCTGGCGGCTGGACCCATGGGATTTGGGGCAGGGACCTGGCGCTTCGGTAGTCGCCATGCGGCCTGGCTGACCGCAGGACTGCCAAAAAAAATAACGACCAGCAAAGCGACACTAACCAGGGCCGACCACCACCCCCTGTGCCCGAAGAACCTTTTCGGCATCAACACACCATTTCAACTGCCGCCATTCTGCTGAAGGGCGTATTGGCGTTTAAGCCAAGCCGGCAGCCCAGAGCACGAAAGAGGGTCCCGAGTCATAATAATTATAGTTACATCCCCGGACAAAATCCCCTTTCAATGCAAAACAACCCCCAGTAGACCCCAGTCCCAGCCAGGGAATGGCGGGGATTGAACCTTTGTAACTGGATGCCGATTGGGCATGTTTTTGGCCCCTATAGTTCCGCCAGCGGTCCCCTTTGGGGCCCAATGCCCCAGTCATGGCAAGGATTCACTCCCCTTGTCCGGCTGGCGCCCATGGCGACGGTTCAGTGCCTGGCATGCCCATGCACCCCACCACGTCATGGGGCCCAACGGCCCCGGAATTTCCGGCAGGCCCAAGGGGTGGACCTCCACCTCGATTCCGTCCCTCGAGGAACCTCTCGATGACCATCAGCCCACCAGAGCGTGGGAAAAAGGCGCAGGAGCTAGTCGATCGGAACACCGTTCCGGCGACATTCGAGCTTTTCGAAAAACCCGGCTTTTTCGATCGCACCCTCGCCAAGGGTCCCAAAACCACAACCTGGATTTGGAACCTCCACGCCAACGCTCACGACTTCGACAGCCACACGAGCGATCTCGAAGAAGTCTCACGAAAGATCTTCAGCGCTCACTTCGGCCATCTGGCCGTCATCTTCATCTGGTTAAGCGGCGCCTTCTACCACGGTGCTCGTTTTTCAAATTACGCCGGCTGGCTCGCCGACCCCCTGCACGTCAAACCAAGTGCGCAGGTGGTTTGGCCGATCTTTGGCCAAGAAATCCTCAATGGTGATGTGGGAGCTGGCTTCCACGGCATTCAAATCACTTCAGGTCTTTTCCACGTATGGAGAGCCTGGGGAATCACCAGCGAGTTTCAACTTCTTTGCCTGGCCATTGGCTCCTTGGTAATGGCCGGCCTCATGCTCAATGCTGGGGTTTTTCACTATCACAAGGCAGCTCCGAAACTGGAGTGGTTCCAGAACGTTGAGTCGATGCTCAACCACCATCTGGCAGGCCTGCTGGGCTTGGGTTCCCTTTCCTGGACAGGGCACCTCCTCCACGTTTCCCTGCCCACAACCCAATTGATGGATGCCATTGATGCCGGCAATCCGCTGGTTCTCAATGGTCGAACGATCGCATCAGTTGCGGACATCCCGCTTCCCCACGAGTTCTTAAACCAAGATCTCCTAGCCCAGCTATACCCTGGTTTCGGGGCAGGTATCTCAGCTTTCTTTACTGGAAACTGGGCAGCCTACAGCGATTTTCTGACCTTCAAAGGAGGCCTGAATCCGGTTACCGGCAGCCTCTGGATGACAGACATCGCCCATCACCATTTGGCGATTGCCGTTCTCTTCATCGTGGCCGGTCACATGTACCGGACCAACTGGGGAATTGGACACAGCATCAAGGAGATCCTTGAGGGTCAAAAAGGCGATCCTCTTCTGTTCCCAGCAACTAACGGGCACAACGGACTCTTCGAATTTTTAACGACGTCTTGGCATGCCCAGCTAGGTATCAACCTGGCCATGCTTGGTTCGTTGACAATTATCATCGCGCACCACATGTATGCGATGCCGCCGTATCCATACATCGGCATCTCCTACGCCACGCAACTATCGTTGTTCACCCATCACATGTGGATTGGTGGCTTCCTGATCGTTGGCGCTGGTGCCCATGCCGCCATCGCGATGATCCGCGATTACGACCCTGCCAAAAACGTCGACAACGTTCTTGATCGGGTCCTCAAGGCTCGCGATGCTCTCATCAGCCATCTCAACTGGGTGTGCATCTGGCTTGGCTTCCACAGCTTCGGCCTTTACATCCACAACGACACTATGCGTGCCCTGGGCCGTCCCCAGGACATGTTCAGCGACACCGCGATCCAACTGAAGCCGATCTTCGCCCAATGGGTTCAAGGTCTTCATGCTGCTGCTGCTGGAACCACCGCTCCGAACGCCCTGGCAAGTGTCAGCGAAGTCTTTAACGGCTCAGTGATCGCTGTAGGCGGCAAAGTTGCCGCAGCGCCGATCCCCTTGGGAACGGCCGATTTCATGGTTCACCACATCCACGCCTTCACGATCCACGTCACCGTGCTGATCCTTCTGAAGGGTGTGCTTTACAGCCGCAGCTCCCGCCTCGTCCCCGACAAGGCCAACCTCGGTTTCCGATTCCCCTGCGACGGTCCCGGCCGTGGCGGTACATGCCAGGTGTCAGCTTGGGACCACGTGTTCCTGGGTCTTTTCTGGATGTACAACTCCCTGTCGATCGTCATCTTCCACTTCAGTTGGAAAATGCAAAGCGACGTCTGGGGAACAGTCAATGCAGACGGGACTGTCCAGCACATCACCAATGGTAATTTCGCCCAAAGCGCGATCACCATTAATGGATGGCTGCGAGATTTCCTGTGGGCTCAAGCGGCCCAGGTGATCAACAGCTACGGCTCGAGCAGCAGTGCCTATGGCCTGATGTTCCTGGGTGCCCACTTCATCTGGGCCTTCAGTCTGATGTTCTTGTTCAGCGGCCGCGGCTACTGGCAAGAATTGATCGAGTCCATCGTCTGGGCCCACAACAAGCTGAAAGTGGCTCCGGCCATCCAGCCCCGTGCCCTTTCGATCACCCAAGGACGTGCGGTTGGTGTTGCCCACTATCTGCTGGGCGGTATCGCTACCACCTGGTCCTTCTTCCTGGCCCGCATCATTGCGGTCGGCTGACCTCCACCTGACCTTTCCCAATGGCAACGAAATTTCCTAATTTCAGCCAGGGGTTGGCACAGGACCCGACAACCCGTCGTATTTGGTACGGGATCGCCACGGCTCACGACTTCGAGAGCCATGACGGAATGACTGAAGAACGGCTTTATCAAAAGCTGTTCTCTACCCATTTCGGTCACCTGGCGATCATCGGCCTCTGGGTTTCGGGAAACCTGTTCCATATCGCCTGGCAGGGCAACTTCGAGCAGTGGGTCGCCGATCCTCTGCATACCCGTCCCATCGCCCATGCGATTTGGGATCCTCACTTCGGCCAGGGAGCCATCGCTGCCTTCACCCAGGCCGGTGCCTCTTCACCAGTGAACATTGCCTATTCCGGTCTGTACCACTGGTGGTACACGATTGGTATGCGCAGCAATGCCGAGCTATACCAAGGATCGATCTTCATGATGATCCTTTCAGCTTGGGCTCTATTCGCTGGTTGGCTCCATTTACAGCCCAAGTTCCTGCCCTCGCTGGCGTGGTTCAAGAACGCCGAATCCCGGTTAAACCACCATCTCGCCGTACTTTTCGGATTTAGTTCAATCGCTTGGACCGGACACCTGGTTCACGTAGCCATCCCTGAATCCCGCGGTGTTCATGTTGGTTGGGACAATTTCCTCTCGGTATCTCCCCACCCAGCTGGTCTTGGTCCCTTCTTCACAGGAAATTGGGGTGTATATGCCCAGAATCCAGATTCCGCCCAGCAGGTGTTCAACACAGCTGAAGGTGCCGGAACAGCCATTCTGACTTTCCTTGGCGGCTTCCATCCCCAGACCGAGGCGCTTTGGCTCACGGACATTGCCCATCACCATCTGGCGATTGGCTGTCTGTTTGTGATCGCTGGCCACATGTACCGGACCAACTTCGGTATCGGTCACTCGATCCGCGAGATCCTTGAGGCCCACAACCCCCCCAAAGGCACCCCCTTCGGAGGCGCCCTCGGCGCCGGCCACAAGGGCCTCTACGACACGATCAACAATTCCCTTCACTTCCAACTCGGCCTGGCTCTGGCCTCCCTTGGGGTGGTTACAAGCCTGGTGGCACAGCACATGTATGCGCTGCCGTCCTACGCATTCATCGCGCGGGATTACACCACCCAGGCGGCCCTTTACACGCACCACCAGTACATCGCCATCTTCCTGATGTGCGGTGCATTTGCCCACGGGGCCATCTTCTTCATCCGTGACTACGATCCTGAGGCCAACAAGAACAACGTTCTTGCTCGGATGCTTGAGCACAAAGAAGCCATCATCAGTCACCTGAGCTGGGTTTCTCTGTTCCTTGGTTTCCACACCCTCGGCCTCTATGTCCACAACGATGTGGTCGTCGCCTTCGGAACGCCTGAAAAGCAAATTCTGGTTGAACCTGTTTTTGCCCAATTCGTACAGGCGGCCAGCGGCAAAGCCCTCTATGGCATGGACGTGCTGCTTGCTAATCCCAACAGCCTGGTCAGCAATGCCCCTGGCCCCGGAGCTGTCTGGCTCCCAGGCTGGTTAGACGCCATCAATGCTGGTAACAACTCCCTGTTCCTGCAAATTGGTCCTGGTGACTTCCTTGTGCACCATGCCATCGCCCTAGGACTGCATACCACCACCTTGATCCTTGTCAAGGGTGCCCTGGATGCCCGAGGTTCAAAGTTGATGCCAGACAAAAAGGACTTCGGCTATTCCTTCCCCTGTGATGGTCCTGGCCGTGGTGGCACCTGCGATATCTCCGCATGGGATGCCTTCTACCTGGCAGTCTTCTGGGCCCTAAACACGGTTGCCTGGCTCACCTTTTACTGGCACTGGAAACACCTGGCCATCTGGCAAGGCAATGTTGCTCAGTTCAATGAATCCAGCACCTATTTGATGGGCTGGTTCCGGGACTACCTCTGGCTTAACAGCTCCCAGCTGATCAATGGATACAACCCTTCAGGCACCAATAATCTGGCTGTCTGGGCATGGATGTTCCTCTTTGGTCACCTGGTTTGGGCCACAGGTTTCATGTTCCTCATCTCCTGGCGTGGGTATTGGCAGGAGCTGATTGAAACCATTGTTTGGGCTCATCAACGCACTCCTCTCGCCAACCTGGTGGGCTGGCGTGACAAGCCCGTGGCCCTCTCTATCGTTCAAGCTCGTGTTGTTGGTCTGGCTCACTTCACCGTGGGCTTCTTCCTAACCTATGCAGCCTTCTTGATCGCCTCCACGTCAGGTAAATTCGGATAACACCGTTTCATACCTGTCTCCTTGAGGGACGAAGTAACCCCCGGCTTAAGCTGGGGGTTTTTTATTATGAGACGTGCCAACATCCTCTCCCCCATGCCCCGAATATATCCACAAAGGTGTAAGCAAGAAGCCTGGCCGGCAAGTCCCAGGAAACTTCTGAGAACGGACCACAGCATCGACGCTGATTACAATTAACAGACGGGTCAGCGGGATATGGATCAGACAAGCATCTAAGCCCAACCAAACAGCTGCCATCACGGATAATAGACAAGTGGCTTGCTCAAACATAAAAGCATGCAAGCGCACAAAAAAACCCTCTCTAATCAAAGAGAGGGGATCTGAATGAGAAAAGGAGCAGACTAAGTCTCTTGATTCATCGAAACTTAGTTGACACTCCAGGCACCACCAGCAATCTTGACCAAGGGGGCAACAATCGCCGTGCTGCAAAGGAACCAAGCAAAAGCGGCACCACCGCATCCACCCAGCCAAAATCCACTAGCGAACTCAGCCCAGCCAGCTTTGGTGAATAGATCAGCAGGAGGGTAGTCAACGGTGGCGTCAGGGGGCTGAACATTCGGACCACGACCGGCGGTTCCATAAATGGAAAGGCAGACGGTCAGAATCGAGATCAGACCAATGGTCGCCAGTAGGCCTGCGGTTCCACCGTATTCGGTATGGCGCAGGGGACCGGTGAGGGCAAAAGGACCAAAGAGGAAGAAACCATGGGCCATGCCTACCTCAAGGCCGCGACGGTTCGGCGAGAGGGAAGGGCGATAGGCCGGAAGTGCGTTGATAAATGCCTTGGTGAAATAGCTGCTGTTCACCGGTGTGGCCAGATTGCCGACAGTGGGGTCGGCGACAGGAGTCACGGTCATGGGATGGGCTGGGCGGCGGGGATTCAGAAATGACGTAACAAGAGGGAGCTGAGACCGTTGCGGGGCTCAGTCGCGGGCCTCAATCACGTTGAACAGCAGAGCCATGGCCACGGCAGGGGCAAGGATGCCCACCAAAGGCACGAGCACCGACGGCAACCAGGCAGCTGCAAATTCTCCAGTCATGGCTTAGGCCAAGAACAACCGGAGGCACTGTACGAACACCTGGATGCCTAGCTGCAAGACGTCTGGAGCGACGACATAAAAGTTGAACTAAGCAGCCCAGGTGGCCGCGACGATGATGAATCTGTACATGCCCAAGAAACGGCTGATCGCCATGGTTTATGCCGCAGCTTTACCGCGCAACGTCGCGCGAGTGCGGTAAATCGGTCGGCCCTGACTTTCGTGATAAGTACGCATCTGCATCTCAGCAAGCAGCCCGAAACAAAATAGCTGCACGCCGCTTAGGATCGCAAGGACCGCCATCAAAAGCAGTGGCCTGGAGCCAATATCGGTTCCAAACATCAGTTTCTGAGCCACCAAACCTAGGGCAATCAGCAAACCAATGCCCAGGGTTAACAGGCCAACAAAACCAAAAACATGCATGGGCCTGGTCAAAAAACGCTTCATGAACCAGACCGTAAGCAAATCCATCAAAACGCGAAAAGTACGATCTATTCCATACTTACTCTGGCCAAATCGCCTTGGATGGTGATTGACTTGCACCTCGCCAATTCGCGCCCCTTCTATGAAAGCAAGTGCTGGCAAAAAACGATGCAACTCACCGTACAGGTTCATGTCGGCAACCACTTCTCGGCGATAGGCCTTTAGTGAGCAGCCATAGTCATGTAACTTCACCCCGGTGACTCTGGCAATCAAGCGATTAGCCAAAAGGGAAGGCAGCAACCTCGATAGGGCTGCATCCTGGCGCTGGTGCCTCCAACCACTAACCAAGTCATAGCCCTGATCGAGGCGTTCAATCAGCAGGGGAATATCCGCCGGATCATTTTGAAGATCACCATCAAGGGTCACAATCACAGATGCCCTACTGGCATCAAAGCCGGCTGCCATAGCAGCGGTCTGCCCGTAGTTTCTGCGTAGCAGAACTGCCACAAGTTCAGGGACATGATTGACGAGGTCCCGCAGCAAAGCTGGCGTGCCATCCTTAGAACCATCGTCAACTAATATCAACTCAAATTTCTGTCCTAGGGGGCGAAGTGCATTTAGTAATTGATCAACCAGTTGGGGAAGACTCCCCTCTTCATTGTAAAGAGGTACAACAACTGAGAGCTGCAGCGGGCCCTCTGGATCCGCTCCGATCAACCCAATCACCGGGGCTGGGGCTGGGGAGGCGGCGGGAAGAACTGGATCCGCCATGGCAACCATGTGGTCTTGGGTCGAAACCGACCTTAAGGGGGCAAGGGACTGCCGTCATGGCTATGCATGACCCGACCTGCTCCCCGCAGTTCTGCCCTGTAATGGCAGGCCACTGGATCGTGATTCGCGGAGAACAGGTCGTCCACACCCAATCCATTGCGGCCGTGGTCACGGCCAGAGCTATGGAGATAGCGACCCTGGCCCAGATGCAGCGCCACATGGGTGCACCGTTGCGGCGACCCGAAAAAAATCAGGTCGCCGCTCTGCAAAAGGCCCACATCGTCAGGGCGTACGGCCACAGGCCGGCAGAACCGTTCCTGAAGGTAGGCATCCCGAGGCAACCAAATGCCCGCCTGGGCAAAGGACCGCTGCACGAAACCTGAGCAATCATAATTCGGCCCTATCGTGCCTCCCCATCGGTAACAGTTCTTTTCGGATAAAGACTCTTTGGCAAAGCTCAACACCTGGGGCAGGCGGGCTTTGATGCTGCTGCGATCCAAGCGGGGCAGCACCGGAGGCTCAGAAGGTTGAGCATGGCTCAACAGCGCCTGTGTATCCAACCAACAGGGGTACCCGTCCTCAAGCAGTCGCACACGCCAACGCAAGCCCCCTGCCTCTCCTGGGGGCCACGGAGCCGGTTCAAGCAGTCGCAACCGGCGCCCAATGGCCAATTCGGTGGCCAGACCGTCCCCCCGTGGGCGACTCCAACCGGGCAAGGGTTCGGTGATTTGCCAGATCGCTCCGTTCGCAAGCCTGGGCGTTGAACCGCGCATGTTTAATCTCAGCGTCGCCGCTGAGCCAATGGTCATGGCGTTCTACAGCGCGGATCCGGCCATGGGCCACAAGCTCGCTGATCTGGTCCATGCCTTGGAACAGGAAGGCCGGCCAGGACTGGGGGGGCGGTTATCAATCACCTGGTTGCGCTACGCCAAATCCCTGTGCAACCGAGAGGCACGGGAAGCCTCGCCCCTGGAGGCCGGATCCGGGGCCAGCTGGCGGGGAGGTCAACTGCGGCAACCGGGCAGCCTGGTCAACCTCATCTACCTGGTGGCCTGCGAGGCCTGGCTTCAACGGCAGCTGCTAAGGGATGAACCTGAATTAAGGCGAGCCATGGCGGCCATGGTTAAGCCAGCCCCCTCAGCCCACGGAGCCACAGGCCTGATTGTGGATCTCCTGAGCGGCACCACCAGCGGGCCGTCCCTCCCCGAGGACCGTTTCATCTCCTGGAAGAGCCAACGAGAACTGGTCAACCATTGGCTCGAAAGCCTGGGCTGGCCCGAACTGGTGGGTTGGCAAGCCTGTCAGAAAACCTGGGTGGACGGACCCTATGGTCGAGAGCTGGACTTCCACAGAGCGGATCAGGGCCACCGCAACCTCCTGAGCACCGACGGCACAGCCAGGTTGTTGGAGGCCGTGATGGCAGGATCAATCATCTCTCCGCCTGCCTGTCGCAGGCTGCAAACCCTTCTGGAACGCCCCTTAGGGCATTGCTTCACGAACTCAGAGGAGATCAGCGAGCTGGCTGGATTTGTAAACCCAGCTATCGCCCCCAATCCACGCATTTGGGGCAAGGCGAGCTGGATAGGTGAGCCATGGCACGCTGCCGCCTACGTGGAAACAGAGCTAGGGGCGCCAATGCTTCTCGTGGTCTTGAGCGAAGGCGAAAGTTGCCCAAGCCAAGAAGGGTTGCTGCCGGAGATTGCCGGCAGACTCATGAGCTACCAACCAATGAGGTGAATGTCATCGGTGTAGGGCAACGGAGAGGGAGGGATTCGAACCCTCGACAGAAGTTGCCTCCTGTAACTCCTTAGCAGGGAGCCGCTTTCGACCACTCAGCCACCTCTCCAGAGGCTAAGCAACTGTACCTGAACGTCCAGCTTGCTCAGCGCGGCCGACCGCCTCAGTCGTTGCGGAAGATGCGCTGCACCCGCCTGCTGTCGACATTGACAAGCAACTCGTAGGGAATGCTGCCAGCACGGGCTGCCACCTCCTCGGGGCGGAGGCTCTGGCCTTGGTGACTGCCAAAAATCAGCACTTCATCCCCAACTGCAGCATCCGGAACAGCCGTCAGATCAACCGCCATCGAATCCATCGACACCCTGCCCAGAATCCGGGCCGTCTGTCCCTGAACCAGAACAGCACCCGCATTCGAAAGGCGCCAGGGCACGCCATCGTTGTAGCCGGCCGCCACGATGCCGATCCTTTGCTGTTCTTGCTCAACCACATAGGCGCCGTTGTATCCGACCCGTTGACCGCGGGGCCACACAGCCACCTGGGCAAGGCGACTCACAAACGCCAGCGCCTGCTCCAGTTGAATCGCCTCAGCCACTTCAGACGACGGGGAGATTCCAAACAACCCCAGGCCCAACCTCACCATGTCGTAGCGAGCCCCTGGGAAACGAACGGCGGCGGCGGTGGCAGCGGCATGGATGCAGAGGGGTTCATCCCCCTCGGATCGGATGGCGGCCACCACCTGATCAAATCGGGCCAATTGCTGCTCGCTGTGGAGATCAGCCGCCGAATCATCGGCCCCAGCGAGATGGGTCATCACACCCCGGAGCCGCACTACCCCGGCGCCGCGCAACAGTCGGGCCGCCGCCAGGGCCTCTTCGGGGGTCACGCCAAGGCGACCCATACCCGTGTCTATCTCAAGGTGCACGTCACACTCGGCCCCCATATCTCGGAGGGACTCGACTAGGGCTCGGGCGAAGGAAAGCGAATAGACAACGGGGGTAAGGCCATAGCGAACAACCTTGTCAACCTCCTCGCGGTCCATCAACATGACCAGGATCGGCAGCCGGACTCCGGCACGGCGGGCCAGCGCACCCTCATCAGCGGTAGAGACACCGATCCAATCCACTCCGCTGGCCTGCAAGGCCAGCGCCAGCCGGGGCAATTCGGTGCCGTAGGCCCAGGCCTTAAGCACGGCCAAGATTGCCACCTTGGGGCCTGATAGAACTCGAAAGCGAGCCACATTTTCCCTGATTGCGCCCAAATCAATCAGCAGCCTGCGGGGCGCCATTGATTCCCAAATGGCTTGTGCCGCGACCCCTAGCCCCTCACCCGACGCCGCCTTCATCAACACCAGGTCGCCTGGTTGGGCCAAATCCCGGACTTGTTGGCGCAGGGCCTGCCAATCGGGCACCTTGAGCAGCGAGGCGTCTGGACGCAACGCCAACCAACCCGCACAAGTGTGCTCAATGGCGGTGTGGGGCAGCAAAAGCAGGTGAGTGAAACCCCGCTCGGCTGCGACCCGACCGATCAAGCCATGCTCGCGATGCTCCCGGACACCCAGATCGGCCATCCCGCCGAAAACAAAAAGGCGCCGATGGCCGGTACTTGGGGTCGCGGCAACCGTATCCAGGGCCGCCTGGACGGAAAGGGGATCACTGCTGGCTGTGTCGTTGATGATGATGATTCCCTCCGGCGTGCGCCAGGTTTCCATGCGGGTTGGCCCAAAGCCATAGCCATCCAGGGCGCCGACTATCTGGGCGGGATCCACGCCTAAGCGCAGGGCTGCCGTCATCGCGATCAGTAGATCATCGACCAAGGGCAAAGAACGGGTCCGCACCGACAACTTCAACTGCTGATCTGCAAATTGCACGGTGAGGGCGTAACCGGTGCTGGTGGGGCGACGCTCGATCAGCCGAGGCCAGTCCGTACCGGGATGGACCCGCTCGCAGGCCAGGGGCAGGACATCCAACAGAGGGTCAGAGGGAGCGATCAACCAATTGGAAGCTGGAAGGTGACGGAAGAGGCCCATCTTTTCGCGGGCAATCGCCTCACGGCTGCCAAAGGCGGCGAAATGGGCAAGTCCCACATTCACGAACACGCCGAAATCAGGTCGCAAAATCGCCTCGATGGTCGCCATTTCGCCCGGGGCCGAGACCCCTGCTTCAAACACACCGATCTGACTACCTGGTGCAGCTGCAAGAACGGCCAAGGGCACCCCCACCTGACTGTTCCAGCTGCCTGGGCTAGACGCCACCCGGAACCGGGACGTTAGGCAGGCAGCCAGGGCATCTTTGACCACTGTCTTGCCATTGCTGCCGGTGATTGCGATCACCTGGGGCAGATACTGGGTGCGGTACCAGGCCGCCAACTGCTGGAAGGCCAACAAGGGATCTGCCACCTCGAGCCGGGGAACGTCCACCAAACCCATGCCACGGCCCACGAGGACGAGGGCGGCACCGGCCTCCAGGGCCGCTGGCACGTAGCGATGACCATCCTGCTGACGCCCCTTCAGGGCCACAAAGAGATCACCTGGCTGAACCCGACGCGAATCGATCGCCACACCAGCAATGGCGATCTCCCCGGGTGCATCACGCAACTCAGCACCCATGATTCGGGCAAGTTCGAGTCCGCAGGGAAGGGTCATCGCCATTGGGGTCTAGCCAGGAGAAGATAGGGAAGGCCTTGTGACGAAGCACACCACCATCCTGCAAGACCCTGGCTAGGATTTGGCTTGCCCGGGGGGCTGGCATGGGCCATGTTCTCGTTCTGAATGCCTCCTACGAGCCTCTCAACATCACCACGTGGAGGCGAGCCGTCGTGATGTTGTTAAAAGGCAAGGCTGAGGGGCTTGAACACGACCCAACTTCCTTGTTGCGGCCAGATCAAATGCGTCCCACTGTGATCCGACTGCGGCAATTCGTTCGAGTTCCGTATCGGCAGCTGCCGTTGACCCGGCGCAATGTTTTCCAACGAGATGGACATGCTTGTCAATACTGTGGGTATAACGGAGACAAACTATCGATCGACCATGTTCAGCCCCGCAGCCGCGGTGGCGTTGACAGCTGGGACAATGTGACTACCGCTTGCCTTCCTTGCAATATCCGTAAGGGTAACCGCACACCCCGGGAAGCCGGCATGGCTCTGAATCGCCCCCCCCATCGGCCCCTGAGCAGTCTCAGCTTCGAAGCCAATCGCCAGATTCGTGCCGGCAGAAATGCGGAGTGGGCCAAATATTTAATCGCCGAATAATCACCCCATCCTGAAGCCTCAACCATCAGCTCCCATCGCTTCACGGGCGATGGCCTCTAACTGGCGGCTCTGTTCAGCGGCGATACAGGCCTCAATGGGCTCCTGAAGCTGTCCAGAAAGTACAGTGTCTAGAGCAAAATGCCGGTTAAGCCTATGATCAGTGGCTCGGCTATCTTTATAGTTATATGTCCGTATTTTCTCACTGCGATCGCCGCTGCCAACCTGGGCACGTCGCGCCGAGCTCTCGGCTGCATTGGCAACAGCCAGCTCTCTCTCATAAAGCTTAGCCCGAAGAATCTCTAGGGCACGCTCACGATTCTGCAGCTGACTACGCTCCTGGGTACAAAAGACCCGAATCCCGGATGGTTTATGCAGTAGATCAACAGCGGTCTCAACCTTGTTGACGTTTTGTCCCCCTGCCCCGCCAGACCGGGCCGTACTGATCTCCAAATCCCCAGGCTCAATTACGACCTCCACGGGGTCGACTTCAGGCATCACGGCGACCGTGGCCGTTGAAGTGTGAACGCGACCCTGGGATTCGGTGGCCGGAACCCTCTGGACTCGATGCACTCCGGCCTCAAATTTCAACTGGCTATAAACACCTTCGCCGCGTATCGCCAGAATCAACTCGCGATACCCCCCCAGATCCGCTTCAGAGGCACTCAGGGGCTGGGCCGTCCAGCCCCTGCTCTGGGCATAGCGTTCGTACATGCGAGCCAAATCGCCGGCCCAAAGAGCGGCTTCATCGCCCCCAGCACCAGCACGAATTTCCAACATGACACTGCGCTCATCGCGTGGGTCTGAAGGGACCATGGCCAGCAGTAATTTATGACGCAACCCGATTAGTTCCTGTTCCAGATTTTCGAATTCTTCAGCAGCCAACTCGGCCAGCTCCTGGCCGGCAGGATCGTCTCGGTATTGACGCAAAAGATCACGGGCCTGGGTTTGCTCCGACTGCAATCGGAGCATTTTTTGATAATTCAGAACCATCGGCTCCAGCTTGGCCCGCTCCTTGGCGAGATTTTGGAGCTGGCTGGGATTCGTAGCCAGCGCCGGATCGGCCAGTTGACGCTCCAGGGCTTCAAACGTGCGACAGGTCGTTTCCAGGCGTTCGCAAAGCAGGGCTGAATCCATGGGCGTTACGGGTCCAGTTACAAGAAAAAAGCCGGCTACCGCAAGGCAGCCGGCCAAAGCAAGCAGACCTGAAACTCAGGCTGCAGGAGGGGTTTTGGCTGCAGAGGAGGAAGCATCCGCGCCACCCATACCATACTTACGCATGAAACGATCGACCCGACCTTCGGTATCAAGGATCTTCTGGGTCCCTGTATAAAAAGGATGGTTACCACTCCAGACATCCACATGGATCTCGGGCTTGGTGGAACCAGTTGTCATCACCACTTCACCATTACAGATGACCTTGGCATCTGGATACCAGGTGGGATGGATGTCGGCCTTCGGCATGGCTCTGGTGAAAAAGGGAAAAAAATCAGCGTTTGGAGAATTGAGGAGCCTTACGGGCTTTTTTGAGGCCGTACTTGCGGCGCTCCTTGGCCCGAGGGTCACGGCTGAGATGGCCCTCTACCTTCAAGGGTTTGCGATTATCCGGCGAAAGATCGCAAAGAGCGCGAGCTGCACCTTGCTTGATGGCATCGGCCTGACCTGTTAGACCACCACCACGAACATTTACAAGGAGGTCGTACTGGGCCTCCAAACCAAGGGTCTGAAGGGGGGCTTTGACCGACGCCAAATAGACGGGGTTGTAATTGAGATAGTTGTCACCAGGGCGGCCATTAATTGTGACACTACCGGTGCCAGGAACTACACGGACCCGAGCAACGGCAGTTTTACGCCGTCCCGTTCCCCAATACACAACGCGGTTGGATGAACTGGTCATTTGGATGACGCGGAAGGATTGAGGGCAAGATTCTGGGGCTGCTGGGCAGCGTGAGGGTGCTCAGCGCCGCGATAAACCTTGAGCTTGCGGAAGAGCTGACGGCCAAGAGCATTATGGGGCAACATGCCCTTGATGGCCTTTTCGACGATGCGCTCAGGCAAACGGGCCTGAAGATGGGCAAAGGTTTCAGTCTTCAGGCCACCAGGTCGACCGGAATGGCGTCGATAAACCTTCTGAGTCGATTTGTTGCCACTCACACGGACCTTGTCAGCGTTGATGATGACAACAAAATCCCCCGTATCCAAATGGGGGGTGAAGGTGGGCTTGTTCTTACCCCGCAAAACCTGCGCCACTTCACTGGCCAGGCGTCCGAGGGTTTGATCAGCCGCATCAACCACAAACCATTGACGGTCGAGGGTATCGGCTGAAGGTTGAGCGGTCTTGTTCATGGCGCCGTAATGGACCCGTTGGGGCATCGGAAAAAGGCTGTGGAGCGGATCTGGAATCCCGCTGACCAAAGCCATTGGCCAGGCGGTCAAGCCGCCTGGGGTTCGAATCAATCTCTGACCTTAACTGATCACGATGCCGAAATTGTTCGGCACACAGGCAGAATCAGCCTGGTTGGTGTGGACTTGCCGTTAAGGCTGATCGATGAGATTATCCTTTGGCCTTGGCTGGCTACGGGATATGAGCTCCCAAGATGAAGGAAGCTCAGACGTTGATCTGAGAATCCATCTGCTCAGGCAAGCCGAGAAAATATCTCGGTTGACTATCATACCAGACCCCTAGTGGGAAGATCGCCTCGGGATAACCAACACGCAGGAGGCAGAGGCCCTGGGCAGGAGCAGCCTCCCGCACTTCATGGCGTGCTCGCCTGCGCCAACGGCTGCCGAAGGCAGCGAGGGAAAGCGAACTTTCACCAACGGCAACAACCTGCCCAATCAACAAACGGACCATGCCATAAAGAAAGCCGGTAGCCTGGATTTCGGCAACCAACAAATCCCCCTGGCGGGAAAGGCTCACGTCCTGAACAGTTGTGCGGGAATGGCTGCGGCGACTTCCCGCCCGTTGAAAAGCAGCAAAATCATGCTCGCCAACAATATCGGCAAGGGCAGCTGCCATCAGGCTTTCGTCGAGGCGTACCTTGTGGCGGTGCCAGCTCCAAGGTGCCAAAAAAAGGTTTGGAAGACGTCCATTATAA
>JBKDVK010000208.1:0-10229 GCA_046338875.1 Cyanobacteriota bacterium | reverse complement strand
GTGTGATCGGCGCCGAAACGATCGACAGCCTGCCGGCCATCTACGGCAACCGCTGGGCCAACCGCGGCATCGAAGGCATGGCCTTCAACAGCAATGACGGCTTGCTCTATGCCTTCATGCAGAGCCCCCTGGATGTGGACAGCAATGGCGATGGGGTGGCCGCCGAGCGCAGTAAGTCGGAACTGACACGCATCCTGGCCATCGATCCCGCCACGGGTGCTCCGGTGAAGGAGCATCTCTACCTGCTGAGCGGCCGCAGCGGCCAGGACAAGATCGGCGATGTCACCTACGACGCTGCCCGCGATGTGTTCCTGGTAATGGAGCGCGATAGCAGCCGGGCGCTCAATGGCTTCAAGAGTGTCTTTGAGGTGGATCTGCGCGGTGCCACCAACACCCTGCCGCGCACCTTAGGTACAGGCCCGGCTAGCTGGGCCGACGCCATCGGCGTCTCCAGCCCTGAGCTGCTTGACAACAGCCTCACCCTGCTGAGTGGGGTCTACACCACCTCCAGTGCCGATCGACTCGCCGCCGCCGGCATCCAGCTGGCCAACAAGGTGGAACTCTTCAATCTGCCTTCGGTGGGCGGCAGCCTCAGCTATGACAAACCCGAGGGCCTAACTCTGCGCGATGACGGCGCAGTCGTTATCAACTACGACAACGACTTCGGCACCGAGGGTGCCAGCGGCAACGCCTTTACGGTCGTGACGTTCAGCAACCCGGCCCTCGATACAGAAGACAGCGGCGATGGCGGCGGCTACAAGCCTGCCACCAACCACGATGTCTATGGCCTGGTGATGCCCGATGGCCTGGCGACGTTCACTTACAACGGCGAGAACTTCATTTTGGCCGCCGGGGAAGGCGATGACCGCAATGACTTCCTCGATCCGGATGAGACCGCTCGGGTGTCCGCCCTGCTCCTGAAGGCCGCCAGTGCCACCGCTGCCCAGAAGGCAGGTCTTGTGGCCACCAACGCCCAACGGCTAAACATTTTCACCAACTCCGGCGATCTTGATCGCGACGGCATCGTCGATCAGGCCTACACCCTGGGTTCGCGCTCTCTACGGATCTTCGATTCGAAGGGCAATGTGGTGTTTGATTCCGGCACCGCCCTCGAGGAACTGGCGGTAGCCAAGGGCTTCTATCCGGTTAACAACCGAGAAGACGACAAAGGTATTGAACCCGAGATGGTTGAGGTCTTTACCACCAACGGCCGCACCTATGCCTTCGTTGCACTTGAGCGCACTACCACCAGCATGGCGGCGATCTTTGATGTTTCGAATCCTTATGCACCGGTGGCCGTGGATCCGATCATCTTCCCCGGTGCTCAGCGCGTTGAGGGGATCACCTTCCTCACCAGTGCCACCAATGCTGCCCGCAGCGTGATCGCCTCCAGCGAAGGGAATGATGTGGTTTCGGTGGTGGATTTCCCCATCCCCTATCGCCTGCAGCTTTTGCATCTCTCCGATGCTGAAGCCGGGCTGTTGGCCTCCCAGACGGCTCCCTACCTTGCGGGCCTCGTGGATGGCTTCGATAACACTTATGCCAACACGCTGATTCTTGCTGGTGGCGACAACTTCATCCCCAGCCCCTTCCTCAACGGCGGTACCGACATCAGTGTGCGCGATGAGCTCAACGCGCTGACCGGCTCCAGCATCAGCATGGCTGCAAGCACCAACCATCCGATCGCGGCGGTTGACATCGCTATCCATAACCTGATCGGTGTAGAGGCCTCCACGATTGGTAACCACGAGTTCGACTTGGGTTCACGGGTGTTCCGCGATTCCTTCACGCCAGCCTCAGGTTGGGTGGGTGCCCAGTTCCCCTATCTGTCTGCCAACCTCGATTTCAGCGCCGATACCGATCTGAGCTCACGTTTCACCAACACCACCACCACAGCTGGCCTGGAGGAAGCTGCTTCCCAGAAGGGCCGCATCGTGCCTTCAGCGGTGGTCACCAAGAACGGCGAGAAGATCGGCTTGGTAGGTGCCACCACCCAGGTGCTGGAGCAAATCAGCTCCACCGGTGGGGTGGAGGTGAAGGGCTTCATTGGCGATGGCTCAGAGCGCGACGACATGCTGCTGCTGGCTAGCCAGCTGCAACCGGTGATCGACGACCTGATCAGCCAGGGCGTGAACAAGGTGATCCTGATGGCCCACCTGCAGCAGATCGCCAATGAGAAGGCTCTGGCGCCGCTGCTTCGGGGTGTGGACATCATCCTCGCCGGTGGCTCCAACAGCCGCCTGGGCGACAGCAACGACCAAGCTGTGGCCTTCCCGGGCCATGCCGCCAACTTCGTTGACACCTACCCGCTGGTGACCCAAGGGGCCGACGGAGCACCCACCGTGATCGTCAATACCGATAACGAATACACCTACCTGGGCCGATTGGTGGTCGACTTCGATGCTCAGGGACGCATCATCCCGGGCAGCATCGATCCCCTGGCTAGCGGTGCCTATGCCGCCACCGCGGCCAATGTGGCCAAGGCCTGGAACGTGAGCGAAGCCCAGCTCGCCAGCACCGCCTTTGCGGACGGCACAAAGGCAGAGAACGTGCAGGATCTCACCGATGCCGTGCAGGCGGTGATTGCCAGTAAAGATGGCCAGGTGTGGGGCTTCTCGAATGTGTATCTAGAAGGCGAGCGGGCCTTCGTGCGCTCCGAGGAAACCAACCTGGGCGATCTCACGGCAGATGCCAACCTGGCTTATGCAAAGCAGATAGATCCTTCTGTTGTGATCTCGCTGAAGAATGGCGGCGGCATCCGCTCCCAGATTGGTAGCGTTGATGTGGTCAGTGGGGCTAAACAACCCCCCCTTGCCAATCCCTCGGCGAACAAACCAGCTGGTGGTATCTCCACACTGGATATTGAAAACTCACTGCGTTTCAACAACAGCCTCTCCCTGGTCACCGTGAGTGCCAGCAAGCTCAAGGAGTTGCTAGAGCACGGTATTGCCATCTACCCAAATCAAGGGCGTTTCCCTCAGGTGAGCGGCCTGGCGTTCAGCTTTGACCTCACCAGGGCAGCGGGCAGCCGCATCCTCAACCTTGCGATTCAAGACAGCCAGGGCAATGACCTTGATGTGTTGGTTCGCGGCGGGATCCTCGTGGGTGATTCGGCCCGCACGTTCCGGATGGTGACGCTTAACTTCCTGGCCAGCGGTGGGGATAGCTATCCGTTCCCCTCGGATGCTGCCGCCAACCGAGTTGACCTCTTCAGTTCCACCGCACCGCTTACCGGTGCCGCCACTTTCAGTGGCGATGGCACTGAACAGGATGCCCTGGCCGAGTATTTGAAGGCTAATCACGCCACCCTGGCCAAGGCCTACAACCAGGCTGACACAATCACTGCCCAGGACTTGCGGTTGCAAAATATAGAGCTACGTACTGATGAGGTGATCGATGTAAAAACCGGCACGGCTGGCGCCGATGACAGCTTGACATCTCAACCACTCAAGCTGCAAGGTTTTGATGGCAAGAACGATTTGCTTTTCTCAGGAGCCGGTGAAGATATAATTGATATTGCAAGCCTCAGCGGATTTGCCAACAGAATCTTCACGGGCAGCGGTAATGATGCCATTTACGCCGGATCCCGCGATGTGATTACCGGTGGCAGCGGTGATGATGAAATTTGGGCTATTGATGGCGATGGCAATCGCCTCAGTGCTGGCCTCGGCAACGACACCTTCATAATCGGCAGCTCTGCTAATCGTGCCCTCGGCGGTGCCGGTGACGATATGTTCTATGTGCTTGGAGGGGCTGGAACCAACCACCTTAATGGTGGTGCCGCTGCCGACCAGTTCTGGTTGGTGAGTGAGATCGGCGACCTACCTACCTCCAAGCAATTCGTGATGGACTTCCAGCTGGGAGCCGACAAGGTTGGTCTGGCGGGTGTGGCTTTCTCCAGCATCAGCTTCAGCCAGGTGGGTTCGGACACTTTGCTGAAGGTGGCCGGTGTCGAGGTGGGTCATTTCACCAACCTCAGCGCCGCCAGCCTTAACAATCAGGCCAACTTTGCGGGACTTTCGTAAGTCTTGTGTCATGGGATACATGCAGGGAGTATCTACCCCGACGTTTGCAGCGAGTTGGGCTGGCCATCCTGAAGGAGAGTTTCACAGGATGGCAATTAAGGCTCTAAGGGAGCCTCAGGGTTAAAGCCACAAGATTGATTTACTGCTTCGCGCCAACCACCTTTTCCATCCCCATGACAACCACGTTGATCAAAACCATTGGCCAGGTCACGGCTCTCATCCCCGAGGCCAGTACAGCCAACGATCCCAGTGAACTCCTTGACGGCCAGAGCGGCGATACCGATTTTCCTTACGCCAAGTTCAAGGCACTGGCAACAGTCGGCGAGGTGGATCCCTTAACTAATATGGCCCTAACCGGCTGGCCGGATGGCAACGCTGCCTGGCTGAAGGACAACGCCACCATACGGCTTGTCTACCAGTCCGAGTCTTACGCCACCAACTCCAATCAGACCTATGGCTGGGTGATGGAGAGCGGCGTGAAATTCACCGGCTCACACATCCACTACATCGACTACGATCGGGCCAAGTTTGCCAACTTTCTCGATAGCGAGGCGCCGGCCAGTGCGATGTTTAAGGCTTCGGGCCATTTGTTTGACAAAGTTTACAACGTCTTTGGTAGGGAAGTCACTCAAAAGACCACCGATAAGGCCGATCTAGGTGGTAAATGGGGCAACCAAACCAATCCTGACGGCACGCTGGTTGAGTTCGGCACTGCCATCAGGCAGCTTGACGGCTCCACGAAGAATATGACCCTTACCGAAGGGGACTTCTTCTTCCATTCCTTCTGCGGTGCCTGGTTTGAGCCAGCCAATAAAAACGGTGCCGGCATCGGCTTCAGCGATGACATTTGGCTGATGGGCGAAGAGTGGAACATCGGCAATTCCATGTTCGCCGACCCGGACGGCTCTGGCCCCCTGCGTGGGTCTGATGTTGCCAACAACACCATGGGCCTTGCCTCGATGGTGGTTGATATCAAGAACGAGGTCGCCTACACGGCCCCAGCCCTGGGTCAGGCCGGCTATGAGAAGTTGATGCCGATCAACTCCGGCCACAAGGATTTCGTTGTGATCGTGGCCTCTGGCTATAACCACGACATCAACCCAGCTCCGCTCAAGGTCTACGTCGGTCGCAAGGGCGTCGATGCCAGCGGCAAGGCCATCGACCAAGCCAGCGCCAGCGTCAGCGAGCGCGACAAGTTCTTAGCACGCAACGGGCTGTTGTACGGCCAGCTCTATGGCATGGCCGCCACGGCCGCCACCTACACCCAGCTCGGCATCACCAGCGTGAATGCCGACAGCAAGATGCTGGATGCCTATCTGCAGAACGCTGCAGCGCCCGACGACTTCTCAGTGCGCTACTACCCCACCAGCTACCGCTGGGATGGTTTTGACACCCCTGAGGCCGTCAAGGACACCGAGGTGCTGCGCTGGGCCAAAGATGGTGACGTTGTCGCTGGGATTGCTGAAGCCAACGAGCAACCGGCCGGGTACACCTTCTTCAACAGTGACACCAAGGTGGAGCATCCGGCGGTGGATCCGGATGGAGGGTTTCGTTATATACAGAACCACACTCGTACCGGCGGAATTTTGGGTATCGAGTTTACAAGTATGGTAGCAGATCTAACAAATAACGACTTGGACAAGAACGGTCTTCCTGATTATCTTTCTGCCGATGTCACCCGGATTCTTTCCGCTGTCAATGGTGCACTGAAGCTTGATGTGGGTGACAAGGGCGTGGGGCACTTCGATGCCACGGGCAACCCCTCTGGAGCTACCGCCGAGCAGCACATCGAGCTCAAGAACCGCAAAGCCAATGACCCTGACGGCCTGCTCTGGGTGAAATCAGCCGATGCAGATATCCTGATCGTTGATGAGGACTCTGGCAACGACTACGGCGAACGTAAGTATGCATTGGTGCTTAACGAGGACACCCTCGCCGTTGAACCTGATGGCACTGGCTTTTTCATCGCCCAGGCCGGTGGCAACAAGAACCCTCGCGCTCTTGCCGGGGTTTCGACCTATGGCGGCACATTTGAGACCAGGTCTGGTTCTGAGTTCTCGGGCAGTTGGAACGTCACTGCGTTGGTGGCCACCAAGGCCGACGGATCATTCTTCACAAAAGAGGAATTAGCCGGCAACGGTGTTCAGAATGTTGAACAGAGTCGTCCCCTCTCAGAGCATGTCTTCATTGGCGCTGTTCAACAAGGAGGTGAGTCTGGTGGTGCACTGAAAGCCACCAAAGCCGATTACGGCGGCCAGCTCTTCATGTTCAGCCTGGATCTGCCTGGCATTGAGCTGAAACCTGTCGTTGGCACTTCGGGCGCCGACACCCTGATCCAGCCCGATGCCAGTAAGGATCTCACGATGATCGGCAACACCATCCTCACCGGTGCCGGCGACGACGAAGTTGATGTGGCCCTGAGCGACGGCTTCAAGAACCGCATCTTCACGGGCTCTGGCGTGGACACCATCTACGCCGGCACCCGCGATGTGATCACCGGTGGCAGCGGCGATGATTGGTTGAGTGCCGAAGCCGGCGATGGCAACCGTCTCAGCGGTGGCCTCGGCAACGACAGGTTCATTATCGGCAGCTCGGCCAATCGTGCTCTTGGCGGTGCAGGCGACGACAAGTTCTATGTGCTGGGAGGCGCCGGAACCAACCACCTCAATGGTGGCGCTGGTTCCGATCAGTTCTGGCTAGTGAGTGAAATCGGAGACCGCCCGGCTGCCAAGCAGTTCGTGATGGACTTCCAGCTAGGGGCCGACAAGGTGGGCCTGCAGGGTCTGGCCTTCTCCAGCCTCAGCTTCAGCCAAGTTGGTGGCGACACTTTACTTAAAGTGGCCGGTGTGGAGGTGGGTTATTTCACCAACCTCAGCGCCGTCAGCCTTAACAACCAGTCCAACTTCGCTGGTCTCCTGGCGGCCTGAGACGTGAGCACTTAGCTCCGTCGCAGTTTCAACCATGCCGATCTCTCCTTTCTCGGGGGAGATCGGTTTTTGCCAACAGGCACTTCCATCAGTTTTTTCCAACTGAGCTCATCAGCGCCAGGTTCGCTCCCGTCACTCCATGTCAGCCACCAGCATTCGCTTTGCCCACGGTGTCGCCTCGGGCGATCCCTACGCCGATTCGGTGATCCTATGGACTCGGATCAGCCCTGCCGATGGATTCGTGGGCTCGCAAGATGTGCAGTGGGAGATCGCCAGCAGCGCTGACTTCACGCCGGGTTCGATCAAAGGCAGCGGCAGCTTCACCACCAGTGCCGCCCGTGACTGGACCGTGAAAGTGGAGGCGGAAGGCCTCCTTGCAGACACCACTTACTTTTACCGTTTCAGAGCCGGAGATGGAGTCTCGAGCGTGGGTCAGACCAAGACCCTGCCCGTGGCCAGCGATCCGGTGCGGCTGGCTGTGTTCTCCTGCGCCAATTTTCCGGCTGCCCAGCAGTTCGAAGCTTATGTCAGGGCAGCGAGTATCAACAGCGCCAACCCCTATGACGCCTGGCTTCAAGTTGGCGATTACATCTACGAATATGGCCCGGGCGGTTATGGCTCCGCCGAAGACGCCGCCGTCAGCCGCAGTTTCCTGCCCAACCGTGAGATCCTCAGTCTTGAGGACTATCGCCAGCGCTACGCCCGATATCACACGGATGAGGGACTTAAGGCCTTGCGAGCCGCAGCTCCGCTGATCGCCATCTGGGACGACCACGAAACGGCGAACGACAGCTGGAATGGCGGTGCCGAAAACCACCAGAGCGCCACGGAAGGTGACTGGATCGCCCGGCGCGACGCCGCCCTGAAGGCCTATTACGAATGGATCCCGATCCGCGAACCCGGCCAGCGCCAGCCCAGCGATGGGGCCACGGCTAGTTCCCCCCTCACCCAGGGCTACCGCTCCTTCAGCTTTGGCGATGTGCTCGCCCTGCACATGCTCGAAACCCGGCTCACCGCCAGGGATGAGCAGTTGAAGTATCCCGATGCGGCGGCGGTGCAGGCCCGCATCGGCGCGATCCTGGCCGATCCGGTTCAGCTGGCCAGCTATGCCACCAAGGCAGGCATCGCGCTGCCCACCAGCGCGGCGGCCAACTCGGCCTTCGCCACTGCCTTGGCGCCGCTCGTCACTCGGGAACTGGTGATCGCTACCGCGCAGACAGCTTGGGGAGATTCCGACCGCGACCTGATCGGCGACGCCCAGATGGCCTGGCTGCAGCAACAGATGGCCACATCCACAGCAGGCTGGCAGTTGTTGGGCCAACAGGTGCTGATGCAGAGCATGGCCGTTCCCGCGGAATTGTTGCTCAATCTCGGCAACCCCGCCCTGCTCGATAAATACGCCGCTCCGCTGCAAAAGCTGGCCACCGGCACCCCCTTCGCCAGCCTCTCCCCCGCCGAGCAGGCCTACTTCGCCGAAGCCGGCAAGATCCCTTACAACCTCGACGCCTGGGATGGCTACGGGGCAGAGCGGGAAACGATCCTGCAGAGCGCTCTGGCCTTGGGCAAGCGGGTGATCAGCCTCGCTGGCGACACCCACAACGCTTGGGCGGGTGTGCTCGACACCATGGTTGCCGGTAGCCGGCCGGCCGGTACGCTGGCGGGAGTCGAGTTTGCTACGCCTGGTGTTACGTCACCTGGTCTTGAGAGGTATCTGCCTGGAGCCGATGCATACATCCGCGCGAAATATCCCGCTGTTGATGGCCTGGATGGTCTGTTTGTAGGCTATATCAATGGCTTGAAGTATGCTGATCTCAACCGCCGTGGTTTTCTTGACCTTACCATTACTACGGATCAGGCGATTGCTAACTACCAATTGCTCGATGGTATAGATCCACTCACGTCCGCCCCGCGCTGGGTCAGCCAAACTCTCTCTGCTAGCAGCAGTTTTGTGATTTCGCCATTGATCACCTGGCAGTCGGACTGGCGCGAACTGGATCTCGTCATCGGCCTAGCTGTGGATGCCGATGGCCAGCAAATACTGTTAGATCCGGCCGCCTATGCCACATCCCCCCGCGATGGTGTCCAGCTTCCCGACGTAAGCGTGAAGGGCTCCGGCTTTGCCGATCGGATCTTCGTGGCTGCCGGCTCCACGCTGCTGGCCGGCGCGGGAGGCGATGAGCTCTACAACACGGACAGCTTGGGTGGCAATTTGTTGGTAGGTGAAGCAGGGATAGACAGGTTTTTACTGCGCGCCGCGGGCGATGTAGCCATCGGTGGCAATCTCCTGGCTAATGCTACAACCTATGCTTTGCCAGCGGTTATTGCATCAGTCGATCAGGAATCTGACATCTTCCTGATTGATAGTTCCGACCCAGGCGAAGGCCTTCTCCAGATCCTCGACTTCAACCCCGGCGTTGATCAAATACTGCTTGATGGGCAACTTCCCCAGGGATCCTGGACGCAGATCCGGCAGCAACTGCTTGCAAACGGCGTTTCGATCAACGCCACTCCTGGCTTCACTAAAGCACCGATCACGCTGAACCTTGTGCCAGGTCTGGAGGTCCTAATGGACCTTGGTACCTCGGTGAGTGATCCCGATGGTGACAGGCTTGATCTGGTGTTGTTGGAAGCTCCAGCATGGATCAGCACCACGGGCATGAAACTCCAGGCGACTCTGCCTCCTGGTTTGACAGATTCGCAATTGGCAACCACTCGCGTTGTTCTGGGTTTGAGTGATGGCAAAGCCGTGGCTTTGCAGGAAGTCCAACTAAGTATCTTGCCCCCTTCTCCAGCTATTTCTGCTCCAAAGCTTGCCCTAGCCAGCGACAACGGCAGCAGCAGCAGCGACGGTATTACCAACAATCCCAACGTCATTGTGACGGGCCTTGAAGTTGGTTCTCTCTGGCAGTATTCAACTAATGGTGGCGGCAGCTGGAGCGCCGGTACTGGTAACTCCTTCTTGCTCCCTTCTGGCTCATATCTGTCCGGCAGCATCATCGCACGTCAGATTAATAGCGCAGGTAACTACAGCGTTAATAGCCAGCTAGGGCCAATCATAATTGACACTACGCCCCCCGCTGCACCAACCTTAGCCCTCTCCAGCGGCAGTATCACTGCCTCCGGTGATTGGATTACCTTTGTTCAGGTGGGCAAGGAGGTGGTTGTAAATGCTCAGAATCTGGAGGCTGAAGCCGCTTACTCCTATTCAGAAGATAATGGCAATACCTGGATCAACTTTGATGGATCATCGTTCAACTTTGCCTGGGCTGACACCAGC
>JBKDVK010000207.1:0-16424 GCA_046338875.1 Cyanobacteriota bacterium | reverse complement strand
AAAATCCATTGCAGTACCAAAGCCCCGGCAGGCAGTAGTACGGCCAGTTGCAGCAGCTGGGCACGATTGCGTTGGCGTCCGGCCAGACTGGCAGCCAGGCCAGCAATTAGAGCCGCCACCCGCAGTCGACTCTCAAGAATTGCGGTCAAAGGGAACGGCCAGAGCAAGCTACCCACCGCAAGCCAGGCGAGTCCGGCCATGGTGCCGAGCCCCTGGGCAAGCAACAGGGTTGGTGGCAGCAGCAGGGCCAGGGGGCTTGCCAACGGCCCGAGCCAGAGTTTGAAGGCCTGTACCACCAGCAACATGAATAGGGCCAGCAGACCCTGTCGCGGTTCGAGGCTGGCTCGCCAGCGGCGCATCACCAACAGCATGGTGATGCAGGCCGCCAGGGCTTCAGCAAAACGGTTGAACCAGGCCAGGGGCCTCGGCCGTCGATTGATCAGCCCGAAGTAATCCAGGACATCAAAAGCCTGGGGGGTGATGGTTTCCCCCTGGCGGGTGATCAGATCTCCCTGCTGGATGTTGATGGTGGGAAGCCCCTGGCGGCTGACGAGATCGGCAATGCGCCGTTGGCTCAAGAAAGGATCGTCCCGCAGATTGGTGCTGCCGCGCAAACTGGTGACCACCAGCCTGCTGCCAAGGCTCCGGGCTGCTGCTCCTTGGTCTTCGAGTTGCGATTTGGCTGCCTGGAGCAAAGTGTGCTCGGCCAGGTTGGCCACCACCCCCTGACTCAGCATGCGGTGCTGCGCCTGTTGGACTGCCTGCTCCCAGGCCATCAGGGCCGTTGGACGGAGGCTTGCGAGCCAGAGCCGTTCTTCGCGGCTCAAATTGAGGGAATCGAGCTTGGGTTGGCCATTGCCCATCTCATTGCGCAGGCCCTCAAGCAGCCGGTTGAGTCGCCCCTCAAGGACCAGGGTCAAACCTTGGTCGACGACTTGCACTCTTGTGCGCGGCAGCATCCTGGTGCGCCGTTCCTCCAGTGCCGTGGTGTCCATGACACGGGCATCCTTGGGGGCCAGGACCGTAAATGGCGATGCCATGCCAATGCGGGGGCTGGGCTCCACCAGCCAGGGCCAGCTGCTGATCAGGGCCACTGTCAAACAGGCGAGCAGCAAGGCGGCCAAGCCGCCGGCCCGCCAGCGCACCAGGGCCTGACGGGGACGTTCTAGGCGGAGCAGTTGCCGCCAGTAGAGCCGGATACGCTGCAGGCCCTTTGCCATTGATTAAGGCTAGCCAGCTGCCTGCTTGCCCTTGGCATTGCATGCTGGAACCAGACCGATTTTACCCATGGCTGCCGTTCTCGACGGGAAACTCCTGGCCGCCTCAATTGAGCAGCGCCTGGCTGCCGTGATCAGCGACGGTATGGGGCGGGCCGGCCGGCCACCCGGATTGGCTGTGCTGCGGGTGGGGGAGGATCCGGCCAGTGGCGTCTATGTTGCCAACAAAGCAAAGGCTTGTGAGCGGGTCGGCATCAGCAGTTTTGTCCACCATCTGCCGGCGGACATAGCCAACGACCAGCTACTTGCCACGATCAAGCAATTGAATGCTGATCCACGGATCGACGGCATTTTGTTGCAGTTGCCCCTGCCTAAGGGGCTCGACGAAGGGCCCCTTCTGGCTGCGATCGATCCAAACAAGGATGCTGACGGGTTACACACCCTCAACCTGGGGCGTTTGCTTAAAGGGGAGAGAGGACCACGCTGTTGCACGCCCGCCGGGGTCATGGCGCTGTTAGCCAAGGCCGATGTGAATTTGGAGGGAAAGCGGGCCGTTGTCGTGGGGCGCAGCATCTTGGTGGGGAAGCCGATGGCCCTGATGTTGCAGGCTGGCCAGGCGACGGTGACCGTGGCCCATTCCCGCACCAGGGATCTGGCGACCTTGACCCGTCAGGCCGAGGTGCTGGTGGTGGCAGCGGGTTGTCCTCGCCTCATCGGTGCTGAACATGTCAGCGCCGGGGTGGTGGTGGTGGATGTAGGGATTCATCGCCTCCCCCCAGATCCGCAAAGGGGACCCGAGGACAAGGGCAGACTTTGTGGCGATGTGCGTTATGAGGAGGTTGAGTCGTTGGCGGCGGCCATCACCCCGGTACCAGGCGGTGTGGGTCCGATGACCGTGGCAATGCTGCTGGTGAATACCACTGTCGCCTGGTGTCATCAGCACGATCTGGGCCTGGAAACCCTCCAGGACTTGCTGGTGTGAGCCTGGTACTCGATGTCAATTGCGCCGATTCAGCTTCCGTATGGACTCTGGGCTGAGAGAATCCCGCCATACCTTCATCGCACCCATGTCCGTGGCCGTGAGCCCGGCTTTTGATTGCGGCGCCTATCTCGAGGCCACCCGGCCCCAGGTGGAGGCCGCTCTCGATGCCTCTTTGCCTCCGGAACACCCCGAAACCCTGCGGGAGGCCATGCGCTATTCGCTGCTGGCCGGAGGCAAGCGTTTACGCCCCATCTTGTGCCTGGCTGCCTGTGAGCTGGCGGGGGGCGATCCTGCGGTCGCCATGCCGACGGCGGTCGCCTTGGAAATGATTCACACCATGTCGCTGATCCATGACGATCTGCCCGCCATGGACAACGATGATTTGCGCCGCGGCCGACCCACCAACCACAAGGTTTACGGGGAAGCCACTGCCATTCTGGCTGGGGATGCTCTTTTAACCCGCGCTTTTGAGATGGTCTCCCTGCGCAGCCCGGGGGTCAGCGCTGAACGGTTGGTGGCCGTAGTCGGCGAGCTTGCCCTGGCTGCTGGGGCTCCAGGGCTTGTGGGTGGCCAAGTGGTGGATCTGCAAAGCGAAGGCAAACAGGTCAATCTGGAGACCCTTGAATACATTCACCTGCACAAGACGGGGGCCCTGCTGCGGGCCTGTGTGATCTGTGGCGCCTTGTTGGGGGGTGCCTCCCAGGAACTGCTGGCTGCCCTCAGGACCTACGCCCGGGGCATTGGTCTGGCTTTCCAGATCATTGACGACATTTTAGATGTCACCGCCTCCAGCGAAGTTTTGGGTAAAACGGCTGGTAAGGATGAGGCTGTGGACAAGACGACCTATCCAAAATTGTTGGGGCTGCAAGAATCAGAGCAGCGGGCCCATCGGTTGGTCGCCGAGGCCAAGGCCTCTCTGGCACCCTGGCAAGTCCAAGCCCAACCCCTCCTGGCTTTGGCTGATTTCATCACAAGTCGCGATCGATGACAGTTTCCATGACTCCTGACTCCGGTCACTTGCTGCTGATGCTGCGTGACCTTTTCGACAACTCTGTGTTGTGGTGGGGGTTGGCGGCCTGTGGTGTGGCCCAGCTTTCCAAGCTTTTTGTTGAGTACGCCCTCCATGGCCGTTGGCGCCCTGCGGTGCTGCTGGAAACCGGTGGCATGCCTTCAAGCCACGCTGCCCTGATGACAGGCACTGCGGCGGCAATTGGTTGGTACGAGGGTTTCCAGTCGCCCCTGTTCGCCTTGGCGGCGGCAGTCTCCTTTGTGGTCCTCTATGACGCCAGTGGTGTTCGTCGCGCAGCTGGGCTAACGGCCGCTCGGGTCAACCAATTGCCAGCTTCGCTTTGGAGCCAGGAAGGCAGCAATTCTGAGACCGCCTCCGTTGGCGGTTCCCATTGGCCGCTCAAGGAAAATCTGGGCCATACCCGCAGGGAGGTTCTGATTGGCAGCCTGATCGGCCCGGCCGTTGCCCTTATCGGTCTAGCTCTCGTCGGATCACCCTTGCATCTATTCCAACTGTTGACCCAGACCGCTGCCCCGGTTCGCCTATCTCTCGGTTGATTGCTGCGTCGCTCAGCCAGGAGCAAAATCTCGCCTTTGCGGCTTTCCAGGACTGGCTTGCTGACGACCTTGGCAGAGATCCCTTTGTGCTGAGCGGCTTCGCTGGTACGGGCAAGACCTTTCTGTCGATGAGCTTCTTGGCCGAGGCTGAAGCCCTGGGTATGTGCTGGACGGTCGCAGCCCCTACCCATAAAGCAGTTGACGTGCTCAGTCAGCACCTGCAGCGCGCTGGTCTGCGGGCCACCTGGTATCCCTCCACCTTGCATCGTCTGTTGCGCCTCAAACTGAGACGCCAGGACGACCTTGAGATCTGTCAGGAAACGGCCCAGACCGCCAGGTCCCTGGAGTCCCTGGATCTGGTGTTGATCGACGAGGCTTCGATGCTCGATAGCAGCCTGTTGGAGATCACCCTGCGCTGCGCCCACCCCTTCGCGACCAGATTGATCTTTGTCGGTGATCCGGGCCAACTTCCCCCGATCTCGGAGGCTGTGAGTCCTGTGTTCAGCGGCCTGAAGGCCCGTTCGGCTTCCCTCAGCCAGGTGGTGCGCCACAGCGGGGCTGTTCTGCGCTTAGCCAGCGGACTGCGCACGGGTGCCCTTCCCTGCGAAGCCCCGCCCGTCCTGCCGGCGCTCGAATCCCAGGGCAGCCGGGTGGCTTTTTGGCAAAGGAGCACTTGGTTGGCAGCGGCCCAGGCGGCCCTGCGCCGCTGTGCTGAGGCCCAGGATCCCAATCTGGTCAGGATTCTTTGCTACACCAATCGTTCGCTTGAACGCCTCGTGCCGATCGCCCGCCGAGCGCTGCATGGGGATGAGGCTGACTGCAAACCGGTGCTGCCGGGGGAGATGTTGATCACCAGAGGAGCGGTCATGGCTCCCGCCTGTCGTGAGCCTTCGGAGGCGGTTGGCGATGGCGAATTGGTGTTGGGATCGAACCGTGAATTGAAGGTGCTGGAAGTTGAGCCCGAACTATGTGATCTGAGTGCCTTCGGCACTGCTGCTCCGACGGTTTTGATCGAGACTTTCAACCTGCGGGTGCATAGCGGTGAGGGGGAATTTCGGCTGAGGCTGATGCCTCCGATCGCATCCAAGGCGAGGGGGGAGTTGGATGCCGCCCTAAGGAGCCTGAGATCCCAGGCACTTGCCGCTGATAAGGGGCAAGCTCGCTGGATCTGGCGCCACTACTTTCAGGTGCGTGATGCCTTCGCTCCCCTCGGTCCGGCAGCGGTCCTGACGGTGCACCGCAGCCAAGGGAGCACGTTTGGCGAGGTTTTTGTGGATGGAGATGTCTTTACCCCCGCCGATCGAATGCTGCGGCGCCGTTTGGTTTATGTGGCCGTGAGCCGAGCCAGCAAGTCAGTGGCCCTGATGGCCCAGCCGGGACCTCCGGGTCGAGAGGCGCTGTGGTTGCAGTGGCTGAATGGGGAGAATTGAATTAAGCCAATAAATGTTGGGCTTGTTGTGGGCCGCCCTAGCCAATCGCTTGCCAACCCATCCAGCTCTGCCAGCCGAGATAGCCCTGCCAGCCGAGATAGCCCGCCAAGCTCAAACTCATGATTGCCACAATCGATTTACCGTGATTTTCCAGTCCTCGCTTCAAGGGTTCGAGTAAACGACCTATTTGTGTGGGTCCCAGGACCACCAGCAGGACTAGGGGCAGGACCATCAAGCTGCTGCTGACCAGCCAGAGCAAAGTGATGGCAGCAAACCGCTCAGCGCCTGCCATTCCACCTTGCCTGAGCTGGTTCAGGGCCTTGGCGTACAGCAAGCCATCTTCAGGACTCAGGAGCTGCCAGCCGCAGCTCAAGGCCAGCAGCCCAGGCAGTGGCAGTTGAAGCAGGCGCTCAAATCCACCCTCACGCTGCGCATGGTCCCCATGGCCCGTTATCAGGGCCCATCCCGCAACGGTCACCAGAGCCACGGCGGCGAGACCATCGATGAGGGGGGACATCAGCTCCGTGGCTGCCGCCGAAAGATTCCACAGCTGCCCTAGGGAGCCTTGAACCACGATGGCGACAAGCCCGATCGTCAAGGCGGCGATGGCCAGCCAACTGGCCACCAACAGCGACGCTCGCATCACGCCCCGGGGACCCAGCATCAGCCAAAACAGGAGTCCGAGGTGGGGAGGGCTGAAGGCAATCGACAGACCCAGGACCACCAACTCCAGCCAATCCCATGGACCCAGGTGGCCGTTCAGGGACGGATCTCAAACCAATCGGATCCGGTGGCAGGGATCAGGGCATTGGCCACATTGCTCACTTGGGCATGGCGGGGGCCCTTCTCACACCACAGGCGCAGTTCGGTCAGAGCCTGGATGGTCCCTTCAGCTTCCACTTCCACCGTGCCGTCGACCATGTTGCGCACCCAGCCGCTAAGGCCAAGATCGGTTGCGCGTCTGAGGCAGCTGGCCCGGTAGCCCACACCTTGCACTTTGCCTCGCACTGTCAGGCGCCAGCGTTCGCGGGCGGCGGGAGAGCGAGGTTCAGGGGGAACGAGAAACCTGCGGCTGTCGTGCTCGGCCCGGCGGGCCCGGTTGAAGCCGCCAGGCGCCATGGAATCGCCGGGCATCCACCCCAGTGGATGTGAAGCCAGCTTGCGTGAACGTTGCGCGTTGTCCAACCCTCGGGTCTCCTCGGTGATCCCCAACCTTCAACTTGCCACAATTCTGGCTGTCCGGCCACATGGCCTTCTGACACCGTAACGCCAGCTTTGGGAAGCAGTTGCCAGCGGTGGAATTCGTGGCCAGTCAATGTTTCGCCACGGCGAAGCAGCAGGCTGTTGGCGCCGACAGTGGCCCGCCGATAGCCGAGACTCAACTCTCCTCTTTGGGCCCTGAAGGGCAGGATGTTGGCCATCGGCTGCCAGCTACCGGCTGAATCCTGCAAGGCTTCGCCGAGCAGCATCAAGCCACCGCATTCGGCGACTAGCGGCAGACCCCCTTCAACGGCGGCCGCTAACTGGCCGAGGCTGCGTCGCGCCTGACCCAGTTGGGCGCCATGCAGTTCGGGATAGCCGCCGGGCAGTAAGACGGCTGCGCACGCCCGGGGCAAGGGTTCGTCCGCAAGCGGGCTCCAGGGGACGGAATCAAGGCCAACCGCCGTCAGGAACTCGGCGGTTTCGGGGTAACGGAAATGGAACGCCGCATCGGCGGCGATGGCCACCTTCGGTCGTTGGCCCAAGGGCCCAGAGCCAAGGAGTTCGCGGGGGGCGACTTGGTCGAGACTATGGACGATGGGATCTTCGTTGCCTGGTTGGGGCGACTCCATCAGGGCCCAAAACCGTTCCATGTCCAGGTGCCGTTCGGCCAGCGCTGCCCACTGGGCTAGCCGCCCGTTGAAATCGGGCAGATCGTGGGGCGGCAGCAGGCCCAAGTGGCGTGAGGGCAGATCCAGGCAAGGGTCTTGGGGAAACGATCCCAACAGGGGCATGCCCAGGTCGGCGAGGGCTTCAGCCAGCAGGGCCCGATGCCGCTGACTGGCGACCCGATTGAGCACCACCCCTGCCATGCGCACCTGGGGGGGGCCATGGTCGCGGAAGCCCCGCACCAGGGCCGCCAGGGATCCCGCCTGACGGGAGGCCTCCACCACCAACACCACGGGCAGATCGAGGAGCTGGGCGACGGCGGCCGAACTGCCTTCGCTGCTGGGACCCCGGCCATCGAACAGACCCATCACCCCCTCCACCAGCACCCGATCGGCCTTGCCGCCATGCCAGTTGTAACTCCGGCGAACCCAGTCCTGGCCACAGAGCAGGGGGTCAAGATTGCGGCACGGCAGCCCTGCCACCCGGGAGAGCAGTTGGGGATCCAGGTAGTCGGGGCCCACTTTGAAGGTCTGCAGCCGGGCGCCGCGGGCGCGGGCGGCGGCGGCCAGGCAGAGGCTTAAGAGGGTTTTGCCACTGCCGCTGCAGGGGGCCCCGATCAGGCAGCTCAAGGCTCAGAAGGACGATGGGCGCGGTTCAACCTGGCAGCAGCCGGGCGGCGATCGGTGCCGCGGCAGCCAACAATGGATTGGTGGAATCGTGGCTGCCGGCCAACAGGCGGGCCATTTCCATCTCTTCGCTTTCCAGGGGCAGGGGCACCACATCTTCAGCCAGCTCCATGGCGGCCATGCCACCGGATTCCAGCCTCATACAGCCTCCCGACTCGGAGCAAAGAATGATGCAGAGGGGTGGTTGATCCTCGGGATTGCAGATCAGCCGGAGCCCGAGGATGGCTCCGGGGTGGGTCTTGGCCACACCCACGGGAACGGGCATCAGCCGAAAACGCACGGCTACGCCGTCGGTGCGCTCAAATTCGGCACTTACGCCAGCGCCATTGCCATCGTCGGCGACGCTGGAACTGTTGAGTAAATGCCAGCCGAGTCGGTCCGCCATCCAAGCGGCCAACAGCAGACCCTTGACCAGATGGTGTCCCTCGACATCAATGTCGAGCTGGACCACGTGGTTGAGGGCAGAGCGACGGGCAGGGGGGTCGAAGACCATGGCCAGCGACTCCCGCCAGCTGCGCAGGCGCAGCCAGTTGAGGTCATTGACCGCCTGGCCAGCTTCGATGCGGGCTAGCAGGACATCCAGGCAACGCCTGGGTTGGCCCAGGGAGGTGTCAATCACCAGGCGCCGCGGGATGGGCGCCAGGGCTTCCAACATTTCTGGCGGTTCGTCCAGGCTGCTGTTCCACCACACCCAGCAGGGCAGCTCCGGGGCGACCAATGGTTCGATCAGGGGAAGGGCCTGGTGCAGGGACCCCATGCCACCTCGGAGCACCACGACATCGCCGCAGGCAGCCCCAGCCCCCCCCTCTTCGGGCAGGGGGCAGTAGGCCGCCACCAGGGTTTCGAGGGGATGGTCCGCAGCCAGGGTCGGCGCCACGGTGATCAGGCGTCTTGGCATCTGGGCACTGATCGCGCTGGCCACGAAGCGGCCGCGCAGATCTTCGGCTTTGTGGTCGCCTGGCAACTGGCCGAGGCGCCAGGCCAGGGCTGGATCCATCGGTGCGGTACTCGGTGGCAGATCCAAGGCCGCTACGGATTTGCGCGCCGCCTCAAGCAATTCAGCGCTCAGCAGGCCGGTGATCGGTCCATCGATACGGCCACTGCGGATCAGATGCTGCTCCAGCCAGGCAGGATCCCAGACCACCAAAGTGAAGGTGGCTGCGCCGTTGCTGCCGGCCAGATCGCCACTCCATAGTTGTTCCAGATAGGAGGTCAGATCGGCGGGGGGAAGCTCCAGGGGGGCCTGGAGCGTTAGCTGGGCAGACATGGCTCGCGGCTGTTGGAATTGGTTGGCAGGAATTCGGTGTGATGGTCCCGGTGTTTCAGGGCCGTCGCCAGCTCAAGCCGTCATCGGCCAGCAGGGAATCGGCGGCGGCGGGTCCCCAGGTTCGAGCTTCGTAGGTATGGACCGGCAGTCGCCAGGGGGCCTCTTCGATCAAGGCCAGTAGAGGTGTATAGAGGCGCCAAGCGGCTTCTACTTCATCGCTGCGGGTGAACAGGGTAGGTTCGCCTAGCATGGCGTCGGCGAGCAAACGGACGTAGCCCTCGTCGGAAGGTTCACCGAAGGAATCGTCGTAATTGAAAGCCATGTCCACTGGGCGGCTGCGCATGCCAGAGCCCGGGGCCTTGACCTCAAATTTGATTTCGGCGCCCTCATCGGGCTGAATGCGCAGGATCAACTGGTTGGGGGTGGGTGCCCCACCGGCGGCATCAAAGAGATGGACCGGGGCCTTGCGAAACGTCAAGACCACTTCAGAGAGCCGCTTGGGCAGCCGCTTGCCAGTACGTAGATAAAAGGGCACCCCTTGCCAACGCCAGTTATTGATGAACACCTTCATGGCCACATAGGTTTCAGTGGTGCTGTTGGGGTTCACTCCCGGTTCCTGGCGGTAACCACTCAGGGGACGGCTGCTGGTGCCACCTGGTCCGTATTGACCCCGCACACAACATTTCCAGGCTTCATATTCATCGGCCAAATGGGCGGCTTGCAAAACCTTGGCTTTCTCATTGCGAATCGCCTCAGGATCGAAGCGGCCTGGAGGTTCCATTGCCGTCAGGGCCAGGATCTGGGTGAGATGGTTTTGCACCATGTCCCGCAGGGCACCGGAGGATTCGTAGTAGCCAGCCCTTTCTTCAACGCCAACGGTTTCGGCAGCGGTAATCTGCACATTGGAGATATAGTTACGATTCCAAATTGGCTCGAAGATCGTGTTGGCAAAACGCAACACCAGGATGTTTTGAACCGTTTCCTTGCCCAGGTAGTGGTCGATGCGAAAAACCTGACTTTCTTTGGCACATGACTGAACGATGCGGTTCAGCTTCTGGGCGCTGCCGTAGTCACGGCCGAAGGGTTTTTCGATGACGATGCGACTGCGATCGGCATCTGCCAGCAGTCCGGCAGAGGCGAGGGCTTTGCAGCCGCTGCCGTAAAACTCTGGCGAAACAGAAAGATAAAAGGTGCGATTACCTCGTGTGGCTCGCAGTCGATCGAGGGCCTCAAGCCTTTGGGCCAGGCGAACCATATGGTCGTTCTGCTGGAGATCGACCGGCTCGTAAAACAGTCCCTGGGAAAACTGCTCCCAAGCCTGCAGGTGTTCGCCGATCTCATCCTTGAGAGACTCCTGCATCCGCTGACGGAATTCAGTGTCGCTCCAGGGGCGTCGAGCGCAACCGAGAATGGCAAATTCGCTGGGCAGACGACGCTGGCGAAAGAGTTCGAACAGCGCCGGAATCAGTTTGCGGTGGGTGAGATCGCCGCTGGCCCCGAAGATGACCAGGCACTGGGGGGTGATCACCCGTTCCTGACGGAGCCCGACCCTGAGCGGATTGGTGAGGATGGAGGTCATCGGCGGGCTTGCACTACTCCAGGTTTAACGGCTCAGGCTCGGTTTGGCTGGTCTCGCCGGCCTGGAGTGTGTTCGAACACTGATGGGATCAATAGGTTTCGACGTGCCAGCGCTCCGCTTTTTTGAGCTGGGGACGCAGCTCGGCCCAGTTGAGACCCTTGGCCGCAGCGGCCGCCGTCATCGCCTCGTCAATGCCCGGCTCCATGCCGCGCAGACCGCACATGTACACATGGGTCTTGGGATTTTCAATCAGATTGAAGATCTCTTCGGCATGTTCAAGAACCCGATCTTGGATATACATCCTTCCCCCTTTAAGGTTCTGTTGCTCGCGGCTGATGGCTTTGGTGTAACGGAAGTTTTCAGGGAAGTCGGCCAGGTAGCGCTGGAGGTCTTCTTCATAGAGCAGGTTGGCAGTTTTGGGTGCCCCCATGAACAGCCAAGCCTTACCTGCGAACTGATACTCAGGATTCTTGGCCCGTTCGGCTGGCTCAAACATGCGGCGCAAGTAGGCTCTCATCGGGGCGATACCAGTGCCGGTAGCAAACATAATGATGTTTGCATCCTCATCGGGTGGCAGGAGCATTTCCTTGCCAACCGGTCCAGTGATTTTAACTTTGGCTCCCGGCTGGATATCGCAAAGGAAGGTTGAGCAAACCCCATAGATGGTTTGACCATCTTTTTCGTATTCGAGCTGGCGGACGCACAGGGAGACTGTGCCATCTGCGACGTTGTCACCGTGGCGGGTGCTGGCGATCGAGTAAAGGCGGAGTTTGTGGGGTTTGTCGTTGGCATCGGTTCCGTCTGGAATGATGCCAATGCTTTGGCCTTCGATGTAGTGAAGGTTGCCTCCGCTGAGATCAAAGGTGATGTGGTTGACCCTGCCGATTGCGCCATCGTCAAGCAGGGAATAGTTGTCGAGGACCGTGCCGATGAAAGGATCCTTCGGCTTGTAGAGGTTGACGGGAACGTCGGCGTGGGCCACTGCGGTTTGGTTGGCGGGTGAGGGGTCGGCTGCAAGGGGTTCGGCGGCCACCGGCTCCGCGGCACTGCCGGCGCTGGCCGGGGCCTCGGCGGGGGCGCCTGAGGCTTCGGCGGCGGCCGCAGGGCCGTCGAGGGGCTGGCCGTCGACGCTGATGATTTTGAGGCGACCGCCCCTAAGGGCGACCGATTGGAGTAGCGACTGCAGTTGCTGGAAAGGCACTGTCAGTTGCCTGGTGGCCCGCCGCGGACGACCGACGCCCAGGCTCTCGATCACCACGGTGAACATGCGGTTATCAGAGCCGCGGGTGTTGCCTGTGGAAACGCGCATCTCGAAAGCAGCCGCCTAAAAACGCAGCGATCATACGGAAAGCTGCAGACCCCCCTGCCAGGTAAAACCTCGCCAGGCTGGTGGAGTGCCGCTAGCTTTGTTAAGGCTTAAGGCTTGGCAACCGAAGCTGTGGCCCTCGCCCCGCACAAGTCACCAATTTTCCCTTGACGCAGACCCTGGCACCGTTTTCTGCGCCCATGCCTGATCGCTGTCCCGAGCGACGGCTTTCGGGTATGCAATGCCCCCTTGACACCATCCAACAGGAAATGGAGCGATTGCCCCAGGGCACTCGCCGGTTGGCGGCCCAGTTGCGTTTGCGGGTAGAGCCCTATTGGTTGTGGTCGGCCCTCACCGACTACGACAACCTGAACCAATTCATACCCAACCTCAGCCATTCACGCCAGCTTTCCCGGGAGGGCAACCAAGTTCGAGTTGAACAGGTGGGCACCCAGAATTTTTGTGGCTTGCGTTTCAGTGCCAGGGTGTTGCTGGAGCTGGAGGAAAATCTTGAGGCCGGCAGGTTGGCTTTTCAAATGGTGGAGGGAGATTTTCGTTGCTTTGAGGGTTACTGGATGATCGGCAGCGACCCGACCAGCACTTGGTTGCTCTATGACCTGACAGTCCAGGGAAACCCTGGCATGCCGATTGGTTTGATTGAACAGAGGCTTCAACAAGATCTGGCTAACAATCTCAGGGGAGTACAACAAGAAGCGCAGCGGCGAGCCACTAAGATCTGACCATAATTATAGTCAGATTTTTAGTATTTAACATTTAAATACTAATTAATTTTATTGTTTGGAAAATACCCCCAAGGGGATTCGAACCCCTGTCGCCTCCGTGAAAGGGAGGTGTCCTAGGCCTCTAGACGATGGGGGCGAGGCCACAGTGGAATTGATGCAGTCGAGACCATGGACCGAAACTCTTGGGAAGTTTGGTGTGAACCGAAAAGGTCCGAACCAGGTCTGGGCTGACGACCAGCTCCGCGCTGTTGTTTTGAAACTACGGGTCGGGGGGGGCGTTCGTCAAGGCGCTCAGTCGTTCACTTCGTTGAGATCAGCATCGCCAATGGCCGATGTCGTCAGGATTTGGCCGTTCCAAACTGGAACGGTGCAATGGAAACAGGCTCCTTCTCCCGGTTCAGACACCACCCAGATGCGCCCACCGTGGACCTGGGCGATCCGCCGGCATACCGACAGTCCCACGCCATAGCCGGAGGTGGTGGTGGAGGTCTGGGGCAGGCGTACCCGATCCTGGAAGATGCGTTGCTGCTCTTTGTGGGGGATCCCCGGGCCGCTGTCGCAGACACTGATCTGGACCCACTGGTTGGTGCGGTGCAGCAGGGTCAGAATGACGCGACCGCCATCGGGAGTGAATTTCAGGGCGTTTTCAATCAGGTTGAGGAGCACCTGCCGCATGCGCCGTTGATCGGCGTAAACATCGGGGAGATCGGCCTGGATGTCGGTTACGAATTCAAGGTTGCGACCGATCCAAAGCTTCTCCAGTTCAAGAATGGCTTCGGCGGCAACCTGACCGAGGGCCAGGCGCTGGGGATTGAACAGGGCCTCCCAGCGGGTGGTACCCACTTCGAGAAGGTCGCTGGAGAGGGCTTCGATATCGTCCAGCCGGCGTTTGAGAACGTCGTGGAAGCGGGCCTGGTCGATTTGCCCCAGCCCATGGCTCTGGATTGCCAGCTTGGCCGCCGTCAGGGGTGTACGCAGTTCATGGGCGACCATGCGCAGTAGTCGCTCCTGAACCCCGACCCGTTCGATCAAGGTTTCGTTTTCCTGGCGCAGCACCAGTAGCTGGTCTTCGAGTTGCACTTCGCGCAGACTGCGGCTGCCATCCATCTCGGCCGGGACGAGGCTGAGGCCCAGGCCCGTGACCACTTCGGTTTGCTTCCAGCGGGGCAACCAACTGCGCACTTGGAGCGAAAGGGTGTTGCCGGCGAAGATCTGCTTGGGGGCGGGTTCGAGTTTGACAAGCGCCGGGGTGGCGACCAGCCGGTGCAGCTCGAGCACCTCTGGATGGCTGGCCGGATCGACCACCTCAAGTGACACCTGAAAGCTGAACTCATCGTTGTTGAGCAAAGCCAGCAACGCCCGCAGATCGTTGGTGGCCATGTGGTGCTTGCTAGCCACCAGCAACAACTTCAGGGACTGGGAGTGGGATGGTTCCGCCTTGGTGTCTGTGAGGGTCGTTCCCGTCATGGAGTCAGGGGAGAGCGGAGCCGCTGAGGGCGATACGGGAACAGATCGAAAGCGGGAGGCTTCGCAGGCCTGCAGCACTCACAGGGAATTGGCTGGAGTTCATGACACCTTATGGCTTTTAGGTGAAAACGAGCAAACGTGGATTGGATTGGCTATGAGGGAGGCGAAGCAAGGGCCCTAACATTGGACGCTATGACCAAGACGCCAGAGCCCCCTGCCCATGGGCTTCCCATCTCCATTGCGGCAAAGACCTCCAAACCAGCCACCAGCCCGGATCCAGTGCGGAGCCGCATTCAGCTTGATTCCAATTTGAAACGCTGGTTTGGGCGCAATCTTGGTCTATGGCGTTCGCGGCGATTGTATTTTTTTGCTGATGGGGAGGTGCTGCGACTAGATATGATGCTGCGGGTGGAAATGTATAGCGAAGCGAGCCAAGGCGAAGCGGCTTACCGACTGAGCTGGTGGCCTGAAGAGACCTTTGACTTTTTTAATATCAAACCAAAATATCGTGCCAGAGGCTGCGCGGATGTCTATCTATGCGGCCACCAGATGCGGCGAAGCCAAGATGTTGTCGCCGGCATCCCAATTAATAGTCAGATTCGCCAGGTCGATGAGCATGAGGTAATTTTTGAATCTCAAGACTATGATTTGCATGTTATCGAGCATATTCGCCTCGTCGATCAAGATCGCTACCGTTCCCGTTCGATTTATTGCTGGCGTGATGACGAGCTCGAAGTGAGTGAAATCCACCATGAGATCCGGCTGGAGGCGGCCGGCCCCCCCTTGGTTGGGACAGAGATTGAGGCTCCTTTGCAGAACTGACCCGGGACGGTTCGGCCACGCTGTCAACTGGCGCCACTGGGCGGTGGGCCTGTGATGCAGCAGCATGGGTAGGTTCATCCCCTCTTCCCCATGCTCGGCAAGCGGTCCGTCCTGGCCCTGGCCATCTTTGGTCTCAGCCTTTCTTTCCCTGCTGCTGTTCTGGCGCAGCAGCCGGCCAAGGCGCCCGCCTCCACCCCGGCGACCGCCGACCAGTTCAACACTTATATGAGCATGGCGGCGATCAACATGTGCACCTTGGCCCAGGCCAAGTTGCCCTTTAAAGCTTCGATGGAAGGCAATCTCAGTATGCTGACATCAGTGCTTTCAACCAAGCATGGCAGCCAGATTCAAGGGGCCCCAGCCCCCTTGACCCGCGAGCAGCTCGTCAATGCGTCCGTGGCCGAAACCGTGCTCCGCATTGACAAATTCTGTGGCCCGTCGCTGCCGCCTGATTGGAAGAAGGAAGTAGACACCCTGGTGGCCCAAGTTAAAAAGGCCATGCAAGCGGCCGGTTCCGGCGGCAAGAAGTAGGTAAGGCCCACCATGGCCGCAATCCATCTCGCCGATTACCGCCCCTATCCCTACCGACTCAGCCGTACGGACTTGACGGTGCGGCTGGAAGGCGACCACGCCTTTGTCGAAGCAGTGTTGGCCCTGGAGGCGACGACCGCAACAGTCCCTGCGCCCCTGGAGTTGGCGGGGATTGATTTGGAACTGCTGGAGATCAGCCTTGATGGCCAGCCGCTGGCGGCCCCGCTCTACCGCCACACGGCGGCAGGGTTGACCCTGCTGAATCCTCCAGGGGGGCCGTTCCGATTGCGGACTGTGGTGCGGCTTGAGCCCCAGGCCAACACCAGCTTGGAGGGCCTCTACGTCAGCGGCGGCATGGTGACCACCCAATGCGAGGCAGAGGGCTTCCGCCGCATCACATTCCATCCCGATCGGCCCGATGTGCTCAGTTGTTTTCGGGTGCGTCTGGAAGCGGATCAGCAGCGCTATCCGGTGTTGCTTTCCAATGGCAATGGCGTCGAGTCAGGGGCCCTGCCATCAGGGGTTGATGGCCGCGCCCGGCACTACGCAGTCTGGGACGATCCCTTCCCCAAACCCTCCTATCTGTTTGCCCTCGTGGCTGGCCAGCTGGAGGAGGTGAAGGGTTGCTTCGTTACGGCAAGTGGTCGTGAGGTGCGCTTGAGACTCCATGTCGAACCGGGAGATGGGCCTTACACGGCCCATGCCATGGCGAGCTTGAAGCGTTGCATGGCCTGGGATGAGCAGGTTTATGGGCTGGAATACGATCTGAATGAATTTAATATCGTTGCTGTGCGCCATTTTAATATGGGCGCAATGGAGAATAAGAGTCTGAATATCTTTAATTCCAAGTTGGTGCTAGCCGACGCCGAAACGGCTACGGACGCGGAGTTGGAGCGGGTTGAAAGTGTCATTGCCCATGAGTATTTCCATAATTGGACCGGTAATCGCATCACCTGTCG
>JBKDVK010000206.1:0-10890 GCA_046338875.1 Cyanobacteriota bacterium | reverse complement strand
TGGGGCCAACCCCTGAGCCGTGATGCCGCCATTGAGGCGAGGGTGGACCAGCGCTGGGCAGAGCTGGGTCTGGCGGATCTGGGGGGCCGCGAACCGGATCCGGCCCTGTTCGGTTACACCCTCGAGCACGTGCTGGAGCGGTTAACCCTGGGGCGCCGGCCGCTCTGATGGCCAGCGGCCCCACCTCCCCCCTCCTGGGCCGCCAGGTGGTCCATGCCCTGAAGGCCTTGCTGGAGTTGGCTGAGGATTGCCCGCCTCGGTGGCGATCGGTGACTGACCTGGCTGCTTGCCAGGCCTTGCCGGCCCCGATGTTGGAGCAGTTGCTGCTGCGTATGCGGCGATCGGGGTTGCTGGAGGCCCGTCGCGGCAGGGTGGGGGGCTATCGCCTGGCCCGAGGGGCACCCCTGATCAACTTGGCCGAAGTGGTCGGGGCTCTGGAGCGCCAGCAGGGGGCCGTCGATCAGCTCGAACCCGACAGTGGCACGGCGGCCGATCGGGTGGCCCGGTTGTTGGAGCGTCGCCTGAGGTTGGCTCTGGAGCGGGAGCTAGGCCAATGCAGCTTGGCCGATTTGCACTACGACCTGCGCAGCGCCCAGGCGGTGCTCAGCCCTACGGGAGGCATGCTGCTCGGTTGACAAAACTTTATAAATCTACGAAGATATTTGTGAAGCGAAATTTTTGAATTTTGTCGGCTTTCGTTGCTAGCTTGGTTAGGATGAAAAGCTTTGCTGGTCTTGACTAAAGAAGATTTGTTTTCGTTTTTAAACGAACTTTCCGCCGACGAAGAACTTCAACGAACCCTGCGTGAAACTACCTCCGTCCAGGGTTTGGTGGAGGTCGGTTTAAGCAGGGGCTATAGATTCACCGAAACTGATCTCATAAATCACTTCGCTGAAACGCTCATACGCCCCAATGATGATTTGGCTTCTTTTCTTAAGCAAGTTTCTGAAGATAAGGAACTTCAGGAAAAACTTCGTCCCATTACTACCGCTGAGGGAATTGTAGCGGTTGCGTCTCAATTAGAGTTTCATTTCAGCGCACCTGATCTGATCAGGCATTTCGCCGAAACCTTGCTTCATGCTGATGATGCCCAAGCGGTAATTCTATTTGATGCCCTTGGTTGGCATTTTGGTTCTCTGCTTTGGGCCCTCAAGCTCACCGCCTGATCTCTGCGGCGCGGCACCGGGCTCCATAGGATCCAAGCCATAGCTGTCCTTGCCTGCGTGTCTGCCAGCCCGACCCTGCCCAGTAACGCCGGGCCCAGTTCCGTCGACCCCAACTTGCTGGAGCTGCCGGCGGGCGGATGTTTGCAGGGGCGGGTACGGGTTCCAGGGGACAAATCAATTTCCCATCGGGCCTTGTTGTTCGGGGCCATCGCCGAGGGTGAAACCCTCATTGAGGGTCTGCTGCCCGCCGAGGATCCCCTCAGCACCGCCGCCTGCTTGCGGGCGATGGGGGTAGGGGTGGGGCCGATCGTGGCAGGTCAACCGGTGCGGGTCCAAGGGGTGGGACTCGATGGCCTGCAGGAGCCGGAAACGGTGCTGGATTGCGGCAATTCCGGAACCACCATGCGCTTGATGCTGGGCCTGCTGGCCGGCCGGGTCGGTCGTCACTTTGTGATCAGCGGCGACGGCTCCTTGCGGCGCCGTCCCATGGGCCGGGTGGCCGTGCCCCTGGCCCAGATGGGGGCCCAGATCCACGGGCGCCAAGGAGGCAACCTTGCTCCCCTGGCGGTGCAGGGCCAGGCCCTTGCGGGGGCCAGGGTGCACACGCCAGTGGCCTCAGCCCAGGTCAAAAGTGCCCTGCTTTTGGCCGCCCTGACGGCCGAGGGGCCAACCACCGTGATCGAACCGGCCCTTTCCCGCGACCACAGCGAACGCATGTTGCGGGCTTTTGGGGCCGATCTTGAGGTGATCGGTCCCGCTGGCACCGAGGTCAGAGTCCGCCCGGGTGCGGTGTTGCGTGGCCAGTCAGTGGTGGTGCCGGGGGACATCAGTTCGGCCGCTTTTTGGCTGGTGGCCGCCGCGATCACCCCCGGATCCGAATTGACGATTGAGAACGTCGGTCTCAACCCCAGCCGCACCGGCATCTTGGAGGTGCTTGAAGCGATGGGAGCCCGGATCTGCCTGGAGAACAGCCGTGATGTGGCTGGTGAACCTGTCGCTGACCTTCTGGTCCAGCACGGTCCCTTGCAGGCCTTCAACATCGACGAGGCGTTGATCCCCCGCCTGGTGGATGAGATTCCTGTACTGGCGGTGGCCGCCTGCTGTGCCGAAGGCGTCAGCCACATCCGTGGCGCCGCCGAGCTGAGGGTGAAGGAAACGGACCGGTTGGCGGTGATGGCGCGTCAGCTCACGGCCCTGGGGGCCAACATCGAAGAGCACCCTGATGGCCTCACCATCACCGGCCCCACCCGCCTGCGGGGAGCCGACACCGACAGTGAAACCGATCACCGGGTGGCCATGAGCCTGGCGGTGGCCGCCTTGGTGGCGGAGGGGCCCACCCGCCTGGGCCGCCCCGAGGCGGCGGCCGTGTCCTATCCCGAGTTCTGGCAGGACCTGGCCCGACTGCACCATTGAGCTGTTCTTTGGACCAGGGGGCTGGGTCGGCGCTACTGACGCCCCGTTGCGGTGCCGACGGCAGCTTCAGTCTTTGGAGTGGCGCCTTCGGCGAGGGATTCCACAGCGCCGCTGGCGCCCTCAGCGAGGCCCAGCAAAAATTCGTGCGGCCCAGCCAACTCGAGCGTTGGCGGCCCGGCCAGGAGCTGGTGGTGGTGGAAGTGGCCGTGGGCACTGGCACCAATACCGCCGCCCTACTCCAGGCCGCCGCCGGCCTGGGCTTGTCGGTGCAGTGGTGGGGCTTGGAGCAGGATCGCCAACCCCTGGCCCTGGCTCTGGCGTCGGATGCCTTCCGCAGCCAGTGGTCTGAAGCCACCTTGAGCCGCCTTGAAGCCCTGGGCCACAGTGAGCGGCTGCTCTGGGGTGATGGGCGCCAGGCCGTCAGTCGCTTGCCCGCCGCCCTGCAAGGGGGCTGCGACCTGGTGTGGCTGGATGCCTTTTCACCGCGCCGCTGCCCCCAGCTATGGAGCCTTGAATTTTTGGCCCGGCTGGCGGCGCTGCTCAAGCCGGAGGGGCGACTGATCACATACAGCAGTGCCGCCGCCGTGCGGGGCGCCCTGGTGACAGCGGGTCTGCAGTTGGCCAGCATCGCCGCCAACGCCTCGGAGCATTGGAGCAGCGGCACGGTTGCGGCGCCGACAGCGTTGGGCGATTCCTTTCCCCTGCGCTCCCTCACCGCCATGGAATGGGACCACCTGTTTTGCGCCGCCGCCGAGCCCTACCGGGATCCCACGGGCCTGGCCAGCGCTGCCACCCTGCTGGCGGAACGCCACCTACGCCAAAGCCAAAGCAAAGCGATAAGTGGCAGTGCTTGGCGGCGCCGTTGGGGTGTGGCTTCAGGGTTCTGCCAGCAACGCGGCCTGCCTAATCGGTAGAAAGCGTAGTTTAACTTATAATCTATCAGGTGTCTTTAGTGTCCACATCAAGCCCAATGGACTTGCGGCTGCCTTCCATAATTTGTTCGACGAGGATTTTTAGCAACAGCGAAACAACGGCCACTCCGGCTAGAAGTAATGCCGCACCATAGGCTAATTCAGTATGATACTGCTTATATGCGTCTTCAACAAAAAGTGGCAGGGTTTGGGTTTCGCCGCGGATGTTTCCACTCACTACCGAAACAGCACCAAATTCTCCAAGGGCCCGGGCGGTGGTCAGAATCAATCCGTAGAGGGCAGCCCAGCGCACCGAGGGAAGGGTGACTTTCCAAAACACCTGCCAGTCGCTGGCCCCGAGGGTTCGGGCGGCCTCTTCCTGTTCCCAACCCTCTTCTTCAAGCAGAGGAATCACTTCGCGGGCCATGAAGGGGAAAGTGACAATAATTGTGGCCAAGACAATGCCCGGCCACGAAAAGATGATTTTCCAGCCCCAGCTATTCACTAAAGGGCCTAACAAGCCATGGTTGGGGCTGTAAAGCAACACCAACATCAGTCCCACCACCACCGGTGAAATCGAGAAGGGTAAATCGATTATGCTCAGCAAAAGGGCCTTGCCACGAAAGCGGCGGCGGGCGATGGCGGTGGCCGCCGCCAGACCGAAGATTGTGTTGAAGGGCACGGCAATGGCGGTGGCCAACAGGGTGAGACGCAGGGCCGCCAGCAAATCGCTATCGCCCAGATTTTGCAGGAATACACCAGGGCCCTTGGCAAAGGCCTGAAACACCACCGATAGGGCCGGTAAAAGAATCACCACACCCACATAAAGGCAGGCCACAGTGATGATCAGCAGCGGCCAAAGCGCGACCCCCTTTGCCTTGGCGCCGGCTTGGGAAGCGGGGGCGGGTTTTGTGTCGCTGAGCGGCGGAATTATGAAGGCCATGGTTGGGGGGGATGGGCGGAAGATCTAGCGCGTCAATAGTCAGCGTTAATAGGTACTACAGAGAATTCGCTTCAAGAGGTGCTTTCGCTGCCCTGGTAGCGCTGTCCCCAAACCTGGAGCGCATTGATCACCAGGAGGCTGAGTAGGGAGAAGATCAACATGACGCAGCCAATAACCGTGGCGCTGGCAAAGTCGTATTCCTCTAGATGTTGAATTATCAAAGTAGGGGTGATCAGATCCTTGAAGGGCATGTTGCTGGCTATCATCACTACCGAGCCGTATTCACCGACGGCCCGGCTAAAGCCCTGTGCTATTCCGCCCAGAATGGCCGGCATTAGTTGGGGCAAAATTATCAGAAAAAAGGTTTGGCCCTGGTTGGCGCCAAGGCACCAGGAAGCTTCCTCCTGTTCTTTTTCTAGGGAGCGCAACACCGGCTCGACCGTGCGCACCACAAAAGGCAGGGAGATGAAGACCATGGCCACGCCGACCCCCAGGGCCGTGTAAGAGACCTTGAGGCCAAACATGTTCGCCAACGGCGCACCCAGCCAACCCTCTTTGCTGTAGACATAGGAGAGGGCCAAGCCGGCAACGGCGGTCGGCAGGGCAAAGGGCAAATCGATCAGGGCGTCCAGCAACCGTTGGCCGGGGAAACGGCAGCGAATCAAAGCCCAGGCGATGATCAGGCCGAAAACGCCATTGATCAGGCTGGCGAGGGCGGCGATGCCAAAGCTGATTTTGTAGGAAGCAAGGGCGACGGGTGTGGTTGCCATCTGCCAAAAAGCGGCTGGGCCTAACGCCGACCCTTTCAACAGCATGGCGGCCAGGGGCAGAAAGAGTATTAAGCCCAAGTAGGTCCAGGTGATGCGCCAGGGCCAGCTAGGTAGCTTCAGTTGGCGCGGCAGGCCCGCCAGCCTTCGGCCAGAAGGCAATGGCGATGCGGCGACCATGGATTCTGATTGAACGGTAACCCGATCGTATCACCGTTTTGAAGTGGCCGCCTCCATAAGACGGTTTGTCTACGCTGTTATCGTAATTGCACTTCAGCAGCGCCGCCATGGGAATCCGCGTGGCCAATGTCAGCAAGCGCTTTGGCGATTTTCAGGCGGTGGACAATGTCAGCGTTGATATTGATTCGGGCTCCCTGGTGGCTTTGCTTGGTCCCTCCGGGTCCGGCAAGAGCACCCTGTTGCGACTGATCGCCGGTCTGGAGCAAGCCGATGCCGGTCGGGTCTGGATCACAGGTGAGGAGGCTACCGACCGGTCGGTGCAAGAGCGGCAAGTGGGTTTTGTCTTTCAACACTTTGCCCTTTTCAAGCACCGGACGGTGCGCCAGAACGTCTCCTTTGGGCTGGAGCTGCGCCACTGGAAAAAGGAGCCGATTCGCCGCCGAGTGGACGAATTGCTCGACCTCGTTCAACTCAGGGGATACGGCGGTCGCTATCCCTCCCAGCTATCCGGCGGCCAGCGCCAACGGGTGGCCCTGGCCCGGGCCCTGGCCGTCCAACCGCGGGTGTTACTGCTTGATGAGCCCTTCAGCGCCCTCGACGCCAAGGTGCGTAAGGAGCTGCGGGCCTGGTTGCGCAACCTCCACGATGAAATGCACGTCACCACCGTGATCGTTACCCACGACCAGGAGGAGGCCATGGAGGTGGCCGATCGCATTGTGGTGATGAACGAAGGCCACATTGAGCAGATCGGCACACCGGCGGAGATCTACGACCATCCCGCCAGCCCCTTTGTGATGAGTTTTGTCGGCGCCGTCAACATGCTCGCTTCGGGCGCCGTACCGGTGCAAAGGCCCCTGGCCGGCCCCCGGGACGGCGGCTGGCCAGTCCAAGAGCAGCCGGTCTTTTTCCGCCCCCACGATGTCGAGGTGTCCTTGTACCCAGGCGCGGACACCGTGCCGGCTCGGTTGCGACGCTTGAGCCATATGGGCCGTGATCTTCAGGTCGAAGTTGTGCTGGAGAGCGGCGAGGTGGTGATGGCCCAGGTGCCCCGCGACCAGTTAGACCACACAGCCCTGGCCCTGGGGGATCAGGTGCACATCGTCAGCCGTCAGGCGCGTACCTTCGTGCCCGACTATTCGATCTAGGTCCAACTGGCTCAGGCTCAGGTTCAGGCTCTGGCCCTGCCGTCTCAGATGAAATACATCACCTGGGACTGGTCGATTCGATTGCGCTGATCCAGCAGTTCTTGAAGCGTGGTATTTGCCAGCAACTGCTGGCGGTCCCCATCCAAGCGGGCGGCAAGCTGACCTAACACCTCAAATTCGGCGGTGGCGCGGGCCGAGCTGCTGCGTGAGGAAGTTTCCCCTTCCAGGCAGTTGACCACCTCGGCCACTGACACCTCGGCGGGGGGACGGGCGAGTTGGTACCCGCCTTTGGGGCCGCGGATGCTGCGCAGGATCTTGCCGCGGCGCAGGCTGGTCAACATCTGTTCCAGGTAGCGATCGGGGATGCCCTGGCGCTGGGCGATCTCGGCGACCTGCAGCACCAGCCCCTGGTCGTAAACGGCTGCCAACTCGATCAGGGAGACGATGCCGTACTCGGTTTTGGCGCTGAAGCCCACGCTTGATCCCCGGTAATGGCATAGGGATTGTGCCAGAGGCAAGGGACATCCCTGTCGATGTAGTTGGGATTACGTGCGGGGACCAGGCCGCTGGATAGCGTTGGCAAGCAATCCAATCGGACAACCGTGGTATCTAAATCCCATCGCTCGGCGCGAGCCTCCATAGCTGGCGTGGTCTTGGCCAGCCAGGCCTGGGTTCCGCTGCTAGGGGGTCTTGCTGTCGGCACCCTGGCCCAGCCGGCAGCGGCCCAGACCCCAACCAAGCCCCAGTCGATCCTGTTGGTCGCCTATGCCGTTACCAAGGCGGCCTATGACAAGATCATTCCCCTGTTTGTAGCCGACTGGAAGAAGAAGACCGGCCAGAGTGTGGTAATTAGGACCAGCTATGGCGGCTCGGGTTCCCAGACCCGTGCCGTGATTGACGGCCTCGAGGCCGATGTGGTGGCCCTGGCGATGGCCTCAGACATCACCAAGCTTGAGAAAGCTGGTTTGGTCAAGCCTGGTTGGCAAAATGAGCTGCCCAATCAATCAGTAGCCACCAATTCAACCGTGGCCACCGTGGCACCCGCAGAGTTGCCGAAGCCTTCAGCCGTTTCCTATATACCCCGGCCGCCCAGAAGGTCTTCGTCGACAATGGCTTCAGGCCGGTGACACCGGAAGGCAAAAGCTATACCCGTGGCAAGTTCCCCAATGTCAGGTTCTTCCGCATCGGCGATCTGGGGGGTTGGGGTGAGACCGACAAGAAGTTTTTCGTCAAGGGTGGCATCTGGGATCAGATTTTCGCTCAGACCCGTTAGGCCTGCTCGCCCTGGCCAAGCGCCAATCCCATACCCCTAGCGGATTAGTGTGTAATGTAACTCCTGGTTGTTCATCGCCAAACCGTGGTTTCACTCCGTCGTTGCCCCTTGTTCACTCGTCGCCGTGCCGTTTTGGCCAGCGGCCTGGGCCTGGCGCTGCTGTTGGGTGGTTGCGGCGGCCAGGTGCAGAAAGGCCAGGGCCAGAACTCGGGGTCAACCCCTGCAGGGGCTGACAAGCCCTTGTTGCTTGTCAGCTATGCAGTAACCAAGAGTGCCTACGACCGCATCCTGCCCCGCTTCCAGGCCGCTTGGAAGGCCAAAACCGGTAAGGATCTCGCGATTCGCACCAGCTATGGCGGCTCTGCCTCCCAGACCCGGTCCATCATCGATGGCCTGGATGCCGATGTGGCCGCCCTGGCCTTGGCCGGCGACGTGCTGAAGCTGGAGAAAGCCGGTTTGGTCGATCCTGGTTGGGAAAAGGAGCTTCCCCATGGTTCCATCATCACCAATTCGGTCGTGGCTTTTTTGACCCGTCCCGGCAATCCAAAGGGCGTGAAGCAGTGGGCCGACTTGGCCCGGCCCGGAGTGAGCGTTATCACAGCCAATCCCAAGACATCGGGTGGAGCCCGCTGGAACTTTCTTGGCCTTTGGGGCTCGGTGGCGCGCACCGGCGGCACCGAAGCCCAAGCCAAGGATTTTGTGAGTGCGGTGTACCGCAAAGTTGATAATTTGCCCAAGGATGCCCGCGAAGCTACCGATACTTTTCTCAAGCGCGGCCAGGGGGATGTGCTTTTGAATTATGAAAACGAAGCCATCCAGGCCACCAAGGCCGGCGAACTCCAGACTCCCTTTGTGGTGCCAGAGGTCAATGTGCGGATCGAAGCGCCGGTGGTGATTGTTGATCGCAATGTCGATCGCCATGGCAACCGGGCTGCGGCCGAAGCCCTGGCCAAGTTCTTAAGCACCGAAGAGGCCCAGCGGATTTTTGCCGAAGAGGGTTTCCGTCCCGTCGATCCCCAGGTGTGGAGTCAAGTGCGCTCGCGCTTTGCCCCCGTCAAAACCCTCTTTGATGCGGCCAGTTTTGGCGGCTGGCAGAGCATCGACCAAACCTTCTTTGCCAAAGGGGCCGTTTGGGACCAACTGTTTGCTGAAAAACGTTGAACTTTTAGTCATGGATCCCCTCACCATTGACCTGGGCCCCAGTGCCAGTTGCCATCGCCATGGCGGCTGGCGGCCGGGCGATCCCAGTGGCCAGCGCCAATTCAGCCAACTGTTTGGCGATGCCCCCTTGGATCTCGAATTGGGGGGTCGCCTTGGTCCGATCACCCTGGCCTGGGAGAGCTGGGGCCAGCTCAATGGCGCCGCCGACAATGCCGTGCTGTTGCTGCATGGTTTCAGTGGCGACAGCCATGCCGCTGGCCCTGCCGGGCCGGGCCATGGGGCGCCGGGTTGGTGGGATGGCTTGATCGGTCCCGGGCGCGCCTTGGATACCGACCGCTTCTTTGTGCTCTGCCCCAATGTGTTGGGCGGCTGCCAGGGCAGCAGCGGGCCTTCAAGCCAGGCGCCCGACGGCCGGCCCTGGGGGCCGCGCTTTCCGGCGTTGACCATCCGCGATCTGGTGGCGGCGGAGCGGCAACTGGCCAACCGTTTAGGCATCTCCCGTTGGCATGCGGTGATCGGCGGTTCGATGGGGGGCATGCGGGCCCTGGAATGGGCGATTGAAGAACCCCAGCGGGTCGAACGATTGCTGCTGCTGGCCACTGCCGCCCGTTGCAGTGCCGAAAACATCCCTTTCCATCTCTGTCAAATCGAGGCAATCCGCCAGGATCCCAACTTTCTGGGCGGTGACTACTACGACGATCCCAGCGGCGGGCCCCAACGGGGTCTGGCCCTGGCCCGCTCGATCGCGACGATCACCTACGGCTGCGAACGGGAACTCGACCAACGCTTCGCCGCCGCCGATCCCCTCGGCCGTGAACAGGCGATCGCCGGCTTTCTGGCGGCGGAATCCCAGCAATTGGTGCGCCGTTTTGATGCCAACAGCTACATCGTCCTCACCCAGGCCATGAACCGCCACGATGTTGGTCGCGGTCGCGGCGGCATCGACTCCGCCCTGGCGCGCATTACGGCCCGGGTGCGGCTGGTGGCGGTGGCCTCAGATCGACTGTTCCCGCCCCACCGCCACCAAGAACTGGCCGCTGGCTTGCGCTCTGGCGTCACCTTCTCAACCCTTGAGAGCCAACTGGGCCACGACGCCTACATGCTCGAAGCCGGCAAGCTCAGCGAGATTGTGCGCCAAAGCCTGGGCTGAACCGCAGATCTGAACCGCACAGCCGAACCGCAGGGCATCGTTGCGAACCCCGCGATGGTCAGGCAGGGTCCTGGCAGGACTCGTTGTAATCCTGCCAACGTCGCGCAGGGGGGGCCTGCCCATAGTCTGTTAATGCCGGCGAAGGCAAGGACCTTGGCGAACTCTCAAGGCCCTGTCGCTGCGGTGTCGTTGGCGGAGGCGGCCCGGTTCTGGGCCAGGCTCGGCATGGTCAGTTTCGGGGGGCCGGCGGCCCAGATCGCCCTGCTGTTCGATGAACTGGTGGGGCGGCGGCGCTGGTTATCGGAGCGCCGTTTTTTGCATGCCCTGCAGGTTTGTTTGTTGTTGCCGGGTCCTGAGGCAACCCAACTGGCCATTTATCTGGGCTGGTTGATGCATGGGGTTGGCGGCGGCCTGATCGCCGGCGGCTTGTTTTTGTTGCCGTCGGTGTTGCTGCTGCTCACTTTGTCCAGCGTTTATGCCCTGTGGGGCCACTTGCCCTTGCTGGCGTCGGTGTTCTGGGCACTGAAACCGGCGGTGTTGGCCCTGGTGCTGCAGGCCACCTGGCTGGTGGGCAAGCGCAGCGTGAGCCAGCCCTTCAAGGGCCTGTTTGCCCTCGTCGATTTAGCCGCTCTGGTGCTGCTGAAGTGGCCCTATCCCTGGCTGCTGGCCCTAGCGGCCGGCAGCGGCCTCCTGGTGGGGCGCTTCCGGCCCAGCTTGCTGAACGTCGCAGGCCACCGCCACGTTGCGAAGGCTGGTGGACGCCAAGACACGTCCGCCCCAA
>JBKDVK010000205.1:0-10793 GCA_046338875.1 Cyanobacteriota bacterium | reverse complement strand
CGAGCCCTGATCAGCGAGACTGCCGCAAGCCACACCCGCCCCGGGCCCACCTTCTCCCCATGGTCGCCAGCGGCAGCCCCAACCCTTCCTCCCCCGCCCCGGCCAGTGGCGGCGCCAAAGCGGCCAACCCAGCCCCCGCCTCGGCTCTGCGCCACAGCGATCCCGGTGCCGCCGACCGCAGTTTCCCCCTGGCGGCCATCACCGGCCACGGCATCCTCAAGCTGGCCTTGCTGCTGGCCGCCGTCGATCCGGGCCTCGGCGGCGTCGTCATCGCCGGGGGCCGGGGCACGGGCAAATCGGTGCTGGCCCGCGCCCTGCACGCCCTGTTGCCGCCCATCGACGTGCTCAACCTCGGCAAGGCGGCCACCAGCCTCAATGTCGATCCGGGCCGCCCCGATGAGTGGGATAGCGCCGTACGCCAGCGCATCACCGAATTGGGCGGCGATGCCAGCGGAGCCGATGTCAGCGGGGCCGATGCCAGCGGGGCCGAATCCAGCGGCCTGTTGCCCACCACGGTGATCCCGGCCCCATTTGTGCAGGTGCCCCTGGGGGTTACCGAAGACCGGCTGGTGGGAGCCGTTGATGTGGCCGCCTCCCTCAACGCCGGTGCACCGGTTTTTCAGCCGGGCCTGCTGGCTGAAGCCCACCGGGGAGTGCTCTACGTCGACGAGCTCAACCTGCTCGATGAGGGCGTTACCAATCTGCTGTTGGCGGCGGTCGGCAGTGGCGAGAACCGCATTGAGCGCGAGGGCCTGAGCCTGGCCCACCCCTGCCGCTGCCTGCTGATCGCCACCTACAACCCCGAGGAAGGGGCCGTGCGGGACCACCTGCTGGACCGCTTCGCCATCGCCCTATCGGCCAACCAACTGCTGAGCAACGAGCAACGGGTGGCGATCAGCCGCAGCGCCATCGACCATGGCGAAGCCGGCGCCTCCTTCCGGGAGCGCTGGCGGGAGGAAAGCGATGCCCTGGCCACCCAGCTGTTGCTGGCGCGCCAATGGCTGCCGGATGTAACCATCAGTCGCGACCAGATCCGTTATTTGGTCGATGAGGCCCTGCGGGGTGGGGTGGAGGGGCACCGCAGCGAGCTCTATGCGGTGCGGGTCGCCCGCGCCCACGCCGCCCTCAGCGGCCGCGACCAAGTGGAGGCCGAGGATCTGCAGGTGGCGGTGCGGCTGGTGATCGCCCCCCGGGCTCGCCAGTTGCCACCCCCCGACCCCGACCAACCCCTCGAACCACCGCCACCACCGCCCCAGGGCGAGCAGGCCCCCGACCCACCAGAAGACCAGGCGCCGGAGCAGGACGAGCCCGATCCCCCCGAGCCCGAAAGCGACGACGACGAAGACGACAGCCCCGAGGATCAGGCCCCCCCCTCCATTCCCGAAGAATTCCTGCTCGATCCGGAGGCCACCGCCATCGACCCGGACCTGCTGCTGTTTTCGGCCGCCCGGGCCCGCAGTGGTGGCAGTGGCAGCCGCACTTTGGTGCGAAGTGAGAGCCGCGGCCGTTACGTCAAGCCGATGCTGCCCAGGGGGCCCGTGCGCCGCATCGCCGTGGATGCCACCCTGCGGGCCGCCGCGCCCCACCAGAAGGCACGCCGCGCCCGCCAGCCCGAGCGCCGGGTCGTTGTTGAAGAGTCCGACCTGCGGGCCAAATTGCTGCAACGCAAGGCCGGGGCCCTGGTCATCTTTTTGGTTGACGCCAGTGGGTCGATGGCCCTCAACCGCATGCAAAGCGCCAAGGGGGCCGTGCTGCGCCTGCTCACCGAGGCCTACGAGAACCGCGACGAGGTGGCCCTGATTCCGTTTCGCGGTGACCAGGCCGAGGTGCTGCTGCCCCCCACCCGCTCGATCACCGCCGCCCGCCGCCGGCTCGAAGCGATGGCCTGCGGGGGCGGATCCCCCCTCGCCCACGGCCTCACCCAGGCGGCCCGGGTGGGGGCCAATGCCCTGGCCACCGGCGATCTCAGCCAGGTGGTGGTGGTGGCGATCACCGATGGACGGGGCAACGTGCCCCTGGCCCGCTCCCTGGGCCAACCCGCCCTGGAAGGGGAGGAACCGGTGGATCTGCGCGAGGAGCTGCGGCAGGTGGCCGGTCGTTACCGCGCCCTCGGGATCAAGCTGCTGGTAATCGACACCGAGCGCAAGTTCATCGGCAGCGGCATGGGCAAAGAACTGGCCGAAGCCGCCGGCGGTCGCTACGTCGCCCTGCCCAAGGCCAGTGACCAGGCCATTGCCGCCATCGCCCTGGAAGCCGTCGCCAACTTCTGAGCTTGGTCCCGGCTGCCCTGCAGCCTCTGCCCTGCAGCACCTGCCCCGAAGCCTGTGCCCTACAGCCCCCGGACCGAGCCCGGCGCCGGGGCGGGAGGGGCCACACCGCCACTACCGCGGCTGCGGGGCGCCAGCCGCTCCTGCTCGGCCCGCTGCCGTTCGGCTCGGGCCGCCTCCCGTCGGGACGCCTCGGAGCCGGCACGCTGCTGCACCGCCTCGCGATTGCTGGGATAAAGATCGTCAAAGAAGCGGGCCAGCCCTTGGCTGACGCTGCGGACGTTGTCGGCAACCTTGGGATCGCCCGTCAGTTTCTGCACATCACCGCCGACGGCCTGCCAACGGTCCGTGAGCAGGCGGGCGTTGGCCAGGGTGGCCTGCAGGTCGGCGGTCAACTTGGGGTTATCGAGCCTGGCGGCCAACTGGCGGGCGTGGCGGCTGGCCCGCTGGGCATCAAGACTGGCGGCGTTGAGATTGTTGAGGATCGGTGTGGCCCGGGCCATGGAGGCATTGAGCTGGGCCACCGCCTGGCGCGCATCGCGCACAAACAGCTGACCATCCTGGGTCAACTTTTGCGTTTCGATGGCCGTGGTTTCAAAGGTCTTGGTGGCTGAAACCATCTGGGGGACCAACTTGCCGCGGTCGGCCTCAGAGAGCAGGCGCTGCATGGTCTCGGTGACCGAATCGAAGCTGGCCGCCGTTACCCCCGGGATCCGGTTGTTCTGGCAAACCATGCGCTTGCGATCGCAGCCTGGCTCCTTTGGTCCTGGCCCTGCGGGCCCCAGGGGCTTACCGCCACTCAACAGCGAAACCGCCGCATCGCCACCCAGCAGAGAAGAGGGGGCAACCCGGGCCACCACCGGCAGGGCCAGCCGCAGCTTGGGATCGGTGATGGTCAATTCGGCCACCACCTCCGTATCGGTGACTTTGAGGGCCTGAACACTGCCCACCATGACGCCGCGGTAGGAGACGGGCGAGCGGGGGGCCAGCCCGGCGGCATCTTGAAAGCTGGCCTCCATGGTCCAGGTCTGGCGACTCAGGGAAATGCCCTTCAACCAGAACCAAAGCCCAAGGCCGCTGGCGATGGCAACCAACAGGCAAAATCCAAGGGAGGCCTCGCGTACACTGCGGCGCATTGATTATCTCTCTGCCGGCTGCATCGGTCCGCGCAAACTACCGCTTCGGAATTGCACCACGTAAGGGTCCTCAGAGACCCGGAATTCAGCAATCGTACCGCTCCAGCGGAAACGGCCGCCGTAAAGCAAGGCCACCCGATCAGCGCAACGGTCGATGGTGCTGAGCACATGGCTGACAACCACGCCTGAGGCATGGGTGAGGGTGGTGCTCTGCACAATCAAGTCCTCAATACGGGTACAGGCCATCGGATCCAGGCCGGCCGTGGGCTCATCAAACAGCAGCAAGGGCACCCGCCCCTCGATGGCGGCCGGATCGTCAATCAGGGCCCGGGCAAAGCTGACCCGCTTTTGCATGCCCCCACTCAGTTCTCCGGGCAGGCGCTCCTCGATACCGGCCAAGCCCACCGCCTCCAGGGCCCTAGCCACCCGCTCCCGAATCTGGTCCTCGCCCAGGCGGCTGAAGCGATAGAGCAGGAAACCGACGTTCTCCCGCACCGTCAGGGAGGCCAGCAGGGCCGGGTTCTGAAACACCAGCCGCACATCCGGGGGGTGCCGCTGATCGAGGCGCAGATAGCTCTGGGGCACCCCATGCAGGCGCACGCTGCCGGAACTGGGCAAAAGCAAACCAGCCAGCAAGCGCAGGATCGTTGACTTGCCCGACCCGGAGGGTCCCACCACCACCAGCCGTTCGCCCGCCTCGACCTGCAGATGCAGTTGGTCCAAGACCAGCCGCTCTCCCCAGCGCATGGTCACCCCATCGAGCTCGGCCACCGGCAGGGTGCCTTGCGGGTCCGGGCTGCCGGCCAGGGGCCTGGGGGATGGCGGGCGATCCAGAAGGCGGTGACTGGCGTTCCGGCGAACCCGATTGATCACGGCTGCGGGCGCTCAAGGACTCTCAACAGCACCATCTTCGCCCCTGTGCCGCACCGCCTCACCATCCCTTGCCGCAAGCTTCGTAGAGTCGAATCAAGATCCGCCGCGCCCCGCGCTCCGACCTTGCCCGTCCGAGGCCCCGCCGAGCGTGTCAAACGGAGGTCCCGACGTCCAAGTTGGGTGGGACGGGGGCAGATGCGGCAAACAGACTTGATGAGCCGCTCAAGGCGGGCGGTGCGCTGGCTGCAGCCCGGCCTGGTGGTCAAGCGCTGGGTGTTCACCTCCGGCTTGGGGTTACTTATTGCCCTGTTGGGCGCCGCGGTCTGGGCCGATCTACAGCCCATCTACTGGACCTTGGAAGCGATTCGCTGGAGTCTGGGCCAGGTCACCAAGGTGCTGCCCCGCGGCATCACCGGCCCCCTCGTTCTGGTCTTGGGCGGGGGGCTGGTCTGGCTGGGCCAGAGCCGCAGTTTTGGCTCGATCCAGCAGGCCTTGGCCCCGGAAAAGGACACCCACCTGGTCGATGCCCTGCTGGCCCAGCGGCGACTCAGCCGCGGGCCCAGCATTGTGGCCATCGGCGGCGGCACCGGCCTGGCCACCCTCTTGAGTGGCTTGAAGCGTTATAGCGGCAACATCACCGCCATCGTCACCGTTGCCGACGATGGCGGCAGCAGTGGGGTGCTGCGCCGTGAGCTGGGGGTCCAACCCCCCGGGGACATCCGCAATTGCCTGACGGCCCTGGCCCGCGAAGAGCCGCTACTGACCCGCCTGTTCCAATACCGCTTCAAGGCTGGCAGTGGCCTTGAGGGCCATAGTTTTGGCAATCTTTTTCTGACGGCCCTGACCGCCATCACCGGCAGCCTTGAATCCGCCATCACCGCCAGTAGCCGGGTTCTGGCGGTGCAGGGCCAGGTGGTGCCGGCCACCAATGCCGATGTGCGCCTTTGGGCGATTCTGGAAAACGGCGAGCGGCTGGAGGGGGAATCACGCATCGGCAAAGCCACCAGCCCGATCGTGCGGCTGGGCTGCACGCCGGAACGCCCGCCAGCCCTGCCGCGGGCCCTGGAGGCCATTGCCAATGCCGAACTGATTGTGCTGGGCCCCGGCAGCCTTTACACCTCGCTGCTGCCCAACCTTCTGGTTCCCGAATTGGTGAAGGCGATCAGCCTGAGCAAGGCACCGCGGCTGTACATCTGCAATTTGATGACCCAACCGGGAGAAACCGATGGCCTCGATGTCAGCGGCCACCTGCGGGCGATCGAGGCCCAGCTGGCCAGCCTGGGGGTCAACGAGCGCCTCTTCGATGCGGTGCTGGCCCAGGAGGATCTTGCCCACTCCCACCTGCTCGACCACTACCGGTTGCACGGCGCCACCCCTGTCAGCTGCAATGAGGCCGATCTCAAAAAAGAGGGCTACGAAGTGATGCGGGCGCAACTGCAGGGGGCCAGGCCGAGTGCCACCTTGCGGCATGAGCCAGCCAGTTTGGCCAAAGCAGTAATGCGGTTTTACCGCAAACACCGCCACGATTGAACCCAGCGCTCCCAGAGCTGCAATAGCCAGTGAAACAGCTGCCGGCGGAGCCGTTGGGCAGTGCGGGCAAGGTTGACGTCAAGATGGATCTAATCGTTCCACTCCCTGATGCGACTGATCGGCCTGCTGCTGACCCTGGCCATAGTTGGCCTCCTGATCCAGCGCCTTTATGGAGGCCCCACCCAGCTAAGCCCCACGGCAAAACCCGCAATTACCGAACCAATCCAACGGACTACGGAAGCCGTGGATAAGCTGAATCAATTGGAACTAGAACGGGAAAAAAAGGTTATGGGTGAATTTACGCCTGGAACCAATCCCTGAATAATCAGCACACTACCAATAAGCGCCGCTTTAATATGCATCTTGCATTAATAAGCATCCTGCATTTCGTAAAAATCGGGCTGCACGTAATCCTTGCGTAGGGGCCAGCCTTTCCAATCCTCTGGCATCAACAAACGCTTGGGGTGGGGATGGCCTTCGTACTGAATGCCGAACATGTCAAAGGTTTCGCGTTCCTGCCAATCGGCACCGCGCCAGATGCCATAGAGGGTCGGAATCGTGAGGGCGCCATCCCTAGGCAGGAATACCTTGAGCCGCACCTCCTCAGGATGGACAGCCGCAGGCAAAGGAGCCTCGGCATCGCCGAGGGCCTCAATGGCATTGGCCAGGGGGGCAAGCTTGATCAGGTGGTAAAAACTGACCAGGCGACCGCCGGGACCCTCGTCGTAACCCCCTTGGCATTGCAGATAATCAAAGCCCGATGCCTTGAGGGCTGTGGCCAGCAGGGGCAGAAAGGCCGCTTCAACGCCCAGGGTCTCGATGCCGAGATGGTCTGTCCCCAAGACCTCATGGTCGAAGCCTTGGGATACCAGCCAACTGCTTACCGGGCCAGCCGTTGGGGCCGCCAGTGGGGAAGCTTCGGGGCCTGAAGAAGTTGCGGCCTCGCTGGCAGGGGACGCTGAAGAATCTGAGCTTGGGGGTGTCTCTGCGGGCATGGTGCTTGGGAGTGCCTGGGTTGGCTCAGGAAGAAGGGGCCTGGGGCTCGGCGATAACGGCTTGGGGTGACGCGGCTACCGACAAAGGCAATCCGGCCGACGCTGCCAGGGCAGCCTTTTGGGTTTCGGCACGTAGATAGTTGCCGTTAACAATCGGTTCCACCAACTTCATCTGGTGGGGAATCGTGTAATACCGGTGGGTGGGTTGCAAATGTCCCCGTTCCGCCAGGGCTTCATTGCCCACTTTCTTGCGCAGCTTGATAACGGCATCAAAGATGGCTTCGGGCCGGGGCGGACATCCAGGTAGGTAAAGATCGACAGGAATAAGCTTGTCGACGCCACGAACGGCGGTGGTGGAATCGGCCGAGAACATGCCACCGGTGATTGTGCAGGCCCCCATGGCGATGACGTATTTGGGCTCGGGCATCTGCTCGTAGAGACGCACCAGGGCCGGGGCCATTTTCATCGTGACGGTGCCTGCCACGATCAGCAGATCGGCCTGCCTGGGGCTGGAGCGGGGCACCAATCCAAAGCGATCGAAATCAAAGCGGGAGCCGATCAGGGCCGCAAATTCGATGAAACAACAGGCGGTGCCGTAAAGCAGAGGCCAGAGACTGCTGAGCCGGGCCCAGTTGTGGAGATCATCCAGGCTGGTGAGGATGATGTTCTCGGAAAGGTCGGCGGTGACGGCGGGGGCACCGACGGGACCACAGCTAGCGGCCCGCAGGTCCCGCAGGGCGGCAACGGAAGGGGAATCGGAAGGGGTCAAAGTCATGGCGCTCCGGGTCAGCTCCACTCGAGGGCGCCCTTGCGCCAGGCATAGGCAAGGGCGACCACCAAGATGGTGATAAAGATCAGGGCCTCAATGAAGGCCAGCAGGCCGAGTCGGTGGAAAGCCACGGCCCAGGGATAAAGAAAAACAGTCTCGACATCAAAAATGACGAAGACCAGGGCAAACATGTAGTAACGAATATTGAATTGAATCCAGGCGCCACCGATGGGCTCCATGCCGGACTCGTAGGTGAGCTGGCGCTCGCCTTGGCGGCTCTTGGGGGAGAGCAGCTTGTTCGTGACCAAAGCCAGCACCGGGACGGCAGCGGCAATCAGCAGGAACCCCAGGAAAGCGTCGTAACCGGGGAGCACGAACATCGTTGACCAGGTCCGAACTGGCGGGCAGTCTGACATCTGCAAGCCCGTTGTGGGTGCATGGCCTTGGGTCGGGGGGGCTGGATAGAGTTTGAGCGCCCTGAAGCGCCAACGCATGAGCAGCGACGACCCGGGCGATCCCCAACCTGGCGAGGATCGGCTCATGCCCCAGCCTGATGGCCCCCCGCCCGCCAGCGCGACCGACGGCTCCAGCACCGAGGCAACTGCCAATGCCACCGTGCAAGCCACTGCCACCGAGCCAGCCACCACTGCTGATTCGGCCCCAGTTCCAGCCCCAGATGCGGCCCCGGAGCCGGCCGTTGATCCGGCCAGCCACCGCTTCGAATGCCGCAGCTGTGGTTTCGTCTACGACCCGGCCGAAGGGGTGCGCAAGCTGGGTATCGAAGCTGGCACCCCATTTTTGGAACTGGATGCCGTCAGCTTCCGCTGCCCGGTCTGCCGCAGCCGGGTGGTGGCCTTCAAGGACATCGGGCCCCGGAACAAAGCCAGTGGCTTCGAGGAGAATCTCAACTACGGCCTAGGCGTCAACCGCCTCACCCCCGGCCAGAAGAACGTGCTCATTTTTGGTGGCTTCGCCCTGGCGATCGCCTTCTTCCTCTCTCTGTATTCGTTGCGCTGATGTCCGCCTCCCTGCCCCGCCGCTCCGCCCCTGGCGCCCTGCGGCGGCTGTTGCTGCCCCTCTTAAGCCTGGTGCTGGCCCTGGGGCTGGGGCTGGGCCTGACGGGCTGCGTATCGACCGGCCTGCCCGTGGCGGCCGCCAGTCCCTGGCAGGAAGTGCCGCTGGAGACCAGTTCCAGCCCATTGGATGTGGCCTTCAGCGACAGCCGCCACGGCTTTCTGGTGGGCAGCAACCGCTTGATCATGGAAACCAGCGACGGTGGTGCCAGCTGGCAGAAGCGGGCCCTGGACCTGCCGGAGGACGAAAACTTCCGCCTGATCAGCATCGACTTTCGCGGCAAGGAGGGCTGGATCGTCGGTCAGCCGGGATTGCTGCTGCACAGCGATGACAACGGACAGAGCTGGAGCCGCCTGCTGCTCGATACGAAACTGCCCGGTGAGCCATACCTGATCACGGCCCTGGGCCCCAAGCAGGCGGAACTGGCCACCAATGTGGGCGCCATCTACCGCAGCGATGACGCCGGCAACAGCTGGCAGGCCCTGGTGAGCGATGCGGCGGGATCGGTGCGGGACCTGCGCCGCGACGACCAGGGCCGCTACGTGAGCGTCAGCAGCCTGGGCAACTTCTATGCCACCTGGGAACCGGGCCAGGCCACCTGGCAGCCCCATCAACGGGTAAGCAGCCAGCGGCTGCAATCGATGGGCTTCCAGCCCGATGGCGGCCTGTGGATGCTGGCCCGGGGCGCCCAGCTGCGCTTTGACTCCGGCACCTCTGAGAACCCCGAATGGAGCAAACCGGTGATCCCGATCACCAATGGCTTCGGCTACCTCGATCTGGCCTGGGATCCCCAGGGGTCCCTGTGGACCGGTGGCGGCAGCGGCACCCTATTGAGCAGCGCCGATGGCGGCAAGAAGTGGAGCAGGGATCCGGTGGGGGCCCGCCAGCCCAGCAACTTCACCCGCATCGTCTTTCCTGGCGATGGCAAGGGGTTTGTGTTCGGGGAGCGGGGCTCGCTGCTGCGCTGGGTCGGCTGAGGGGGGACCCAGCCGGGGGCAGCAGGGACAACAACTGCGTCCCTGTGTAACCAAGCCAGGGGCCGGGGGCCAGCCGCCCCCGCCGGCCCCTAGGATCTCTGGGCTGAACGCTTCCTGCTATGGCTGCCGGCTCTACGGGTGAACGCCCGTTTTTCGAGATCATCACGAGCATCCGCTACTGGGTGATCCATGCGGTCACCCTGCCCGCCATCTTTTTGGCCGGGTTTTTCTTTGTTTCCACCGGCCTGGCCTACGACGCCTTTGGAACGCCCCGCCCTGATGCCTACTTCCAAGCCCAGGAAGCCAAGGCGCCAGTGGTGAGCAAGCGTTATGAAGGCAAATCCCAGCTTGACCAGCGCCTGCAATAAGCCATGACCCAATCCACTGCCCCCACCACGCCGCGCAATTACCCGATCTTCACGGTGCGCTGGCTTTCAATCCATGCCCTTGGCGTTCCCACGGTGTTTTTCCTGGGTGCCCTGGCAGCTATGCAGTTCGTCCGCCGCTGAATACCGCCATGCAGCGCAACCCCAACCCCAACCAACTTCCGGTTGAACTGAACCGCACCAGCCTCTATCTGGGTCTGTTGATTGTTTTCGTCACCGGCATTCTCTTTTCCAGCTACTTCTTCAACTGACGGAGACCGACCATGAGTAGCAAACCAAGAACAATGCCAGACGGTCGGATTCCCGACCGTCTGCCCGATGGCCGGCCCGCCGTGGCCTGGAAAAGCCGTTGGACCGAAGGAGTCCTGCCCCTGTGGCTGGTGGCCACCGCCGGCGGCATGGCCGTGATCTTTGTGCTGGGCCTGTTTTTCTACGGCTCCTATGTGGCAGTGGGTTCGGCCTGATCTGGGCTGATCAGCTTCAAAACATCCAAGGCGGGCCGCAAGGCCCGTTTTTTATGGGCAAGGGCGGGGCGTAGGGGGCCCTGATTGGGAGCCCCCCGCCATCCTGGCCGACTCAATCCTTGCCCAACAGCTCCTGCACCACGGCCGCGATCGGCTGGCGGCGATCTTGGCGCTCGCTGTCCCGCAGGTGTTTGAGCACCACCACCCCTTCGGCCGCCTCCTGCTCTCCAACGACCGCCGCCCAGGGGGCAGCGCTTTTGTCGGCCCGTTTGAACTGCTTGCCAAAGGCGGCGCCACTGGCATCGCGCTCCACCACCAGACC
>JBKDVK010000204.1:0-4562 GCA_046338875.1 Cyanobacteriota bacterium | reverse complement strand
CTGGCGCTGGCCCGCGACCAGGGGCTTTCCAGCTACGACGCCACTTACCTGGAGCTGGCCCAACGGCTTGGGGCCAGCCTCGCCAGCTTCGATCGCCAGCTCAATCAGGCGGCCAGCGCCAACGCTGTCACCCTGTTCTCGGAGCTAAAGCCCAGCAACCGCTAAGCACCCCCCGAGGCGCTCCCACGGACCAGCGGGCCTGCGAGAGGTTCTGGCAAAGGGGTTCCCGCAGATTCCCGTCGCTGCAGACCCCCCTCCAGCACCTTGGCCACGGCCCTCTGGCGGATCTCGATCACCTCGTCCAGATCGGCGGCCAGGCGCGGCGATTCCACCATCACCTCCTGCAGACGCTCGCAGGGGATAACCAGCACCTCGAGGTCATCGCAGGCGAGCACGGTGGTTTCGGCGATGCGGCCATGCAGCAGCGAACTCTTCTCGCCGAAGCATTCCCCCCGCAGCAGCACCCCCAAGCTGCAGGGCCGACCCGCGGCATCGGGCAGCACCAGCTCGGCCTCGCCGCTCAAGATCAAATAAAGGCCATCGAGGGGCATCAGGCGGTGCAGCACCACCTCATGGGTGGCATAGGAGCGGACCTCGCACTCGGCCAGCAGCTGCTCCAGCCGTTCGCTGGAGAGGGAGGCGAAGCCGGGTGTGCACTTCAGCAAATGCAGCGAGGCCGCACCCTGCTCAAGGGGCGTGGGGGCGGTGGACTCGTAGGGAACCTCCTGCTGCCTTGGGTAGGGCATCGTCAGGCGATGGCGCTTGGCCAGGTACCAGATGCGCCGGTTGAGCTCATCCTGGATGCCGTCACCGGTAACGAAATCGGGCGCATAAACCTGCACTTTGTAGTTGATCGCGAAATCGCCGTAACTCACCACCACCACATTCGGCGGCGGCGTGCTGAGAACACCGGGAATTTCAAGCACGGCGCTAATCAGCAGCTGCCGCACCCGATTGGGGGGATCGTCGTAGGAGAAGGAGATCGGAACCTCAAATCGATGCAGGGATGTGGGACGGCTGAAGTTGATGAATTGGCCCTTGGCCAGTTCCGAGTTCGGGATCACCCTGAGATCGTCATTCATGGTCTTCAGGTGCACCGAACGCCAGTTCACCTCCACCACCTGGCCAAGGCTGTCGCCGATCTGCACCCAGTCGCCCATGGCGATCGGCTGCTCGAAAAGCAGGGCCACGCCGGAAAAGATGTTGCCGAGGCTGTCCTGCAGGGCCAGACCCAGCACCAGCGATCCCACCCCCAGGGCGGTGAGGAAGCCGCCCAGATCGGCCCCCCAGACGCTGGAAAGCACGATCGCCGAGCCGATCAGCACCAGCAGGAAGCTGCCCAGATCCCGGAACAGCTTGGGCACCTTGGCCTGCCAGCTGCCCTGCTCTGCCCCCTCGAACAGGATCACATTGAGCAGCGAGAGGGCCGCCAGGATCAGGGTTAGCCAGACCAGGGTCTCGCTGATCCGCACCCCCACGGCCGATCGGGGCCGCCCCAACAGAGCCACCAGCAGCAGATAGAGGGCCAGGGCCGGCAGGGTCCAGTTGCGCAGGATGGCCAGCGGCGCCACGAAGACCGGTTGATTGCGCTGCAGCCAACGCAAGGCCTCGCCCAGCAGCAGCATCAGCAGCGGGAAGCCCAGCACCAGCGCGAAAACCCAGAACGGATTCACCTGTCCGAGGGCGGCCGCCGCCACGGAGCCAGGCCCGATCAGGGTTGCGCTGCCGCCAGCGCCGCTGGAGGGAGTGGCGGCCGAGCTGGCGGCTGCGGCAGCGAACAGGAGCGCACTGTTCATGTTGCGCCACCCACAGCAGCGGAAACCAGGGCGGGATCCAAGCGGGTCAGTTCCCAGATCGAGATGACCCCCTCGCCCTTGACTTCAACGGGCGCCAGGGGCTCGAAGCTGTAAAGCCCATCGAGGGCCTGCCGCACCGGCTCGGTCACCTGAATCACGTTCTGCTTGGGGGAGATGTGGATGGCCCGGGCGATGGTCACGGTTTCGCCCCAAACGTCGTAATAGAACTTGCCACTTCCCACCACCCCGGCCGCCAGGGCGCCGGCATGGATGCCGATATCGAGGCTGAGCCGCACGCCATGCTTGGCGCTGAGCCGCTCCACCACCTGCAGCATGGCCAGGGCCAGCTCCACCGTGCGCTTCTCGTCGTCGATCCGCGGCACCGAAAGGCCGCAGACCGCCAGATAGTTGGAGCCGGTGCTGCGCAACTTCTCGACGCCGCAGCGTTCAGCGGCATCATCGAAGGCCCCGATCAATTCATTGAGCACCACGATTGCCTGGTCGGGCGCCAGTTCGGAAGAAAGGTCCTGGAAGCCTTCGAGATCGGCGTAGAGCACGCTGACGCTCGGATATTGCTCGGTGATCGACTGTTCCCCCTGCTTGAGCCGCTCGGCGGTGCGCGCCGGCAGGATATTGAGCAGCAGCCGGTCGTTCTCCTGCAGCTGGGAGCGGATCGCCTCCTCCCGCTGCTGCAGGGTGGTAGCCATGCTGTTGAAGGAGCTGGAAAGCTCGCCAAATTCGTCGGCAGAATCCACCTTCACCTGCACGGCACTATCGCCGGCAATGATCTGCTTGGTAGCACCTATCAAGCGCTGAATCGGCTGTATGAAACTGCGCGCCAGCGCCAGAGACATCAGGGTTAGCAGCGGTATCAGGATGGCGCCAAGCAACAGCAACGCATCCCGCAGTCGGCGCACGCCCTGCAGTGCTTCGTCCTTGTCAATCTTGGACACCAATCCCCACTCGAAAGTGCCAATCCGGACCGGCTGATAGGACTTCAACACACGTTTACCACGGTAATCATTCTCCTCAGCCTCACCGGTCTGGCCGGCGAGAGACCGCTTTGCCCCCTCGGTTTTCACCTCCTGAATAAGCACCGGACTATTGGCCCGCTTAATCCAATCAATCTTCTCTTGCGAAACTCCAGTAGAACGAAGGGTTTGGAAGTATTGATCCGGGTTTTGCAGAAACGCCCTGAAGGAGGAGCGCAACTTGAAATCCTGGCCCACCAGAAAAGACTCTCCAGTTTTACCAAGTCCCTGCCTCTCCCATTGCTTGTTGTGCGTCATCACCCGATCGATCTCCTTAGGATTGATCTGATAGATCAGGGCTCCGATAAACTTATCGCCATCAAACACGGTAGAGCCGATAAAAAAGGCAGGCTCACCAAAGCTGGCCTTGTAGTGCTCCATATCAGAAATATAAACAAAATAGGGATCACGCGATTTGCGAATCTCTTCAAAAGTTCTGGCAAGGGCCGTATCTGCATAAACGCCAGTCTTGAGATTAGAACCCATATCCGCCTCCTTGGCTACGGAGAATAAAACATTGGCGGTATCGATATCCACAAGAAAAATATCGCGATAGCCAAAGACTTCGGTAAGACGATGGAAACGTTTAGCGAATTTTCGGTGCACAGCACTGTATTCACTGCCATCACCAGCATCCTCAAGCTCATCCAGATGCGGGGCTCGCGGGTTATTGGCAGTGTAGTGATATGTGAGGTAGCGATCAGCAGGAGTAGTGGGCAGATAGGTGGCGAGCGCAGGCTCACCTTCTAAATTCTTTTTGAGCTTGGGTAAAAATACATCGGTGTAATAGGCGACGAGTTTTTTCTGCTGCTCCGCGCTAAGTGTGGTGTTCTGAAGCTTGGGGTAGGCGGCTCGGAATTCCTTGAGGCCATCGATCACCAGAAAGCCCTCGCTCATCGTCAGCACATGGTTACGCAGGAAGCCGAAGTAATCCTTCAACGCCTCCGCGCGGCTGTTGCGCAGGGCCACCAATTGATTCGAGACCGCAGTGGTGAGCACTTTGCTGCCGATGCTGTAGCTCACCAGGCCGGTGAGCAACAGGCTCAGCAAGCTGGCCAGCAGCACCATGGCCAACACCTTGGATTGCACACCCAGCTTGCGGAAGAGTTTGATCACCATGGCGGCAGAAAGATCGGGAGCTAGGAACGGGAGCTAGGAACGGGAGTTAGGAAATGGAGCAAAGAAATGGTGGGCTGGGTCGGGCTGCCGCAATCGGCAAGGCAGCTGTTGGAGCCGGTGAGCGAATCAAACTCCCAGGGCTCCAGGCCGATCGAGCCAATCGCATGGACTGCAGACTTGGCGCGAGCAAACGGGCGCAGTCAAGGGAAGCACCTTTGCAAAAAGTCGCCACTTCGGAATCGAGGGCGCCAAGGCGGCAGCCGATGCTGCGTCAACGCTTTAGCTGCAGATCCAGCCAACCCTAGGCGGGCTGCTCCACCAGATCTTTTGCGAAAACTTGCAGCTCGGGGCGCCGCGCCAGGGCGAAGAGGGTGCCGGGGGACTTACACCACTCCGGGGGACGCCAGCATTTGCTTGCCAAAAAAGGTCATGACAGCCAAGTCGATACTCCGCTTGTAAACTAGTTCATAAACCAGCTCAACCTGCCCATGGATGCCAGCATCGGCGCCTTTGAGGCCAAAGCCCAGCTCTCTCGCCTGCTGCGGGCTGTGGAGCAAGGCGAACGCTTCACCATCACCGTGCGGGGAAAACCTGTGGCTGATCTGGTGCCGCACCG